>JBAYJY010000023.1:0-38002 GCA_041664945.1 bacterium | reverse complement strand
CGGGATTATCTTGATGATGTCGGCCTCGGGAAGACCGGTTGAAACCGTGACATCGCACTTCTTTTTCAGAAGCTCGATTCCTTCCTCCGCTATCTTGTCCGCTATGAGAACGCTCGGTTTCGATTTTGTTTTTGGTGTCATGAAAGGAATACCTCCTCGGCGGCCTTCGTGCCCGCCCCAAGCTCAACTTTGAAACCCATTTCGGAAAGCGCCATTTCGAGCGACGTCATCGCCAGAAGAACATCGTGGTGCGTGACATAGCCCATGTGGGCGATTCGCACGATCTTGCCCTTGTACGGTTCCTGCCCGCCGGAAACGCGAGCGCCGTACTTGTCCGTCATAACCTTAACAAGTTTGCCGCCGTCGATGCCTTCCGGAACCGTGAACACGGATTCGACGTATGACAGATGATCGGAGAACAGTTTGAGACCAAGCGCTTTGATTCCGGCCTGAGTCGCCGCGGACATCTTTTTATGCCTCGCGTAAACCGATTCGAGCCCCTCGCCTAAAATCATCTTCAGCGATTCGTCTAGGCTCAGGCATAGGGAAACCGGAATCGTGAACGGAGTATCGCCGCTTTTCATAATCGACTTCTTGTACTTTTTCAGGTCGAAATAGAATTTCGGTATCTTCGAGGCTTCGATCGCCTTCCACGCTTTTTCTCCGCGCACTCCGACAAAAGAGAGACCCGGAGGCAGCATGAGCGCCTTCTGCGAACCTGACGCCACCATGTCGACTTTCCAGTCGTCCATGCGCATCTCGAGGCCGCCGAGCGCGCTGACCGAGTCGACGATGAACAGAGCGCCGTACTCGTCAACGATCGGGCCGAGCTTGTCTATCGGATGCATTATTCCGGTCGACGTCTCGCTGTGCGTGATGAAAACAGCCTTAATATCTTTTTCCTTGCTTAATGTTTCCGTAAGTTCCTCCGGAGTGACGATGTGCCCCCACTCGCGAACGAGTTCGACAACTTCAACGCCCCACGCTTTGCACATCAGCGAGAAACGTTCGCCGAATTTTCCGGTGATTCCGATCACTACGCGGTCGCCCGGCGAAAGCGCGTTCACAACACAGGTTTCCATCGCGCCCGTTCCGGACGAACCCAGAATGAAAGCGTCTCCCTGCGTTCCGTAAACTTTTTTCATTCCCTCGATCAGCCGTCCGAAAACTTCCATGAATTCCTTCGTGCGGTGATGGATGATCGGGACCGCGCCCGCGGCGGCAACCTGCGGCGGCACTTGTGATGGTCCCGGCGTGAGCAGTATTTCTTTCTTCATCGCTGTCCCCCCCTTTTATGAGTTCTATTATTTATTTCTGTCTAAATCTTTTTTTCCTATGTCTGTCCTGAACTGAACGCCTTCCCACGTTATGCATTTCACTGCTTCGTAAGCCTTTCGACGCGCCTCGGCGAGCGTATCGCCCATGCCGGTGACTCCGAGAACGCGGCCGCCATCCGTAACGAACAGTCCGTCCTTTTTCTTCGTGCCGGCATGGAATATAATAACGTCTTCAAGCGCTGCTGCGCTTTCCAGCCCATCAATGACTTTTCCTTTTTCGTAGCCGCCCGGATATCCGCCCGAAGCCATGACCACGCAGAGCGCGGAACGGCTCGCCGGTTTCCATTTCGCTTCAGCCAGCCTGCCCTCCGCGGCGGCGAGACACAATTCGCCTAAGTCGCCCTCTATCAGAGGCGCCACAACCTGCGTCTCCGGATCGCCGAACCTTACATTGAACTCAAGAACCTGCGGGCCTTTTGATGTCAGCATTATACCGGCGTAAATCACTCCGACGTACGGCGTTCCGCGCTTGTTCATGCCGTCGACAACGCGCTGAAGAACCTGCTCGCGGATAACCGCGACAATCTCAGGCGTGACGATGGAAACAGGGGAGTATGCGCCCATTCCGCCGGTGTTCGGGCCTTCGTCGTTGTCCAGCGCTCTTTTGTGATCCTGCGACGGCGTGAGAACGACCATGTCTTTTCCGTCGGTCAGCGCGAGAATCGAAGTTTCTTCGCCGACGAGGCATTCTTCTATGATAACCCTTTCGCCGGCTTCGCCGAACACGCGGTCCGCCATGACTGATCTCAAAAATTCAGCCGCTTCATGTTTCTCTTTGGCGACCAGCACGCCTTTGCCGGCGGCAAGCCCGTCCGCCTTGATCACGGTCGGGAAAGATATTTTATCGAGATACGCCAGGGACGCGTCGAGGTTGTCGAAAAGCTCGAACCCGGCGCTGGGAATACCCATTTCCTTCATGAATTCTTTTGCGAAAACCTTGCTGCCTTCAAGTTTTGCGGCTTCTTTCGCCGGGCCGAAGACTTTCAAACCAGCCGCCTTAAACGCGTCGGCCGCGCCGAGCGTCAGGGGCAGCTCAGGCCCGACAACCGTCAGATCGATTTTTTCTTTTATGGCGAAATTGAGAAGTTCTTCGATTTTGTCCACGGCGATCGGAACGCACTCCGCGACACTCGCGATGCCGGCGTTTCCGGGCGCGCAGTAAACCTTTGTCACCGACGCGCTTTGCGCCAGTTTCCAGCAGAGAGTGTGTTCGCGGCCGCCGCCGCCGATTACAAGCGCTTTCATTTGCCACGCCTCCATGCTTCAGAACAATTGTTATTAATTTCACATGGCCTGCCGCGCAATGCGCCGGCCCGTTGTTTTCTTAACTGTACGGCTCTCGTTCAGTGGATTCCACGAATTTCGTGTACTGGTTCAGGAATACGAGGCTGATTTTGCCGGTCGGTCCGTGTCTATGCTTGGCGACTTTCAACTCAGCTTCCTTGCTGACTTCGACTTGTCTTTCATCATCATCGTCGCTGCTGTTTTCGCTTTTCTTGTCCGCATAATATTCGTCGCGATAGAGAAACATGACGAGGTCGGCGTCCTGCTCGATGGAGCCCGAATCTCGAAGGTCGGAGAGTTGCGGGCGCTTATCAGGCCGTTTTTCGACTTCGCGGGAAAGCTGAGAGATGGCAAGAACCGGTATGTCCAGTTCGCGGGCGAGCATTTTCAACTGCCGCGTGATTTCGGAAATTTCCTGCACGCGGCTGTCGGGGCGCCTTCCGGAAACGCTGATGAGCTGCAGGTAGTCAATGAAAAGCATTCTCACACCGAATTCCTTGTACATGCGCCGCGCCTTCGCGCGAAGTTCGAGCGGAGAAATATTCGGATGGTCGACGATGACGATGGGCGCCTTTGAGAAAACATCGAACGCCTCTGTCAGGCGAGGCCAGTCGTCAGGAACGAGAAACCCTTTGCGAAGAGACGATGCGTCGACCTGCGAGCGCGAACAGAGTAGCCGTGTAGCAAGCTGAGTCGATGACATTTCGAGGCTGAAAATCCCGACTCCGATATTTTGCTCGACCGCGATGTGCTCGCAGAAATTCAAAGCGAGACTGGTCTTGCCCATGCCCGGCCGGGCTGCGAGTATTATCAAGTCGGAATTTTGAAACCCTGATGTAAGATCGTTCAGAGCGGAGTAGCCTGTCCCCAGGCCGCTCACGACTCCGCGGTCTTTATATTTCTGGTTTATCTGGTCGAAAGCCTGTTTTAGAACAGGCTGAATCTGCGAAATATCTTTAAAAGCGCGGCCGCGTGAGATGTCATAAAGAAGTTTTTCAGATTCGGAAACAATCTCGTCGACTTCGCCTTCCGAGTTGTAACCGCGATTGACGATCTCGTTGCCGGCTTTGATGAGCGAGCGCAGCATCGACTTCTCTTCGACAATCTTTGCGTAAGTCTGCGCGCTCTTCGGAGTCGGCACGCCCTCGACAAGTGTCGTAAGATAAGCCGGTCCGCCTACCTTCTCCAAAATGCCTTTCCGGTCGAGCATCTCGATCAGAGTCACCATGTCGACGGGATCGTTGTGTTCGTAAATCTCGATGATTGATTTATAAATCAGCCCGTGCTTATCCGAATAGAAATCATCGGCCTGCAATATCTCGATGACGATCGCGATCTGGTCCCGGTCGAGAATCATCGAGCCGAGAACAGCCTGCTCGTTTTCAAGACTTTGCGGCGGCACTTTAGTTAGTTTAATGTCATCCGGCATATTAGTTCTGTTTAAAATAGTTGAGGTATATTAAGCCGAAACCTTCGGCCTTAATAACAAATAAAAACATCGGCCGGTCCGCGAGCGTCAGAGCGCGCGGACCGTTCATAGTCACTCAGCGGCCTCAGCGGCAGGCGCTTCGGCTTTTGCCTCTTCAGCGGCGGCCGGGGTTTCCTTCGCGGCCTTTTTGGGTTCCGCGGCGGCTTCAGCTTCTTCGAGCTTCGCGTCTGAAATGACTTTCACAGTAACGTCGGCCTTCTTGCCGTGAGACATGTCGATGACAATCTGGTATTCGCCCGTCTGCTTGATCGGAACGTCCAGCTTTATCCTTTTCTTGTCCACTTCAACGCCAAGCTTTTCAGTGAGCGTGGCGGCGATCTGCTTGTTGGTCACGGAACCGTAAAGTTTTCCGTCCAAGCCGGCGTGAGCCTCGACCTCAATGGTCGCGCCCTGCACCTTGCCTGTGAGTTGAACGAGCTTTTTCTCAATGACGTCTTCGCGGCGTTTGACGTACTTCAGGCGGTTCTCAAGTTGTTTGAGATTCGACTGAGTGGCGGCTTCGGCGATGTTGCGCGGGAAAAGGAAATTCCTCGCGTAGCCGGCGGCGACGTCCTTGATCTCGTTTTTATCTCCGACATTTTCGATATCTTGCAACAATATGACTTTCATCTGTAAAAACTCCTTTCCGTCGATGGGGGCGCCGCGTCAGTCCTTTGTATAGGGGATCAGCGCTATTTCGCGGGCGCGTTTCAGTTGCGCCGTGATCTTCCGCTGGTGCTTGGCGCAACAGCCCGACATCCGGCGCGGCTTGATCTTTCCGCGGTCGGTGATGTACTTGTTCATCTGGTCAATATTTTTGTAATTGATCGTCAGGGTCTTATCAACGCAGAATTCGCAAACTTTCCGCGAGCGTTTCCTGAAGAAAGCTTTTTTCTTCTTGCCGCCCTTTCCTCTCGCGTCGTGCATATCAGAAATCCTCCTTGTATGGATCGTCGTCATCCAAATCTATTTCTTCATCGATCTTTTTGTTGTCGTACTTTCCAAAATCTTTTCTTCCGCCTGGCTGCGGAGTATCCATTGGCCTGCCACCGGTCGGCGCATGTGAATGGCCGTCGTCTCCGTCATCATATTGCTCGTGATCGGAGTAACCGCCGCCGCCTCCGTCTCCATCGCGCATCGGCGCTTTGTCAAGGAACCGCACATCGTCCGCGCGCACTTCGGAAGCTACGCGACGTTCGCCTTGCGGCGTCTCCCAGTTACGGACTTCGAGACGCCCCTCAATGGCGACCAAACGGCCGCGACCGAGATGTTGTTTGCACAACTCGGCGAGCTTGCCCCAACAGACTATTCGGATAAAGTCGGTTTCTTTTTCGCGTCTTGCCGCGCCCGGGGCTGCGTCCTTTCGAGACGCGGAAAACGGCCTGTCCACGGCGAGCGTGAACTTCGCAAGCGCAATCCCGGTGTTCGTCGTGTACTTCAACTCCGGGTCTCTGGTCAGACGCCCAATCAGAATGATCCGATTGAACATTGGGGTTAGTCCCCCTTTCTGACCACAACAAACCGCATAATGTCCTGCATAATCCGGATTTGTTTGTCTATCGCGGCAATTTGCGCGGGATCGCACAAAAAATTGATGAGGATGTATCTGCCCTCATCAGATTTTTTGATCTTATAGGCAAGTCTGCGGACTCCCCAGTCGTCTGTGGATTCAACAGTACCGGCTCCTGCCGTGATCATCCCCGCTATGCGTTCCTGGATAGCTGCAAGCCGCTCTGCGTCGAGAGCGGGCTCGGTAATGAAAAGCAATTCATAACTATTAGTCGCCAACGGTTTACCTCCCTTCGGTCATTTGGCCCCACTGCATGGTTCGCGCCGTTGATCCGCTTCGCGTGGAACAGAAAGGTCCATGCTATTGTAGCACATAAAAAGTTTAATTCAACTGTGCGCCGGAAATTGAATAAAAGGCCTTTTTCGCCTTTCAGGCTTCCTGTATTTCTTTCTTTATCCTCAGCAGTTCCGAAACGCTCCACGCCTGCGAGATGCATCCCCGCGGCCGGTGCGGCGCATCGCCGTCGAATATCTCTGATACCGTGTTAAGTCCCGCCTCGAATAAATGCGCTTCCAATTTCTCAAGCAGCCCGGCGGCGTATCTTTTCGTCTCTGCCGCTTTGCCGCGCACGTTCCACACCGCAGAAATGTACGGCCCCATCAGCCACGCCCATACCGTGCCCTGATGGTAGGCTCCGTCCCGCGAACGCGGGCCGCCTTCGTAAACTCCGCAATAGCCGGGCTCGCGAGGCGAGAGACTGCGCAGCCCATAAGGCGTCAGTAGTTGCTCTTCTATTACTTTTAATATACTTTCGCGTTTCTGGAAGCTGAGCAGCTCGCCCGGAAGCGATAGCGCGAACACCTGGTTCGGCCTCACCTTTCCGTCGGCCCAGCCCGGTCCGATTACATCGTAAAGGCAACCTCTCTCCTCGTTCCAAAACTGACTCTCGAACTCGCACCTGACAAGCGCCGCGAGTTGCGCATACTTCGCCGGGTCCTCGCCGAGCCGGGCTGCGAACCCGGCCATAGCCAGAAGGCTGTTATACCACATCGCATTTATTTCAACCGCCTTGCCGTGCCTCGGCGTCACCACCCAGTCGCCCACTTTCGCGTCCATCCATGTAAGTTGCGATCCGGGGAATCCAGCCGAGATCAGTCCGTCTTCGTCCATGAATATGTCGTTCAGCGTCCCCTGCCTGAACGCGCCGACAATGCTGATCAACGGCCCCCATACTTCCTTCAATATGTCAGCGTCTCCCGACGCTTTTATGTAATCGTCGACCGCGAGCGCATACCACAGCGCCGCGTCCACCGAGTTGTAGCTTGGCGTTTCGCCGTCGTCCGGAAACCGGTTCGGAACGAGCCCGTAGCGGATATGCCTGGCGAAAGTCGTGAGAATATTACGAGCGATCTCATAGCGGCCTGCGGCGAGAGTCAGGCCCGGCAGAGAGATCATAGTGTCGCGGCCCCAGTCCGTGAACCAGTGATAGCCGGCTATGACCGTCTTGCCGCTGATTCCGCGCTTAACCACGAATGAATCGGCTGAAACCGCAAGACGCCTCGTCGGCTCATCCGCCTTCTCAAAACCTGCTAGCAATCCTTCGCGCCTCTTTAGCTCGGTTCCCACAAGCATCTCGAACTCGCCAGCCATTTCCTCCGGATTAATAGAATCGCTCTCGAACGAAAATCGCAAAACCCATTCGCCGAATTCCTCGCCGGCTTTTAGAACGCCGGAAGAATAAAGGTCCTCCTCGAAATCGAGTCCGCGCTCCCTCTCAACGTCATATTGGAAGTTGTAATACCAGTCAGGCGCGGCTTCGAACGAGCCGCAGCAGAAATTCGCGCTCATTCCGGCGAGACAGTCATAAGGTTTAAGATACAGGCCTGCGCCCGACTCGCCGACAGGCAAATAGAAGC
This sequence comes from bacterium, assembly GCA_041664945.1. Lineage (GTDB taxonomy): Bacteria > UBP15 > UBA6099 > UBA6099 > UBA6099 > JBAYJY01. The sequence goes on along the minus strand of JBAYJY010000023.1, from coordinate 30,487 downwards.
AATCGTTTTTGCGGCCGAGATGGTGATAATCCCTGAACGCAAATAACGGACGCGCCGAAAGATGAAAACCCTTCGGACATTTCACAGGCTTCTTTTTCGAGTTGAGAAAACGATAGCGGATCCAAACCGTATTCTTTTCATATTCAAGCAAAAGCGTTTTTTCGATAAAGTACTTCCCCGCCCTAAAAACCCAGCGCGGCAGCGGGTCGAGGTTGAAAGAATCGAGCGCCTCGTAGCCTTTGGGATGCAGAGCGCCTGGATATCGGTTCGTGGAAAGCTCGATAAGCCCGTCCGGGGTCGTGACGCTTTCCTCAAGTTTCGAGAGAGCGACAACGCGGCCCGAGGGCGGCTGAAGAGCGGCGACAAGCAGGCCGTGATAGCGCCGCGTATTCGCGCCGATGATTGTTGATGATGCGAATCCGCCTATTCCATTCGTTTCAAGCCATTCGCGGCTCATTGCCTGTTCCGGGTCGCCGCATACATCTGCGCCGAACTGCATGTGGGGAACAAGCGATTTGGATTTTACAGCGCTCTTCGTTCGCGCCGGAGCCGCATTTTTCTTTGCTGCCGCCTTTGCCATTGCTCAAGCCTCCGTATGTGAAAAAGCCGCGCCTATTTATCGGCGCGGCTTTATGTCATCTTAGCGTGTCATTTTTCTCAGCGGCAAAACGCCTGTGTTAAATATTGTAGAAAGCCTTTTTCCCTTTAAAAACAGCTGTTTCGCCGAGCTCGTCGCCAATTCGCAAAAGCTCGTTGTACTTGCAGATGCGGTCCGTGCGCGACGCGGAGCCGGTTTTGATCTGTCCGGCGTTGGTCGCCACCGCCACATGGGCCAGAGTTGTGTCCTCCGTCTCGCCGGAGCGGTGCGAAACAACGGCGGTATAGCCGGCGGTCTTCGCCATCTCTATCGCGTCCAGCGTTTCCGTCAGCGTTCCGATCTGATTCAACTTGATCAGAATCGAGTTCGCGACGCCTTTCTCAATTCCTTCAGCAAGTATCTTTGTATTGGTGACGAACAGATCGTCGCCCACTATCTGTATTTTATGGCCTAATTTATCGGTCATAAGCTTCCAGCCATCCCAGTCCTCCTGAGCCAGCCCGTCTTCAATGGAGATGATAGGATACTTCGAGACCCAGTCGGCATAGAAATCAACCATTTGGGCGGAAGTGAGTTTCACTTTTCCGCTGTCGAGATGATAAAGGCCGTCTTTGTAAATCTCGCTCGCAGCCGGATCGAGAGCGATACAGATCTTGCCACTGTAGCCGGCCTTGTCGATCGCCGAAAGAAGCAATTCAACCGCTTCCTCGTTCGACTTAAGGTTGGGAGCGAAGCCGCCTTCGTCGCCAACAGATGTGTTGTAGCCTTTATCTTTCAAAACCTTGCTGAGTTTATGGAATGTCTCGACGCCCATGCGAAGCGCTTCCGGGAACGAAGCCGCGCCGACAGGCATTATCATGAACTCCTGCAAATCAACATTGTTGTCCGCGTGCGCGCCGCCGTTAAGCACGTTCATCATCGGAACAGGCAACACTTTCGCATTCGGGCCGCCGATATACTTATAAAGCGACAAACCAACCGCCTCCGCGGCCGCTTTAGCCACCGCGAGAGAAACGCCGAGCGTCGCATTCGCGCCGAGGTGTCCCTTATTCTCAGTCCCGTCGAGAGCTATCATCGCCGCGTCAACCGCAGGCTGATCGAGCGCGTCCATTCCAATTATGGTGTCGGCGATTTCGCCGTTCACGTTTTCAACAGCCGTGAGAACGCCCTTCCCGCCGAATCGGGAAGCGTCCCCGTCGCGCAGCTCCAATGCCTCACGGATGCCAGTCGAAGCTCCCGAAGGAACAGCCGCGCGCCCTTGCGCTCCGCTTGACAGCATCACTTCAACTTCAATTGTCGGATTTCCTCGAGAATCAATTATCTCCCGTGCCCAGATGTCTACTATTTCCGTCATCTTTAACCCCTCCTGCCTCTAATTTGAATTGATTGTAACACCCGCCGCTCATAGCGTCAAACCGGCATGAATAATGAAACATGCTATTAACGGCCGGCGAGAATGATTATCCGCTTAACGGCCTCGCTGTTTCGGCGCTTTATCTCTTTCCCGTGTTATCAGATATATGAGAAACTGAACGCCGGCGCCGAACCAGTAAAGCGCGTCGTTGAGATTTCTGATGCCGGACATTCTTTTGAGAATATAAGCGGGCCGCAGGAAAAAGCTCCGCAACATCCGCGACTGAAGAGCTTTAAGTCTCTCGGGAGAAAGCGTCCGCGTTCGGGTGACCGGATCGCCGTGAAACGAGCCGCCGTAAGCGCTCCACGGTAGGTCGCCGAGCAAACCGGCCTCTCGCATCAGTCGATTTAACTCCGTTGTCGGATACGGCGTCGAAATCGCGACAGTAATCAGGTCCGGCGATATCTCGCGTATCAATCGGCTCGTCGCTTTAACGTCTGACTCCGTTTCGTCCGGGTGATTGCCGATCATGAAAAACGCGCACGAAAGCATCCCTGCCCGTCGCGTCCAGCGAAACGCGTCGCGAACCTGATCGACGGTGATGCCTTTCTTTATCCATTTAAGAACGCGGGGGCTGCCGGATTCAACGCCGAACGCCACCTTGACGCAACCCGCGCCGGCCATCGCGCTTAAAAGCTCTTCGTCCACACGGTCGACTCGCGTGTCGCAATCCCACGTAATGCCCATGCCTGAAACAGCGGCGCAGAATTCCAAAACCCGGGCCCTGTCGTCTGTGAATGTATCGTTGTCTATCGTAAAGTGATTGAAGCCGAATCGGCTTCTGCAATGCTCTATTTCATTCAGAATATGATCGAGCGGCCTGTGCCTCACACGGCGGCCGAACACCTGCTCAGAGCAACAGAAGATACATTTGCCGGGGCAGCCGCGAGCGGTGAATAATTGCGTAGCGCGATAGTTTTTGCCGGGAATTCCGGGAGTCGGCGCGCCAATGTAGAGATCAAGTTCAAGCAATTCACGCGCTGGAAGCGGCAGAGTCGCAAGGTCCAACGGCTCCGCTCGCCGCGCCGGGTCTCCTATCAGCGCGCCGCCCCTTCGGATGATAACCGATGGAATAGACGCAACTCCCATAACGCCTTCGCGAGCGGCGCGGCACAGTTCGAGAAAGGCGGTCTCGCCCTCTCCGATCACAGCCGCATCGAACTGAGGATACTTTTTCAGCGTCTCCGCCGGCAGAATCGAAGCGTGCGGGCCGCCGATTACCGCCAGCGCTTCCGGCAAAACGCGTTTAGCCGTTTCTGCCATTCTGGCGACAGCGTCAGCCGACGGCGTCATTGCGGTGAACCCGACTATTCCTGGATTCATCTCACGCAGCCGCGCGGCGAAATCTCCGTCAGCGCATGGAATCACTTCGTAATCGAGAATCGCCGGTTCGAAGCCGCCGTCGCGAACGGCGGCGGCGAGCCAGCAGAGGTTGATCGGGTGCTGAAGAGCATGTGCGTGTTCCCGTCCCATGATGCTGGGAGGTCTTACAAACAATATTCTCATATAGTAGGCGATGTCTCTTTCGCTTCAGGTTGGCGCTCTCTCCGGCGCGCCGCCGGCAGTCCGCGCCTGTCGAATAACTGTAAAGCAACTTTTGAAGCCTGTTAACGCGTTGAAATGCTATGAGACTTCGATTGATTCAACGAGAAGCTCCCTGCCCGAAATTATATCCGTGTCGCCGCTCCCGCATTCCGGGCAGATGAAACTGACTTCCTCGAATTCAAAATCGACGCCGCAGCCTTTGCAATGAACCACGGTCTGAACAACATTGAACTCCAGTTCCGCGCCATGCATCGGCGTATTCTCCGTCATCATGTCGTAATAAAACTTTATGCAATCCGGAACGACAGCGGTGAATTTGCCGATTTGAATCACAACCTTGACCACTTGCGCATTTTCGCCTGCGCCGAGGCGCGCCTCATCGACAACATTCACTATTTCCTGCGTAATTGCCATTTCATGCATCAGGTTATTCCTTTGCCAATGATCTCTAAACAAATCAATTATGGCTTTCATTCATCGAAAATTCAAATCTCGCGATGGCGCCCGCGTTTCATCATGACGCAGCAACTTGACTTAATAGTTTATAAAATCTAAGATCAAATATTGATCGTTTTAGAAACAATTACGTTGGGATATATCAATTGAACGAAGCGAGCGAAAAATGTCCTCAGTGCGGCCGGCCGATATATGCGAACAGGCCGACTTGTTTATATTGCGACTGGCGGAGACCGATAAGCGCCGAAGAAACATTGGACCTGCAAAAGAAACTTATCTCAAAAATGATGGAAAATGATCCCGAATCGGCGCCCGAGCAGATTAAGCTACCCAGAAACCCGATATGCCCTAAGTGTAATAAAGAAGTGAAAGCGGATGCGAAGTTCTGCACCGGCTGCGGCGGAAAAATCGAACCGTTCTCGCCGATTGCGCCGAAGACAGCGGAACCTAAAACAGAGTTCGACGCCCCAACCGCGCAGCGGCCAATCAGATTTCGGCTCAGGCAATCAGAGAGCACGCCGCTAAATCCCTCTGAGATTTTCAGCGCCGGAAACGTCCTGACAGCGCTCGGACTCATTCTTTTCGCAGCCGCTTCCCGGTTGCCTTACGGCATTTTGCCGCCCCCGAAAACAATGATGGGCGTTGGAGTTCCCTGGTCGCGTTCATTCCCGTTTTTGTTTTACATCCCCTATTTCGCTATTTTGATTTTTATCGCTCTCTCAATGAAGGGTTTTGCGCTGCCGCAAAATCTGTACAATAAATATTTCAAGCGCGGCCTGATCGCTGCGGGATTTATTTTCATACTTCTGCTTTACAGCATGTTTTTTAGCAAAATAAATTTCATCGCTCTAATTTTCTTTTACTGCGTCTTTCTTCTAATCCTGAAGAAATCAAATGGTTTTCTATCGAATTTCCAACAGTTCGCCGGCGCTGCGTTTGTCTCAGACGCTTATCTTATTATGGTTTCCCTGTTTCTAAAAACCGAGTTGCTATCGAACACCGGGTCTGGCTTTTCAGCGAATCGCGGTTATTACGTCCACATGGTTGCGGCTCTTGCCGTCCTTGCGGGATGTTTGATTAAACGATCGCCCTCCTTCGCTCAAACCGACGCCGCGCCGCCCATGGAACAACCCGAGCCTTAACACCCAGGAAATGAAAGAAACAACTGCTTTAATGCTGTCAGTCTGCTTGAAAGACGGCGCGGATTCGGTTTGCAGGGCCGGAAACCGGTTAATTATTTCGCGCTCTGAACACTTGCTATATTAAGCTTAATGAATCAGTTATTGAATCAGTTAATCCGGTCTGAATCAGCGCAAAATAAAAACAGCCTCCCTTTTTCGGGGGAGGCTGTTTCAGATTCGTGTATCCGCTTTTTCGTTGTCTGCGTTTTATGGAGTTGTCGGCTCTGGAAGCGTGTGAGTAAACGAGCAGACGTAGTTGCTGATGTGTCCCGGATGCGTTTCGAACATGGAACCGTCAACCGTAGTTAGGCATATATAGTAGTCGGTGTCAGCGGTCAGATTTCCGATCGCTATGTTTGAGGCGGTGTAGCTCAAACGGCCAATTATATGTGTCGGAGGACTGCTCGGATCAGGCAACTGTTGTTCGAGATAAACAATGTATCCGCCGACGTTCGGGGGAACGTCCGGGAAGCTGATTGGCTGGCTCGTGCTGCTGATATTGCCGCGACAGTCTTCGGGCGCGGTCCAAGTAAGGGCGGCGCTGGTTGTCGTCGCAGTAATCGAAAGATTTTTAGGCATCGGCGGCCGCTTGAAATATTCCCAGACATCCGAATATACCCAGGTGGAACCGCAAGTCGTGCCCTGCGTAACGCTTGACCCCACGCGCCAGTAATAGGTGACGCCGTTCATCATCGGAATATACTTGCCCTCTGTTTCGCCGGCCTGATAACATTGCTTGAGCGGGCACGGGAAAGTGTTGATCGGCGACTGAGAGTTATCCGCGAAAATGAGATTTCTGAAATCGTAGGTGTCAGAAATTTCGATTCGATAGCAGGCCAGATTGGCGTGCGGCTGCGGGCTCCATGAATAATACATGTCAAGGCAGTCGACAATAGTGCAAGCGGTTACAATGTTGGTCGGGTCGTTGTATGGATCGCAGACAGTAGAATTGTCCGGCGGAGAAGCGAGCACGACCGGGGGAATGAGAACCGTGAACTGGTTAAACGGCGTCCACGGGCTGGGTATTCCTGTTCCTGAAGGAGTGGTAAGGCCTGTTGCGTCCCGAGCGCGAACGCGCCATGTGAACGTGTCGCCGTTTATAACGCTCGCGGTCGAGAGGTCGCAGAACGTGTTTGTTGTGTTGGTCACTGCGGTTGTGGAGGGGATCGTCACCTGGCGGTTGCACAAAACCGGCAGCCCGTTCTTGTAAATTTCGATGTCATAACTTGAGGCGCCTATCACGCCGGGAATCTCCTGAGTCGGGCCGGTCGTCCCTGTCTGCCATGTTCCGCCGTTCCATTTGAAATGCAGACAGAGGAAGGAAGCGTTGCCGTCGCAGTCGTCATCAAGCATGACAGGCTCATTGTTAAGAGGAGCGACAAGGTGCGGCGCCGGAAGGCCTGTGATAAACTCGCGTGCGTTGGCCGCTTCATACGGATTGTCCTGAGTAGTCACGTTCCAGCGGTATCGTTGTCCGGCAGAGAACGGAATTACGTAATCGCCGCCGCCGCCGCCGCAGTTCGTGTTAGTGTTAAATCCGTTTGTTGACATGTCCTGTTCGAACACGGTGACAATATGCGGTGTGCTCGTTGCCGACCCGTCGTCCGAAGCTTCAATTGATTCTATTCGTGTTTGGTATGAATTCGAGCCGCTCTGAGTCATCCAGGAAAACATTATTTTGTAGTTATACGTGGGACTGCCATAGAAGTCCGGACCGAGTCCGCAAGACGGGTCTGGTCCGACAACTTGGCCTGCCGTAGGAATCACGAGTTGCGGCGCGGGGCTGTTCACTTTGTAGAACAAAGCGCGTTTAGCGTTCGCCCAACTCCCTGAAGTGGCGCCATTCGAGTCGTATGCCCTTACTTCCCAATAATAAGAGCCGTCATGTGTGCAGCCCTGATAGTTGCATGTGCAGTTCGGGTCTATCGAAATATTACAACTGTCGAGCATGACCGAACTCATCGTGTTGGAAATAGTATCGGCGCCGGAGACATCAGTTTGATAAACAATAGGTAGCGTGTTGCAGTTGGACCCGGTGCCTACCCGCTTGCACAAACGCACCATATAACCGTCCGCGCCCGGCGTCTTAGTCCACCTGAACGTGATTTCATTGTTGACGACACGTTCGCTCGTCGCCGGCGAAACGATATCTGGAGGCAGCAGGTTCTTATAGAAATTTCTCGTCGAGCAGTTTGACGACTCTATCAGCGGATAATGCGAGTTAGTGACGCAAACACGCCATGAATATTCGGTTCCGGGCACGTCCGGCTCTTTGTTCTTGAGCGGGCCGGCCGCAGAGTTGTCGGAATTGAACGTCGCCTGCGTGCTTGCTCCCGCGTTAAAAGACCAGAGCAGTTTGGATGGATTTCCGAATCCGTCGTTTTTATTTGCGACCTGGACGATGTACTGCTCGGCGCCGTTCATTTTCAGCCATTGGAAATCCGGATTGGGATAATAGACAACCTGATCTCCCACCGGCGACACGAGAGTCGGGCCCTTGAACAGCAAGGTGATTTTTTCAGGCGTCTCAGTCGGCGGATCGCTTTTATTAGATGATCTGTCAACCGCGATTATGCTGTAATAATAATCCGCGCCGCGATCCAGATAGGGATCTTCGAAGCAGACAACTTTCGTAAGCGTGGCGCTGCAAGCAGTGTTGCTGACAGTGGCCACCACCGGCCCGGAACAGACTCCGGGAGCTGTGCATCGATTGACAAGGAAGGAAACGATGTTGTCGCCGGTCGGCTTTTCCCAGAACAATTTAATTGAATCGTTGGTGTCGTTGGTGGAATAGAACGAAGACTGTTGCGGCGAGCAGTGTGTTCCGCCGCAGAAATAAGGCTTGTCGGGCTTTCCGGCCGCCTCTTTCTTGACGAATCTGTGCGTTTCGCTCTCATCTGATTGGATGCTGTCATTATATGCTTTGATGGACCACCGATAAGCCTTTCCAAGCTGCAGCGCCGGGCCGTTATAAACAATGCTCGTCGTAGACACGATCGGTTGCCATACAACAACTCCGGTATCGTTGTCGACAAGAGTCAGGATATAATTTATGCCCTGTCCGTTTATCTTGAACCACATGAATGTGGGGGTGTCGGACGTCACGTCTGTGGAAACGTTGTCGCCGGGCCCCATCAGGATGGCGCGCTGCAACGGCGACTGCGCCGGCTGTTGCGACGAAAGTTTGCCGACGGCGTCGCCGGACTGGATGCAGGCGATTTTGTAATAGTATTTCACTCCGTTCGTTATGCTGATATCGCAGTATCCCGGCGCCTCCTCCGAGAACTGGAAGGGGCATTTAGCGCTCGGAAGCGGCGAACTTAGCTGGGTTTTGTATACAGTATCGATGAGCGATAGAGTGCCGCCATCCTCGCCCCGATATATGTTATAACCTATCACTTCCGTGGCTGGTTCTTCATACCAGCGGAGCGACACAAACTGGTCGCCTTCGATCACCGGATCAAGACCGCCGCTTACCCACAACGGTATCGGCAGTTCAAAGTTTGTTCCAGCAGTCACCTTTGTAAAATGAGCCGGATTGCCGAAAACGCTCAAGCCGCATCCGTTATGCGCCTCAACCTGCCATGTATATTGTTCGTTGGCCACCAGCGGCGGCGAGCCGGTATAGGTATGGGTGTTGACGTCGATCGGTTCCGGAGCTTCAATCAGGGTGCCGCTTCCGTTCCTCAAGTCAAATGTGTAGTATTTCGCGCACTGGACTTCTTTCCATACGAATGTGGGTCTTTCCGCCTGCAATGTAATCGGATTGTTGGGATAAATTGTATCGGGCGAAGTCTCAAGCGCGCAACAGCCGGTGCCGGTTGATCCGCCGACGTATGTGAAGTAAAAAGGCGTGGAAACTTTGTCCCTGCCGATAATATTTCTGTAACCCTCGACTATCCACCTGTAACTTTTCTGATTTACGAGAGCCACTCCGGCGTAATTGTTCGAATAAGTCTGCCGCGGCTGTTCTCCTGTTTGTCCATTCATTTCGCCAACGATTGAAGCCGTGTACATAACATTCTGCGTTAGCGCGTCCGTGACCGTAAGGATATAATAATCCTCTGTTCCTGAACCTATGAAAATGAAAGTCGGGTGGTCGCTTTCAAGGAGGGCATTTGACGCCGGGCTGACAAGCGTAATCGCTTCGATCTTGCAAACCTCGGGATTCGCGGAGGGCGTCGCGCAAGCTATAAGCGTCCTTTCCGCGTCCTGTCCCGCATTGCTGCTGATGGCCTCAACCGCGAAGCATGCCTGCACATCGTTCGATGCGTCATAAATGACTGAAGCGGTGTTTTTTCCGTCGAGCGTTCCCTTAACTGTCGGGCAGGAAGTCGACGAACATTGATACACCCGGTAACCGGTAGCGTATGTGCAGTTCACCGGGTCCCAAGTAAGCGTCACCTTGCCGTCTCCGCACTGCGCCTTGAAATTGCTCGGCCGCGGGCATGGATCGACGCGCTTGTCTTTAATAACTACGTAAGGCGTGAAATGGGCCGCCGAGCACTTAACTCCGTAGTGATTGCCAATCGGCAGGTATTTATCGTACATCGAGTCAACAATCTCCCACTGCCCGAGATCTTTGTTGCACGTCGCGCACTTCAGTTTAGATGTGCTGACGCCGGAGACGTCCACGCCGTTCATGTCGAATATCAGCGTGTATCCAGAGCCGGGAAGCGTTGAGGATCTCGGACTCGTCGCGAGATAGAATTCGTATGCGGTAGTTGTTGGAGAAACAATCGGTTCGATTAATGTAGAGGAATTCATGCAGGCTGCGAGATCGGTTGCATTGGGATCTGTTATTTTCACCGGAGGCGCCGGAATGTAATTCGCGTTGAACGGAGTGGGCGAATAAACGACAACCCGTCCGTCGGCGCTCGCCACGCTTTGTTCGCCGCTCGCCGCCGTGGGATTCTCGGCTTTGTTGCCTCCGCGTGACGCCACCGCTATCAATCCGACAGCCAGAAGCCCGACGATCACCGGATTGAATTTCTTCTTCTTCGGCACTTTCGTATAGCCTTGCGTCTGCGTCGTAGTCCACGGCGTGTAAACTAAGCGGACCTTGTCGCCCGATCTGATGCTGACGCCCTTTTTCTGGTCGATTATCGTTCCTGATGAATGCGCGATGCTCGTGTCCTTGACTTCTATCGAGGCGATCTGTTTGTTCTCGCGGAATATGGCGATCTCGGCGCCATTTCTTACGTTGTCGCGCTCCGCCATGTTCGTAAAAACTTCATTCCCTTTTACCATCGTAACGACGCCGTAGTGGTTCATGTTTTCGAACACGAAACCGATCGCCGTGTGCACACCGTCGCGGACAGCGAGTTCCGCCAACTGCTCCGGAGTCCCGGAGAAGCCAAGGCGCGTCGCGCGGCCTACAACCATCGCCTCGCTTAAAAGATTTCCATCCGCCACTCCGTATATTGAAATTCCGACTTCAACTTCAGCCTGCTCGGAGCCTGTGAATTTCAAATCCGATATGAATCCTACTATCACCGCATCCGCGCCGATCGCTTGGCCGACTGATATCGCAACGTCCGGATTTGGCTCGAGGTCCTGTAGATTCGTCATCACCTGCTCTTGCGCCATGAGCTCTATTCCATCCACGTCCGTGAGCTCGGCGAGCAGCATATCCATTCCATGCTTTTCGTCAAAAACATCCTGCTTTGTCAGGTTCTCTATCCCGATGGCGGCTATATTCAGCTTCACATCCTTGCCGCCGACGCTCTGCGCGTACGCGCTTACTGGCGTCACAGTGTTGGAGATAGTCAGTGTAATGGCCGCAATCAGAAAAACAGCCACCCATCGCGTGAACCGGGTTTTCAAAATGGTTCTGAACATACCGCCCTCCAAACTACAGTTGTTTTGACGTTCAATCCTTCGCTTCTTAAATCAATTTCTCTTTACGGCAAACTGTCTCCGGCTTCAGTGTTTCAAATGCCAGCCGGGAATATCTTCTCTAAGGTGATATCCGATGAAACTGGATGTGGCTCGGGAATAAGTTGATAAGAAGACACCTTCAACCCTTGCGTCATACGCTAACCCGCTTTTAAAACTCTTGGCCGCTTCGATTGATGCGTATTCTTTATTGCAAAGAACTTCCGTTCCCGCTTCTATCTTTTTCCCCAATTCGATTTCTCCTAAACCAAGCTTAACAAAAGACCTTCCGCCGGCGCCCGCGCATCGATCACAATAAAACGCGCCTTCCACGATATCCCAAAAATAATACCTGGCGCTCTTTGTTTGCCCGCAACTCGCGCAAACGCCAAATTCAGGCGCCAATCCTGATGCTTTCAAAAATCCCCATTCAATAATCAACTTCATTATATCATGGTTAATATCTGTATGTAAAATGTAAATTACATTTTTTAAAAGAGTATACAAAGCCTTTTCTGGCGAATTTTCAGGGCATAATTCAAGCAGAAACCGGATAATATACGCGGCAAGCGCTGTTTTAGACCCGTCTCTCTTCAATTCCATGTTATATTCAATCGGTTCCCATTCGCTCAGTATGTCCAATGTTCGCCGTTCCGCCAGAAAATAGTGGCCCTCCGTTATCGGTTCCACCGCCGCTCTTAGCGTGCTTTCCAGTTTTTTTGTTCCGCGCACCAAGAATCGGGCTTTTCCGCGTTCCTCACTGAATATCGTAGTGATAACGTCCCGTTCTCCGACATCCTGATTTTGCAAAACAATTCCATTTAAATGATAATTTCCCATCATTCTCCCGTTTCGCTTTGTCTAATGCCGCATTACCGACCATAAAAACATCTTTCAAACAGACTCCAGTTCTGCGATTTATACTTTTCGGCTTTTTGTATATGTTTTCCGACATCATTATTTTAATCGCAGTTGCCGGCTGTGTTTCGACCGCCTGTGATATTTTAATATTATTTTGTGACAATTATTCATTATTTTCGCATTTTTACCGATAATTGAGTGTGATGTTTTTAAAATACGCTTCAAAATTATTCGCAATACCGTTAGCGGCGGCGCTTTGCGCGCTTTTATTCGGACTCGCAGGGTGCGGGGGCGGCGGGGGCAGGTCTGCCGCGATGTTGGATTCCGGAATGCCGATCACCGCCCCGCCTTGGTACCCGCCGTCTCTCGACCAACAGGTCAGAACCACGGCGCAATTCGGGCAGGTCACTTATTACCTTCCCACACCCGAGTCATGGTACCTTTTCGACGGAACCGCGCAATATACTTGGATATCCGCTATCGGAACCACTGCCGGAATCTCCGCTTCAATGACCAACCCTTTCAAGGAAGTTGGCGTGATGTTCTTCCCGAAGGGCCGCTACAACAACAACGGGCAAGTCACTTTTTATGTCGATGGCGTTCAAGTCGGGACTCTCAATCTGGCGGCGGAAATGCCTTATGAGGGATATAGCGACGAGTATGTTTCCTATTACCGCATTGCATCCAACCTGCCTGAAACCACTCATACGGTCACCATGGTCATCGCCTCCGGCACAGTAGCTTTCGACGGCTGGCGGATGATTTATCATAACCAGCAGTACAACATCGACTGCAGCGAAGCGAACACTCTCGAAAGCGACACAATATCTGAAGTTGATAAACTCCGGGACGGAATCGAAGCTTACGCCGAAGAATACTCAGGCTATCCGAATACAGCATCATTCAATAGCCTTATCAGCTATCTGCAAACTTCCGGCGCGACTTTTCCGGAGATTCCCACAAATCCGTTCACCGGCGACGACATGACCGACAGCGCGACATACAGCGCCGGGAATTTTCATTACGTTTCCACGGCGACATCTTCATATTCACTGAAAGCGTACGGCGGCAGCGGCACTCTTATAAGCATGACAGAAAATTCCGTGGAAACGACTCTAATGAGTTTGTCGCTCACTTCTCCGCCGGACCATTTCGCCACAACCGCCGCCTATGTCACTTTCAGCGGCGCCGCCGATGACAATGGAACTGACGACTGGGGCGCCGCATACATGTCTATCTGCTGCGGCCTATCCGGCGAAACGCAATTCCCAGCTACAGGCACTTTCAACGTCAGAATATACCTGCGCGAAGGCGTTAATAATATCGTCGCCAAGCTTTCCGATCCGTTCGGAAATCAGATTTCCCTTAAGAGAACAATTTCGAAAGACACAACAGCCCCGTCTATTATGCTGATAGATCCGTTCCCGCTCATCGGGCCTGTCGGAGCCCAGTATTATCCCACAAACTCAACTCCCGTGACGGTTCGCGCTTCAGTCGAAAAAAATTCGACCGCTACTTTGAACGGCGCCGCCATGACAGTCGACTCCCTCGGCGTTTTCACAACGAGCCTCGACCTCATTCCGGGCAACAACGTCATCACAATCGTCGCCTCTGACAACTTCAACAACACAAGCTCAGCCTCTTACCTCATAATTTATACGCCCTGACCACATTATTGATGTACAGCAATTATTCCCTTAACTCTGTCGCCCCGAAGCCGCAATATTGGAGAATCCGGTCTTTTTGCCGTCATAAGCGGATATCGCATACGCGCTAATATGCCTTCGCTATCCGTGGCAATAGCTCTGAAAATCGGCAGGAAATCGAACCAAAGAAAAAACGGGCCTTTCGGCCCGTTTCAATTCGCTGTGGTATATACTACATTACTCTTCGATTTCGATGTTCATCGAGAGTTCGAGAAACTTCCCGGACGCTTTAGCTTTCTTAATTACGTCATCTGAGATCGTCTCGCCTTGGCTTATGATGAGGCGGCCGTCTTCGGACGCGACGTCTTTGCTGACTTTTTTGCCGAGCATGTACTTGATCTGCCTGCGCTCGAAAATCTCGCTGAGGCTTTCTCTGCCTTCTTCGGACCCGGCTTCTTCAGTGTCGATGGACGAAATAGGTTCTTCGACTTTGCCTGAAGTTTCAGCCGCCGCGTCGAGGTCGAGAAGTTCTTCAATGTCCACATCTGATTCGGCGTCGATGCCAACAGCGGCGTCTGCTGGGGCTGCTTTTTTCGGAGCGGGCGCGGCGACAGGTTCCGGCGCTTCATAGATATCCGGAGCCGACGCGGGAGGCGGCGTGAAAGCCGGCGCTTTCGGCGCTGGTTTCGGCGCTGCCGGCCTTGCCATTCCTGTAACGGAAGCAGCCGCCTGGCCATGGTCGGAACGTAGAGATGTCTCTACGTCCTCATCGACGATAATGATGTCTTTTCCTATCGTCGCGACGCAGTCGCTCGGTATCACGTTTTGATCCGGCGACACTATATTGGCGTCGCTCTTCAACTCGAAACCGATAATCTCGCCTGTGCGGTCGTCGATGCTGTATTCTTTTACGAATCCAACGAGCCGGCCGGCGCGCGTGATGACTTTGCCGTCAATGATCTTCAGTTTCTTCTTGATGAGTTCCGTGAGTTCGGGCATGTTGATGAGCGGAACGACAGAAGACGTGTTCTCGGTCGTGATCGCGAAATCCCCGATACTGTGTATCAGCGAAAACGAAATCACCTTGGGCCCTTCCCACAGATTATCCTCGATCACCAGCGCCACGATGGACTTCGACACGGGGTCAATAATAAAATCTTTAACCATGCCGACTTCTTCGCCTTCGGCGATACTGACGACCGGAAGATTTTTTAATTCGGTGCTCAGTTTCATATCTTTCCTCCTAGCTTTGTCACATTATTAATATCTGTCATCCGGCGCTAAGTCAACATGGTCCGGCATTAAATCCTTATATCTATCTGTCCGGAATGGGGCGGCAAGCGGAACTTTTGCCGCTGCTGGTCCTGTTTTTGTCCGGTTTCCTCTTCGGTTTCCTCTTGCCCGCCGCCCTGCGATTGAGCTCCGAGGCGCTTGCCTCGCTTTCTCTCGTTCTGCTCCCTGATCCGTTCGGCGTCGTTCTCCCTTTCGGTCCGCTGCACCTGGGTCTGCTTTAAATCCTTGCTCTTGACCTCCTCCGCGGAGATCGTCTGCTGGGTAATTCTGGCCTGCTGCTGCTCGCCCTGTTGCGCTTTCTCAACATCAGCCGTTTTGGAGAAAAGAATCATCATGTCCACTGAACGAATTGACATGATTCACATCTCCTTTTCAAGCAGCGGGCGAATCCATTGTTAACCGTAAACTCCGATTTGTATTTCGCCGTCCTGCTCATAAAATACCGTGGCGTTGATCTGGTCCCTTACATGCAAAACCGCTTGCTTTATTATCAGTTTAACGCCCGGATAAATAGCTTCCGAGACAACAACTTTTCCCTTGAATGAAGACGCGAGTATTTCCTCCAACTCCTCTTCCCTCGATTCCAGTTTTTTCAACTGGCCCATCAGATTAAATTGCGCGCGTGTGAGTTGCAGAAGAAGGTCGCGCTTAGCGGGAGGAAGGGCGCCCTGCTTTTCCTGCAGAAGCTTAAGTGATTTTACGCCTTTCTCCGTTCGGTCGAGATTCAGCTTTATGCCTTTCTTCTGTTCCTCGATCTGGCGGAGTTCGTCGCGCACCTTCGGGCTTCCGCCGGCTTCTATTTCCGTCGGCGTCGCCATATAGTTTCCGATCGCGCGCGCTCGAACTTCTTCTCCGGCGCTTATGCGGCCGGCTATGATTATTCCTTTTTTGCCGTCCACGGTGACGTTTTTCTTCGCATTTACGTTGCAGGCTATGATTCCATCCGTCGCGCGGACGTTACCCCCTGCTTTTATTGTGCAGTGTTCAAGAAACTTCGCGATCACATCTTCGCCGGCTGTGATGATGCCCTTGTCCTGTCCATGCATTCCCTTTTTCAGCGTCACGTTTCCGCCGGCTTCGACTATGCAGCCGCTGACCGGCCCGAAGACCGTCACGTTAGCGTCCGCTTTCACCACGAAACCTTCGAGTATTCCGCCTTTGATAATCACATCGCCTACGAATGTAATGTTTCCGGTCGAGAAATCAACGTCGCCGCTTACCTCGAAAACCGGGAACACGTGAA
Source organism: bacterium (assembly GCA_041664945.1). Taxonomy (GTDB): domain Bacteria; phylum UBP15; class UBA6099; order UBA6099; family UBA6099; genus JBAYJY01. The sequence continues at coordinate 14,373 of JBAYJY010000023.1, read as the reverse complement.
TCTTGCCCTGTAGCAACCGAGGCTGCCCCGCTACCTGGGCGATGATCATGTTCGGATTTTCCTGCGAGAAGGTTACGCTCTTGCCGATCGGAAACGGTATGTCCTTGCCCTGCCGCGCCGAAATCTCTTCGCCGAGCACGTTCCTGCCCGGTATGCCGGGCATAGGCGGCGTCTTCTCAGCCAACGGTTCGCCGGCGCGCACGCTCTGAACAACATTTAGTTCGTAAAAATCGACGGTTCCGTCGTCGGCGATTGTAGGCTTGGGTTTTGACGCTGCTTCGTCGAAGAGAAATTCTATTTTCCCGTCTACGCCGTCTTCAGGCTGCTTGCCTTCGGCGACCATGACTTTTTCGTTATACCATCCCTGCGCGACTATGTTTTGTATCAGATCATCCTTGATGCCGAAGTGAACATTGTTTTTCGCGAGAGCTGCGCTGATATCGTCTACATCCGGGGACTTGCCCCCTTTAGACGGAACGACCATTATAGTTGCGCTCATTTTGTCGGGAGCGACCGTGACTTCGACGCGGCCGTCGAGTTTGCGCGCCACCGGAAAAAATCTGCCCGCAGCGCCCTGCGCCTGTATCAGCCTGTCTATGGATGCGTAATCAATTTCGAAGTCGCCCGCGCCGAAATCCTCGAGCGCCATTAAGAAATGCTCGGCCACTACGGGGATGCCGCCCGCTTTGTTTTTGTCTATCGAGGCGAGAACTTCGCGTCCGTCCGATGAATACTGAAGTGTGACTGGTGAGTCGCTCAATTTATTTTCCTAATTTCTCACGCTATTGCTTTTCACTTAATAGAACGTGAGTATTTTACCATACAATATTGTTTTCTTTAATCAAATTATAAAAATTTTTCAGCCGCCCCGCTACGCTTTTATGTTTGAAAATCAATCGTAAAAAACATCTTCATCCTTCTGCATCAGGCATGACTTCAGGCGAACCAGCGCTTTCGTGTGAATCTGGCACACACGCGACTCAGTGACATTGAGCGTCTCGCCGATCTGCTTGAGCGTCAGGTTTTCAACATAATACAGCCCGACGACGGTTTTTTCATTCTCCGGCAGCCGGTCGATCGCCTTTATCAGAATCTTGCGGACTTCTGATTTCATGAGCGTGTCGGAAGGGTCGGCCACCGACGGATTCTTCACGCGGCTCAAGAACGGCAGCGGCTTGTTGTCATCGGACATCTGCAGCATTTCCTCGAAGGAAAAAACTACAGCGCCCGCAACGCTGGCCAGCGTTTCGTTCAGTTCTCCCGCCGTGATGCCGAGTTGGCCGGAGACTTCCTCGTCCGTGGCCGGACGGCCGAGAGTTCGTTCCACATCCGCGTATGCGTTCTCTATCTCCCGGCTCTTTTGCCTCAAAGACCGCGGCACCCAGTCCATCTGCCTCAGGGAATCCAGAACGGCGCCTCGTATTCTGACTACCGCGTATGTCTCGAACTTGTTCATCCGTGACGGATCGAATTTGTCCAGCGCGTCGATCAGTCCCAGTATCCCCTCGCTAATCAGGTCCTCGCGGTCAATGAAATCCGGAAGCCTGTATGCTACGCGGTCGATTACATATTTTACAAGGGGCAGATATCTCTCCGCGAGTCGTCCGCGAGCGTCTTCATCCCCATGCTCCTTGAATGCTCGCCAGCTTTCCTCGTCCGTGACTTGTAACTCTTTTGCCATCAGTGGTTAACGCTTCCTCGGGAAAAGATATACATATCAGCGCATGGTCACAAAGACGATTATCAGCACAAGCGTCGTGAGGATAAGGGCGCTGAGGCCTGCCAAAATCTGTAAACCGAACCGTTTGTCAGCGAAAACCGACTCTTCGTCCTGAAACGGATTGAACAGCTCGACATCCTCGTTTCGTGTTTTTATCTTCACATCGGGCGGAATGAAGAATTGTCCGAAAATGCCCGGTCCGAATTCTACATATACTTCCGTGAAGGTTTCCGACATTGAGTTTGTTTTGATGACCGGAACGCAAAGGGGGACCAGCTCATCGTTGACGCTGCCGCCGAGAAGTTCCGCAAAGTAGCGGGCGGCTTCGCGCCCGTCCTTTATTTTCACAATAATCTGATCGCCCTCTAAAAGTTCGCGGACGGGTTTGCCGTTGAACGGCGAAATCTCCGGTTCGGTTATGAGGACGATACGCGGCAGAGGCTCCTGCGGCGAAGCGGCCGGCAGGTTGTCGGAATCCGGAGCGGCCTGCGGCGCCGCGGCTGTCTCTTTAGCGCCGAAAAGTTTCGACGCCTGCTGTTCCGGGGTTAGCTGCGCCTGCTGGACGACGTCGCCGAGAGCGCTGGAAAGAGAAGAGAGAGAGTGAGCGCGCGCAAAATATGACATCTCGATCTGTTCGCCGATGACGCCGTTGATGATCTGGGCGAATTTCTGGCTTACGCCCGCGAGATTGCCCTTCGCGTGCATCGCTACCGCAGTTTGTATGAAGCTGGATGAAAACTTTGCCTTTATCAGAGTCGCGTTGCTCTGGTTGCCGGCTTTGTGGCGGTCGCTCATTCTGTTGCGGAGCGCCTTAAGCGTGGATACGAATACCGTTGGCGGCATCGTTACGTCCAGAGCGGCCTCCTGATCCGCGGTGAGCGGGAAAGCCATGTCTACATATAGCACATGGTCCGACGATACGTCGAACATGGCGACAAGAAAGCCGGTTCCAGCCTCCTTTTTTCCCGATACGTTGAAGCGTATCTGGAACACCATGATTTCCTTGGAAGAGGTGTCCAGCGCCTTCATCGCCTTGGAAACATCGCCTCCGGCGTCTTCCAGAACGGACTGCGCCTCTGTTTCGGTGCAGCCGGTGGCGTCCATTAAAACTTTTACATTCGCATCCATGTTAAATGGTCCCCTTGCGTGGTATCGTTTTTCGCCTCGCAATCAATCGAAAATCGGCATCTCCGCGCCTTGCATCATATCCAGATGGCGCTTCAGTTCCGTTTCGTGGTCCGGCGTCTTCTCTCCTATCGGTTCGATCTCAATTTCCTTGTTGATCTGCGCGAGTATTCCGGAGACGATGGCGCCGAGTAAGTAGAAAAACAAATATGTGAATATCCCGCAAAAAAATATCAGGTTCAGGTCCATCCCTCTTATCGACGCTATGAGAATGAATATCAGAAACGCGAGTGAGCCGGTCAGGACTCTGATTGAAGCTATCAGGTTGGGAAATATGATTTTCAAGTTAGTGTGCCAATCCTTTCCTTCAAGAGACGCCGTTCCGGCGGTCTTTTTATTTTGTTCTCCGCCGCCACTATTTCAAGAATGAAACTATTCGGCGATAGAGACCGGAAATGCCTCTGTCTGTCACTAAATCAACTTCGCAGTTCGACATTTTCATGGCGATGCGCGTCACCGCCCGCGTAGCCCGAGACGCCGGATAAAGCAGCACGAACGGCTGCTGTTGCCGAACCGCTTTCGGCACGTGCGGGTCGCTGCCGACCCAGCCGAGATCGCTCATCGTGATGTTGATCAACTGCTTCGTGATCATTTTCATAGTGGACGACACGTGTTGCGCATCGGCCTGATCCTCCGCCATGTTGACCAGCAGATTCACAAACGAATTTTCTTTCTCCTGCGCCAGAATCTTGATGATTCCGTATGAATCCATGATGGAAGTCGGCTCCGGAGTGGTTACCAGAATCACTTCATCCGCCAGCAGAAGGAATTCTATGATATTATCAGTAATCCCGCCGCCGGTGTCAATTAATACCGTGTCCGCATAATCGTTGCTTCGCAGGCTCTTCACAAGTTCTCCGCGCTTTTCGGATGTGAAATCCGGAGAAAGGCGCCCGCTCGAACTTGCCGGCAGAAGCCTTATGCCGGAGGGGCCGGATATCACCACCTCGTCGAGCGTCTTTTTGCCGCTTATCACGTGCGACAAATTATATTTCGGAGTCAGGCCGAGAAGCAGGTCGAGATTCGCGAGCCCGACGTCAGCGTCGACGATCAGCACCCTGTGGCCGAACCGCGTGAGTGAGATGCCGAGATTGATAGCTATGTTGCTTTTGCCGACTCCGCCCTTGCCGCTTGTGATCGCTATGACTCTCCGGTTGCGGCTGAAGGCGTCCTGAACCGGCGCGGAATCCAAGCCGCTTTTTATTTCTCTAATCGCCTGCGCCTGATCGGACATTAGGCCTCCTTCTTCTTTCGGATCGCGTGCGAGAGCGGCGTTCCGAGAATGAGGTCCAGCAACAGTCCGGCCGAGGCGGCCTGTATCTCGCCCGGCACGTTCTGGCCGTAGCAGAGGTAAGACACGCCAAGATTGCATTTCGTTATCACATTAATGAGGCTCCCGTATGTGGAAGTCTCGTCGAGTTTCGTGAAAACCAGATGGTTGTATGCGAGCGGTCTGAATCGTTCTGATATGTCGAGCATGTCCTTGTAACGCGTGTTGGCGCACATGACAAGATGTATTTCAAGCGGGTAGCAGACTGCGAGCGTGTCGCGAATTTCCTTGATTCGGTCGCCGTCGAGGTGGCTGCGGCCGGCCGTGTCTATCAGAATCAGGTCCCGGTCTCCGAAAAAATCCACCGCGCGTTTCATATCCTCGGCGTTGTAGACGACTTTGATCGGAATATTCAGTATTTCGCTGTAAACTTTAACCTGTTCGACTGCGGCGATTCTGTATGTGTCCGCCGTGATTAGGCCGACTTTTTTGCGTTTTGACAGCGCATAGATCGTGGCGAGTTTAGCTATTGTGGTTGTTTTGCCGACGCCGGTCGGGCCGACGAACGCGATTGTCTTCGGTTCTCTTCCGGTCAGTTCCACGGCGCCTGAAACTTTGAGGAGCCGCCGCAATTGCCGTTCGAGCGCCGCGCGCACCGCTTCCTCGTCTTCCTTCTTCTCCGCAGTCAGCGAATCGTCTATCGAGCGGATTATGTCCTGCGCTATTGTGTCGTCCACGTCGTTTTCTAAAAGCTTCAGGTAGATATCCCCGAACGCCGATGGGTAGGGCTCCACCTGTTCCTGCGCGTCTGTTTTCGATTTGTGGAGCAGGGCGTGCAATGCGCTTTTAACTTCCCTCAGTTCGTCGCGAACCGCGTCTGAGTTTTCCTGAGCCTGCGCGGCGGCTGAAGCTGCCGCCCTGCTTTTCGCGGCTTGCTGGCCGGCGGCGGTTCGCGGTTTTGCCGCCCCAGTTTTCGTTCCGGAAGACGACGCCGTTTCTATGTCGGTCGCCGCGAGCACTTCAACCATGTTCTTTCCGAGCAGTCCGAATACGCCGCCGCGGTTGAACTTGCGGGTCTGAAGTATAACCGCGTCCGAACCGAGATCGCGTTTAACGTGAAGCAGCGCTTCCTGCAGCGTGGGCGCTTCATATCTTTTAACCTTCATCGCCACAGCGTCTCGCTCCAGCTTCTATCAGCCTGCGCCGATCATGCCTACGGATCGCACTTTCGCGTCCGGCACTATCTCGCTGTGCGACAGCACCACCAGCGACGGGAACAATCGTTCCACGAGCCGCCGGATGTACATGCGCACGCGGGGAGAACACATCACTATCGGCTGGTAGTTCAGAGATATCGCCTTCTCTATCATCGCGCTTAAATTTTTGGAAAGTTTCTCTATCACTTCGGGCGCCAGCACGGGATAGGATGCAGTGCCTGCGTCATGAACGGATTCGAGAACGGCGTCCTCGAACCGCGGGTCAATCGTTATCACCGGTATTGTGCCGTCCGGCATCTGGTGCTGCCTGCATATCTGGCGGGCCAGCCCGGCGCGCACATATTCTGTCAGCACGTTCACGTCCTTGGTCATCGCCGCATAGTCCGCGAGAAGTTCGAGAATTGTGGCGAGGTTCCTAATGGAGACGCGCTCGCGAAGCAGGTTCTGGAGAACTTTCTGCACTTCGCCGAGTTCGAGCTTGTTCGGAATGAGTTCGTCCACGACCACGGAGTTGCGCTCTTTCACAATTTCGATGAGGCTTTGGACTTCCTGCCTGCCGAGCAATTCAAAGGAGTGGTTTTTGATGACTTCGGTAAGATGCGTTGCGACGACGGAGGCCGGGTCGACAACGGTGTAGCCGATCATTTCGGCCTGTTCCTTGTTCGCCTCCCGTATCCATTTCGCGGGCAGTCCGAAAGCCGGTTCTGTTGTGTCCACGCCGTCGATTTCCTGCGAGACGTTGCCGGGATTCATGGCGAGAAAATAGTCCACCATAAGCGTGCCGCCGGCGACTTCCGTGCCTTTAATCTTAACTGAATATTCATTCGGCCTGAGCTGTATGTTGTCACGAATTCTTATGGGCGGAACTATGATGCCCATTTCGAGGGCGGTCTGCCGCCGGATCATCGTGACGCGGTCGAGCAGATCGCCCTTCTGGTCGGGATCGACCAGAGGTATCAGCCCGTAACCAATTTCGAGTTCCATGGAGTCTACATATAGGAGAGACTGAACGGCCTCGGGAGTTGCGTAGGCAGGAACCGAGCCGCCGGCCTGTCCGCCTGAAGGAGAAGGCGCGCCGGAACCCGCGGACATTGACTGAGCGGCCCCGGGCCTTCCGGGCATTCCTTTTGCCGCTGCGCCTTTAGCTTCAACTCCGGCAAATGAAAGTCCGAGCTTGTCAAACGCATAGCCAAGCCCCAGAACCAAGCCGGCCATGACAAACAACGGGACAATCAGGCCGATCTTCATGGTAAGAAGAGAGGCCGCCGCGAAAAGGCTTAAGATCAGACCGGCGGCGTACATCACCCGCGGCTGTCCGAGCATCTGGCCTACTACGTCCTTGCTCAGATTAGCCTCGGAAGCTGCGTTGGTGACCATGATGCCGGTGGCCGACGATATCAGGATCGTCGGGATGGCGGCGGCGAGGCCTTCGCCGATCGTCAGCATGGTGTATGTCTGAACGGCTTCCATCCACGGCATCTTTTTGATCGCGACGCCGATTATAAAACCGCCTAAGATATTTACGATTGTGATAATTATGCCTGCTATGGCGTCCCGCTGAACAAACCGGCTGGCGCCGTCCATGGCTCCGAAGTAATCCGCTTCCAACTCGATTTTCTTGCGGCGTTCGCGCGCCTGTTCGTCCGTTATCAGGCCGTTGTTCAGGTCCGCGTCTATGCTCATCTGCTTGCCGGGCATGGCGTCCAACGTGAACCGGGCCGCGACCTCTCCGATGCGCTGCGCGCCGTGCGTGATTACAACATAGTTCACGATTACTATGATCGCGAATATGATGGCTCCGACTACGTAACTGCCGCCTGTTACGAACGTTCCGAACGCGCTGATGATCTCGCCGGCGTCCGCATGCAGCAAAATCGCGCGTGTAGTTGTTATGCTGAGCGCCAGCCGAAATATTGTCGATATCAGGATGACAGTCGGAAAAACTGCGAATTCCAACGGCTCCTTTACATACATCGTTATCAAAATCGTCAGTATTGAAATTGTTAAGCTTATTGCAACCAGAAAATTGATCATGAATACCGGAACGGGAATAACCATCATTACGATGATTAAAACTACCGCCGCCGGCAATACCAATTCCGATTTGCTCAAAAATGCTGTGAAAAAACTGAATATCGAGCCTTGTGCTTGTTTTTTAAAATCCATGATTGTCCGGTTAAGACAAATTCTCCAGTATTTTATATATATTCAGAGCAATTATATTTATATTGACTAAAAATTACAAGTATCAATACTGTTTTCTATTATGGGGCCAAATAATTCCACGGGAGCCCTGTATTACATATTTCCCGATTCCCATTCCAAGCAACTGTGTTTTCTGTTGTGATCTTTCGTGTTATATTCCGAAACTGTGCTTTTTTCGGCTAATGCGGTAAACATACGCAAGAATCTCAGCAACCGCTTTGAATAACTGAGGCGGGACATAATCGTCAACGTCAGCCAGCCGGAACAGCGATTGAGCCAGCGCCCTGTCCTCGACAATAGGCACGTTGTTGTCCTTGGCGATCTGCTTGATCTTCTCAGCGACAACCCCGCCGCCCTTGGCGACAACTTTCGGCGCATGCATCTCATCCGCGTCATATTGCAGCGCGATCGCAAGCTCGATCGGGTTCGTTATCACCACATCCGCATGCGGCACCGAAGCCATCATCCGCCGCATCGCAATCTCTCTCTGTTTTTCCCTTATACGGCGCCTAATCAGCGGGTCGCCCTCGCGCTGTTTGTATTCGTCCTTTATTTCCTGTTTCGACATCTTGATGCTTTTCTCGAAATCGTATTTCTGATATAGAAAATCGAGCATTGCCAGCAGGAGAAGAAGGGCGGAGATTTTCAGGGCCAGCCAGACCACTGTGGACGCGAACAGCGCGAGAGAGTGCTCGATGTCCATGTTCATCATTTGGATATAAACCGGGATTGATGTCTTGATAGTTGAATAGCTGATATAGCCTATGAGCGAAATTTTAGCGACGCTTTTTACCAACTCAGTCATCGCGCGCATAGAGAACAGCCGCGAAAACCCTGAAATTGGATTGATTTTTTTAAAATTCGGCTTGATGGATTCAAAAGTGACCATCCCGCCCACCTGCATGTAATTCGCAAAAATGCCGACAGCCATTATGACCAACACGAAAGGCGCAAGCAACCGGATGACAAATATCATCATGCCAAAAACGATATATCGGGCGTTCTCTGAATTCAGTTCCCTGATGTCCACGAACACGGCGGGCGAAAAAACCCAAATCATGTAGCCCTTTAGCTGCGCGTACATCCTTCCGCTGAGAAGAATCAGCATGCAGAAGCCGAAGAGCAGAATTAGAGACGTGCTTACCTCCTGGCTCTTCGCCACCTGCCCTTTTTTTCTGGCTTCGCTCCGACGTCGCGGAGTTGCCGGTTCTGATCTGTCCTCTGCCATATTTGTTCTTTCCTAATAACTCCGCCTATGCCGGCGGCGTCCTTCACATCGCGCGAAGGCGCTCCTTTTATGTTCCGCCCGCCATCTTCATCAACATCCAGATGTCAGTGATTACCGATGTGAAGTAGCCCCTCATGAAATATGCGAAAAGCATCAGCGAAGCGGCCATAACAAAAAGGCCGACGAAGATATTGATCGGCAATCCGACAATAAAAATGTTCATCTGTGGAACCGAGCGCGCGATGATTCCCATGGCAACCGATATCAGGAGCAGCGAGAAAATCATCGGCGCGCCGATCTTGAACGCTATTATGAACGCCTTCGTCAGCCAGTGAGTCACTTCAATCCCGAGCGATTCAGTGAATGAGAAACCTCCCATCGGAATCACGCTGTAACTATTCGCTATGATTTTTATGAAAAGGTGATGCCCGTCCATAACGAGAAACAGAAGTATGGCGATGATAAAGAGGTATTCGCCAAGCAGGGAGGTCTGTTCCTGCGACAACGGGTCCATGACGTTAACGATGCCGAACCCGACCTGCATCCCGAAAATCTGGCCGGAAAGCTGAACCGCGGAAAACATAAGGCTGCTGATCACGCCGATCAGCATCCCGATTAGCGCCTCGCGAACCATCAGGCTCCAAAACAAGATAATATGGCCTGGAAGCGCCGGGAAGCTTCTCGACACTATGGGAAACATTATGACGCTGAGAAGGAATGAAAATCCTATTTTCGCCTGAGCGGGCACCGATGCGCTTCCGATGATCGGGGAGGCGGCGACCATGGAAGCCATCCGCGCGAACACCAGTATAAAATACTGGAATGTCAGTACATCAATATCAATCCAGTTCATCGCGCTTCCGGCCTTCCGGGATTAGGCGTCACTCCGCTATCGGACATAGTTGGGCAGGTTCATAAAGACGTCTGTCGTGAATATGAGAGTGCTTTGAAGCATCCAGTTGCCGAAAAGCGCCAGCGCGAGAATGACGGCGATAATCTTCGGCACGAACGTCAGCGTCATTTCCTGAATCGACGTCACCGCCTGAAACACGGCGATCGCCAAACCGGCGACGAGACCGAACCCGAGAATGGGGCCGCAGATCAAAAGCACGAGCGTGATCGCTTTCACGCCGAGATCTATAACCATTCCTTCCGTCATATAGGGTCAACCTCTCGTCACATCCGGAAACTCAGCACAAGCCCTCTCGCAAGCAGCGCCCAGCCGTCAACCATGATGAATATCAGCAATTTAAATGGCAGGGATATCATAATAGGCGGCAACATCAGCATTCCCATGGACATCAGGGCGCTGGCGATAACCATGTCTATCACAAGGAATGGAATGTATATGTAGAAACCCATTATAAAGGCCGATTTCAATTCTGAAATGATGAACGCGGGAATCAGGACATGCGTCGGGACGGCTTCCTTGTTTTTCGGCCGCTCCATGCGCGAGAGGTTGATGAACAGAGCGAGGTCCCGCTTCCGGGTCTGCTTGAACATGAACTCGCGCAACGGTTGTTCGGCCTTGTGCAGCGCCTCCACATGGTCAATTTTCTGATCCATGTACGGCTTTACCGCATCCTCGTTGATCTTGTTGAATACCGGCGCCATTATGAAAAACGTGAGAAACAGCGCGACTCCGACCATGACCTGAGTGGGCGGCATCTGCTGAGTGCCGAGCGCGTTCCTCGTCAGCGAGAGCACGATCACTATCCTCGTGAACGAGGTCATCATGATGAGGATGGACGGCGCCAGCGAAAGGATTGTCAGCAGAAATATTATCTGTAGCGAAAGCGCAACGTCCTTCGGGCTCTCGGCCGGCGACACGCCGAAAGTGACCTTGGGTATCGGGAGCGGGCTTGCCGGCGCGGACAGCAGAGGCATCGCTATCATGACAATCAGCGGAAGCATGAGCGGAATCGCTCGCCACTGCTTGCGCAACTGGCGCTTCAAACCGGCCTTCATCTGTTTAATCAGTTGTTTTGTCTTCATCAAGTCTCTTCAACTTGCTTTTCATCCGGTCGACGAAGGAAACCGATCTGTCCTGAAAGGACTGGGTTTTGTACATGTCCTTCGACGCCGCGTTTTCAAGTTCGCCATGAAATGAAACGCCGCCCTCGCCGGTCAGGCCCTCGGGCATTTCAGCGCCTTCCAGTCCGGTGACTTCCATCAGATAGTTCAAACCCTTGTCGCTCGAACCGAGCAGTATATGTTTTTTGCCGACCGCCACTAAAAATATCGAGCGGTTCACGCCTAATGAAACAACATCAACAACGCGAATGTGCCGCCCCTTCATGTCGAACCGCATGCCCTTTGCCCAAAACTGGCGCATCAGGTAGATCACGCCGACAATCATCATTATTACAACAGCGAGGCTGCCTATGGTTCTCCATATGGTCGATACGGAAAAAGACGTTCCTTCGGGAAGATCGTATTTCTTCGCCGACTTTTCAAGCGTTTCGACATCGTTGGGAACAACGCTCTCGTCAATCGCGGTTTTGTCCGGGAACGCAAGCGGCCCCTTTTGTGTCGCCGCCGCCCGGTCTTTACCGGAAGGGCTGACTCCGTCCACCGCGTAAGCGCGCGAAACCATTACGCCCAATACAAGCGCCGCTATGATTATCGCCGTTTTTATTGTCTTAGCCACTTTCACCGCCAAGCTATGATTATTACTTTTTTCCATATATTAATCAACTTTCGAACACCATATTATACATTGAGGCAAAATATTTTGAAAAGAAATTAAATAATTAATATTCAGCGTAAAATGACAGGGGCCGGTTATTTAGCGAGTTCAGAATTCCTCAAGCCTTTTTTCGGGAGCTACAAGATCGACTATGCGCGCTCCGAATTTCTCTCCGATCACGACCACTTGGGCGTTCGCCACGTGATGGTTGTTTACTAACACCTTTATCGGCGTTCCATTCAAAGTATCCAGCCCGATTACCGAACCCGGCGAGAGATTCATTAACTTCGAAACCGGCACTTTTGCCCTGCCTATCTCCACCGTCACCGACACCGGAATGTCCAGCATCACCTCGAGATTTCGTTTTGCTCCTCGCGGTATTTTTCCGCCGGCGGCCGCTGAACTCCTGGTTTTTTTCTTGACAGTCACGCCTATTTCAGCCGGAGATTCCTCAACATGAGGAACCTCCATCGTCTTCATTTCTTTCATTACTCCAGCTTGGGGAACAGCCACTTTCACCATTTCTATCGTTTTATCGGAGGGAAACAGCGCCGAGATAAATTTCATAGGCGCTATCAGGGTGATCGAGAAATTATCGCGTCCTATTCTTGCCGGATATTCGACCGCCATGACTTCGGGCGTACCTGTCATCGCAGGCAATTTCTTCAAATAATTGCCGAGTGAATCAAGCGCAATCTCGGGAACCGCCGTTTTGAACCTGTCGCCGATTATATTAGAGAATTCGCCTGAAACGCTCGCCCATGCCTGTGAAGCGAGTTCTTCGAGAGCGCTGCGGTGCAGTTCCGAAAAATGATCCGGCGAACCAACAGCATCAGGATTGATAATCTTCTCGGGAATGATTGCGCCGTATGGCAGCGGCATGAAAAGAATCATTACGCCGGGAACAGGCGAGACCACCGGCGCCGTTACGATCACGCCGCGCTCCGTCGCTTTTCCCTCAACAGCGGCTATCGTTGTTTCCCCGGCGGAAAAACGTCCGATTTCAAGCTCAAGCCCGGAAAGTTCCGTTACAGCGTTGCGCCAAACAGAAGCGAAGGCTTCAAATAATTTGATAATGCCGGATTTAATTTCCACAGATACGAAGGCTCGAAGACAGTCGCGGCCGATCCCGCTTTCAGATGTCTTCTTTTTCTTTCACGACCGATGTGGTCTGGATGGCGATGCTTTTGCCGACCAGTCCCGGCCTGCCTTTGAATTTCAGCTTGTTGCCGACAAAAACATCCACCTCGTCGCTTACTTTTGTCTGAAGCGTGAGGATGTCGCCGACATCAAGATTCAGGAAATCCTTAAGGGAAATCAGCGCGGAGCCGAGTTCGGCGGAAAGAACGACGCTGGTTTTCAGCAACCGTCTTTCAACCTTGAGCGGCGTGTCCGGAGCGATCGTGCGCCGGTAGGTGGCGAACCACTTTTGTATGCTGAGCTTCGGAAGCACCGTTTCGAGCATTACGTATGGAAGCGCGAGATTCATGCGCCCTGATTTTTCGCCGATCTCCGCCTCGAAATTCACGAGGATAATCATCTCGTTCGGAGGCACTATCTGCACGAAATACGGGTTGCTCTCAAGAACTTCCAGCTTCGGGCTGATCGTTATGACGTTGCTCCACGCTTCCTTGAGGAAGTTGAGTGCGTCCGTCAGAATGCTTTCCATGATATTGATTTCAATGTCTGTCAGCTCGCGGGCGTCCTCTTCCTCTTCGCCGGAGCCGCCGAGCAGACGGTCCATGAGCGGAAAGCCGATCTGCGGGCTGATGTCCAGAACGGCGTTGCCCTCCATCGGCGGAAGCCCGAAAATGGATATTATGGACGGATTGGATACCGTGCTGATGAAATCTTCGTAAGTGACTTCTTCGACTGATACAACCTTGATGCGAGTCAATGCGCGTATCTTAGCCGAAAGCGTGCTCGAAAAAAGGCGCGCGAACGTCTCGTGAATCATTTGAAGTGTGCGAATCTGATCTTTGGAAAATTTTGACGCACGGGAGAAATCGAACCCCTGAACGTTCTTCGCATACGCCGCCGGTATGACCGGCGAAGCCATCGGAGCCGACGAAGCCGCGGGAGCGCCCATGTCGAAAGCGCCGAGATCGATGCCTAAATCTCCGCCGCCTCCGCCGCCTCCGGTGTCGTCTCCTATTTGCGATATCAGATCATCTATCGCATCTTGTGAAAGAATATCGCCCAAGTTCTTATCCTCCTGCGCTGAATGCCAGACTGATCAAAATTACTGAACTAAGAATGACGTGAAATATACATCCGCTATGAAAGTTAGTCCGCGCTTCTGGAGCACTTTCAACAGTTCGCCGCGCACCTGATCCATCCGTTTGGAGAAATCTGGCGTAACGTTCGAGGTGTCCTCAAGCGAGAGTTCGCCAGTAGTGTTTGCCGGCGCAGGCGCCGAAACGCCGGTCTGGAAAAGGCTCGACATTGTCAGCGTCGACAGATACTCGTTGCACGCGTACAAAACTTTATCTCTTTGTTCTGTAAAAACATCTTCGATCTTTTCCTTGCCTTCCGGCTTGTAGTTCGGGTCTAAGCATATTGATATTTCGGCGCTGAGATAATGCTTCCCGTCGGCAAGGTTGACGAGCAGGGCTTTATCCTGCAGTCTGACCAAAGCCGCGCATTCCTTGAACGGAATGCGATCGGGCACATTGATAATTGTCGAGGTGTATTTGCTGTTCTCTACATTGTTAATCTGGCCGGACAGTTTTCCCATATTCTCGCCAATCATGTTCTTAGTGACCATTGTGCCGATGGCTGTAAGAATAATCAGAACCACCGAGATAATGGCTACTTGGGCGAACGAAATACCGCCTCCGCCAACTGCGATTTTCTTTT
>JBAYJY010000022.1:0-38263 GCA_041664945.1 bacterium | reverse complement strand
TGGATAATACTTGAACTGTGCGGCGGTTCCGACGACCATATTCAGGAAGGCATCGATTATCTCATCAAGCTCGGCGCCGCGGTCAAGCCGCTGCAGGGCGACTATGTTGAAAGCTGAGATAATATTGTAGGAGCGCAGCATTCTGCGCCCAAAACATGCCGTGTCCAATGCATGCAAGACAAGCCACGAGGTCCCATGGACCAAGGCCAATAATCCGGAGGTGAGCAGTGGGAACAACGATGAAAGCGGCGGTATTCGTAGGGAACGGAAAAGTCGCATTGAAGAAGGTTCCGATACCGCAGATTAAGAACGATCAGGATGTGAAGCTGAAAGTCGAGGCGGCGAGCGTCTGCGGGACGGATTGCCAGATACTTAAGGTTCCGCCGGGACATCCCGCGACGCCGGGCGCGATTCTGGGACATGAGTATGTCGGGCGCGTCATGGAAACCGGCAAGGGCGTTAAGCATCTTCAGCCGGGCGACCGCGTTTTGGTGGACCCGAATCTGACGTGCGGATTGTGCCCGTACTGCCGGCTCGGACTGCCGAACATGTGCGAGAATATGACGACGCTGGGCATTTTCATAGACGGCGGCTTCGCGGAATACAACGTCGCTCCGGCGTCGGCGCTGCACAAAATTTCGCCGAGCCTGCCGACGGACATTGCGATTTTCGCCGAACCGTTTTCATGTGTTGTGAACGGCGCCGGCAAGCTGAAGCTTATGGCCGGCGAATCGGTTGTGATACTCGGCGCCGGCCCGATCGGCCTGTATTATACGGCGCTGATGAAGCTGTGCGGCGCAGGCAAGATCATTGTCGCCGAGGTCAACAAAAAGCGCGCTAAGATGGCGGTTAAGATGGGCGCGGATGTGATCGTGAATCCCGAGAAGCAGAATTTGCAGGAAGTCGTTTTGGCTGAAACCGGTATCGGGGCGGACGCGTCGATCGAATGCGTCGGCTGCCTGATGACGGACGCGGTCTCGGTTTTGCGGCGCGGCGGCCGGGCGCTGTTGTTCGGAATGAACAGCACGGCCTGCT
This sequence comes from bacterium, assembly GCA_041664945.1. Lineage (GTDB taxonomy): Bacteria > UBP15 > UBA6099 > UBA6099 > UBA6099 > JBAYJY01. Next base: position 37,228 of record JBAYJY010000022.1, on the reverse strand, counting down.
GCAGTTGCACGCAGTACGATATCACGCGCCGTGAGATAACCATCATCGGCACATTCATATCGAATCATTCATTCCCGGCGGTGATCAGGCTGCTCGAAAGCGGCCGCCTGCCGCTCGACAAGCTGATCACGCATCGCATCAAGCTTGATAAGATTCTCGACGGGATAGACGTTATGCGAAGCGGCGACGCGATTGAAGTTATAGTGACGCCGTAAACGTCATTGCGAGCCCCGATTTTTTTTGGGGCGCGGCAATCCCGAACATGGAGATGGGAATTTAGTTCGGGGTTGCTTCGTCAACCACAAAACGGTTTCCTCGCAATGACGATAATTTCATAAGAACTAAAAAAGCCCCCGGCGGTTAGTGAAGCCGGGGGCTTTTGAGTTTGGCGCTTATTCAGAAGTTATTTCTTTTTCGGGGCCGGCTTTGCTGCCGGCTGGGCCTTCTTGTCGGCCGCTTTCGGAGCGGGCGGGGCCGGGGGCGCGGGAGGAGCCGCTTCAACAGCGGGAGCTTCCGGAGCCGCAGGCGCGGGGGCCACTTTCGCATAGAGGTCGGGGTAGGTCTTCAGATGCGCTTTTTGCTTCAGCGCGAGAACGAGGTTCTCGACGACTTCCTTCTTCTTGTTTTCGAGCAGGGTCGTGCGGATGGTTTCCTTAACCTCGTCGAAAGGAGCGGTAACGCCTTCGAGCTTGTCTTCGACTTTGATGATGTGCCAGCCGAAACGCGTTTTCAACGGTTCGCTGATCTGGCCTTTCGGCGTCTCAAATGCGACTTTCTCGAATTCGGGAACCATGCGGCCTTTTTCAAACCAGCCGAGGTCTCCGCCGTTCGGGGCGCTGCCCTTGTCGATTGATTTCTCTTTGGCTATCGCCGCGAAAGTGTCCGGCGCGGCCTTTAACTTTGCAGAAATCTCTTTTGCATCTTCTTCTTTTTCAACCAGAATGTGGCTGCCCTTAACCTTGTTCTGCTCGTAATCCTTTTTGTGGCTGTCGTAATACTGCTGCAATTCGTTATCCGAGATTTGCACTGCGTCGCGCAGCGGCTTGATCTCCTTGTCATAGTAGCGCGACGCGAAGATGCTGTTCGTCTGGAGCTCGATCATCGCCAGCACTTCGGGGTCTTTGTCCATTCCGGTGGTTTTTGCCACGTTCGCCAGTATGGCGCTTTCGATGACCTGATTGATCAGCATCTCTTTCATCTCCGGATTCTGGAGCTGCGAGATGTATTGCGGGTTTACTGTATTGAGGAACAGATTGATCTCTTCTGCGGTGACCTTGCCGCCGTCGTATTCGGCAATCACCGTGCTCTCCTGAGCGAACGCTTTGCAAACGAATAAAGAAGCAGAAAGAAGTAAGGCTAAAGATAGCGATAAAAGCGTTGTCTTAACAGATGTTTTCAAGGCAATCCCTCCTGTCAGGATTTTAGGGCGTCTTTTTTCCAATCGCCCGAAATGTTATTGTTGCGGCGCAGACGGCTGAGCCGGCGGAGCGCCCATGGGCATTCCCGGCATTGCCTGCTGATCGCCTACTTTTGAGAATAGATCTTTGTTTACTTTCAGCTTCGATTTCTTTTTCAGATCGGCCATCGCTTTGTCGCCGACTTCCTTCTTCTTTGCTTCCGTCAGTTTTGCCCGGATGCTTTCCTTTACCTGCTCGAACGGCATGACGGAGAGTTCGGACTTGTCGTCAACCATTACGATGTGCCAGCCGAAACGGGTCTGGAACGGTTCGCTGATCTGGCCCTTCTGGAGGCTGAAAGCGACTTTTTCGAATTCGGGAACCATTGATCCGCGCGATACCCATCCGAGATCGCCGCCCTGGGCCGCGCTTCCGGGGTCTTTTGATGACGCTTTAGCAACTGCGGCGAATGACGCCGGATTGGCTGTAACCTTCGCATACAGCTCTCTGGCTTCCTGTTCCGTTGGCACGATTATATGGCGCACTTTGACCTTTGTCTGGTCGAATTCGCTTGCATGGCTTGCATAATACTTTTGCAGATCGGCATCCGTGACAGCCGCTTTTTCAGTGAGCGTCTTGATTTTCTTGTTGAAGTAATTCGACGCGAGGAGCCCGTTGATCTGCAGGTTTGTTATTCTGATGACGTCGGGATCCTTGTCGATTCCGGCGGCTCTCGCGGCGTTTGCGAGAACGGCGCTTTCGATAATCTGATTGATCAGCATCTCTTTTTTAGCCGGGTCCTGAAGTTCCATCTTCGCCATCGGGTTGAAGGTGGCGATGTAGTCGATGAAGGTGTTGATTTCCTCGGCGGTCACTTTGCCGCCTTCGAATTCGGCTATCACGGTTTCCTTGGCGCCGTCTTTGCCGGGCGCGTTCGCGCCTTTTTTGGAGCAGCCGGCTCCGGCGACAAGCAGCATGGCCGCAAGCGCAACGCATGACAAAAACATGCTTTTCCTAAAATTCATAATAAGCCTCCGTTTGGGGTTCGCGATTGAACGCGGGTGATATATAAAAAATTTCAATTTAGTTGCGAAAGTCTCTCCATAGGACTGATGATATGCGTTATTTTAACGCCGAAGTTCTCGTCCACGACAACAACTTCGCCGCGAGCGACGAGTTTTCCGTTGACGAGAATGTTGATCGGCTCGCCGGCCAGTCTGTTCAGCTCGACGACCGAGCCGGGGCCGAGTTCGAGAATCTTCTGGATCGGCATTTCCGTGTGGCCCAGTTCGACTACAACCTGAAGCGGGATGTCGAGCAGGACTTCAATGTTTTTGGAAGGATAGTCGCCGGCGACTTCAACCGCCGCCGCTTTAGCAGCGGGAGCCGCCGCGCGCGCGGCCGGCTGCGGGGCCGGAGCTTCGTCCATCATCGCGGCAAAATCGTCGCCGCCTAAGTCGTATGAATCTGATGCGGCGGGCGCGGGCTGACTGCCGCCGCCCATATCGTCCAAACCGGCCAAGTCGTCCATTGACAACGAAGGCTCTTTGCTTCCGCCTCCGCCTGATTCCATCGGTCCTTCTGTCGGGTCCGGCACTCCTGCAAGCAGCGCATCAATTTCGTCTTGGTTCAGCGTAGGATCGCTCATGTCTAAGCTCCTGCCTTTGGCTTCGTATTTTTAACTAAATTTCATTTATCTATTGCTACTCAAAACTTACTCGGCTAAGATAATTGTTACATTTTACAAGGTATATTTAAATATGTAAAGACAATAAAATAAAGAAGAAAAATATTTATGGGCGCCCCGGCGCTCAAAGTCTCATCACCGGAAAGAACCATGGATATCAACGACATTCTCCAACAAGCCATAGATCTCGGCGCCTCGGACATTCATTTCTGCCGCGACATGCCTCCGGTTTTCCGAATCACCGGAAAACTTGTCCCCCAAGGTGAGGAAAAGCTCGAATGGGACATGGCTAAACGGCTGCTGTTCTCAATCATGACCGATGAGCAGAAGCACAGGCTGGCGGATGAGAAAGAACTTGATTTTTCATACAGCATAACAAACGGACGGTTCAGGGTCAACGCGTTTTACGACAATTTCGGCGTTTCCGCGACAATGCGCGTGATCCCGGCGCGGCCGCCGGACATGAAGGCCGTGCTGATGCCTCCCGTTGCCTATCACCTCGCGCGCCTGAAAAGCGGCTTGCTGCTCGTGACCGGTCCCACGGCCAGCGGAAAATCAACGACACTTGCGGCAATGCTCGATTTTATCAATAAAGACCGCCCGGCGCATATCATCACCGTCGAGGACCCGATCGAGTTTATTTTCGACTCGGGACAGGGCGTTGTTCATCAGCGCGCGGTCGGCACGAACACCAACTCGTTCCCGGCGGCCCTGAGGGCGGTCCTTCGCGAGGACCCGGACGTTCTGCTCGTCGGCGAGATGCGCGATCTTGAAACGATGATGGCCGCGGTCACCATCGCCGAAACCGGCCCCCTCGTTCTGGCCACCCTCCACACCGTCAATGCCGCCCAGAGCATCGGCCGCATCGTCGAGGTTTTTCCATCTTACCAGCAGCAGCAGGTCCGCTACCAGCTTTCGGTCACTCTTAAGGGCGTAATTTCGCAACAGTTGATCCCGCGATGCGATATACCAGGCAAACGGATCGCCGCCCGCGAGATCATGATCGTCACGCCGGCGATAGCGAACCTGATCCGCGACGGCCAGATACATCGCATCAGCGAGGCGATCAAGGCCGGAACCGACCTCGGAATGATTTCAATGGACGATTCCCTGCTTTTCTATTTCAAAAAAGGCATTATTTCCAGGGAAGACGCCGTTGCCCGCGCGACGAACCCCGACGCAATGAGCGCCGCCATAGGGGGGTAATCCACAATGGACCTCAAAAACATAGAGCTTTTTCGTGATTTCAGGGAAGACGAACTGGAACGGTTCCTTCCTATTATAACTACGGTTGAATTGCGGAAGGGCGATGTCCTTTTTAACGAAAACGAGCCCGGCGACGGCCTGTTCATCGTTTATAACGGCGCGGTGCGGATTTATAAAAAGATCGAAGGCGAGAGCGGCGACGAAAAATCGCTGGCCCTTCTCAACGCCGGAACATATCTCGGCGAAATGACGCTGCTCGAGGGCGCCCTGCGCTCAGCCTCCGCGCGCGCCGACGCCGATTCAACCATCCTTAAAATATCGCGCGAGGATTTTTTCCGGCTGCTGCGCGAGTACCCGCAGGGAGCCATCCGGTTGTTCGCGTCGTTCATGAAGGTTGTGTCCGAACGCCTGCGGCGCACAAACGAGGAATTGGTGGTTCTGTATGAGATTGGCCGCATAGTGAGCGCGGCGCCGCCTCAGAACGTGTTGCTCGAACGCATCATCGCCTCGCTCGTCGGCGCGCTGAAAGTCGATCTCGGCGCCGTTTTCGTTCTGAACGACATCACTCAAAAGCTTGAGATCAGGCAGGCGCTCGGCGAAGGCTCCGTGAACCTTCTCAATCAGAAATTCAAAGCGGCGGAAGGCATTGTCGGCCGCGCCATCGCCGGCAAGGACACTCTTTGCGTTCATGATTTCGATTCGGACGCGGAGTATCAGGGCGTTCCGAGGCTCGGTTATGAACGGCGGAACATGCTGATCGCGCCGCTTGTCTGGAAAGGACGCGCGTTCGGCGCCCTATTCCTCGCCCAGCGCTCGGATGGATTGCCTTTCGACAACGCCAATGTCAACCTCGTCAATGCCGTGGCCACACAGGCCGCCGCCGCCATCGAGTCCGCTCTCTACCATCAGGAGTGCGAGGCTAAAGAGCAGTTCGACAGAAAATACTTCCAGTTTTAACCCGGCATTTTTTACATTAACCATTAAACGCAAATTTGCGCGCTTTTTCTTGAAGCGTCTTTTTCGCGCGCCATAAAACGCTGAAAATAATTCGGTTGAATGGGGAGCGGCATGTAGTTGCCGCGTCAAAAATGCGTTCGTCTTCATAACATGTTGCGGACGTATTTGAGGATATGGAATTTGATCTCGGCGACGGCGACGCAAATGATGAAAACGGCCGCCGGCCCGATCACCACATATGCGATTGTTCCCATGAGGCCGAGGACGGAGAAGCAGAGATAGAGCTTCCAGATGTTGAACGCGAGCAGGACGGCGATGAGAGAAACGCGGAAGAACGAAGCGAAAACGAAAAGGACTTCGGGCAGGGAAAGCGCGGCTGTGACGGCAAAGATATAGCTTATGTCTTTCGAGGGAAGGAAGAAGTGAAGCAGCGTGGCGTCGAAAACCCAGAACCAGACGATAGTGAAATACGACCAGAGAAAGAGCGTCCACTCCGCGCTGAGGAGAACAGAGATGATGCGCAGGAACGGCATGTCTATGGAGCCGAGCATTTTGCGCGGCGCTGCGCGGAAAAAGCGGTATATGAGTATAGCGAGATTGAGAGCGGTGAAGATGGAGATGAAAAGAATGACGCGCCAGGACAGGGGGTCGCCTTCAATGAAGGCGCGCGGGTTGTAAGCGAGGTTGATTGTTTGCCGTGGGTCGAGGAAGAAATAGAAAACGGCGGCGATCGCCCAGGCGGCGGCGAGTATCTTCGCGAAGGAAGTGATGGGCAGCCTGCGTTCGCGGACGGCGATTTCGGAGGTTTTTTCTCCGCGCAGCGATTTCGAGGCGGCTGCGTAGGCCAGTTTTTCCTCACGCGCGCTTGTAAGCAAGCCGTGGCGGCGCGCGAATGGAGTCGGACCGGCGAAGTTGCTCGGATCGCGGTAATCGGCCAGAGAAGAGACAGCCCATCCCGCCAATTGCGGATGTTCGTCGAAAGCGGCGATGAAGTCGCGAATGAACAGCGCCTGATGTTCCTCGGTGCCGGGCGCGCCCGCGCTTCGCGAGCCTGCCGGCCTGTAGGCTTGGTCTCCGTGGTGGAACAGAACCGCCGGCGGCCCGAGCTTTGCCGCGGCTTCCACTCGGCGGCTGATTGTGTCAAAAGATTTTGATTCAATGTCGACCGCTATGAAATCTACCAGATCGGCGCACATTTCGTGTTCCGGGTCGGACGTCGCGATGTAAACGGACCTGTCGTCGAAACCGCGCGCTATGCCGGCCAGACGCTCGACGAACCATCGCGCCTCGGCAGTGTCGCTCTCTATGCTGTTTGCGAGACCCCACGCCAGAAGGCTCGGGTGGTTCCGGTCGCGCAGAACGACCTCCCTTAGTTGCGCTTCGGCCGCCTGCTGATATCCTGGGTCGCTGAAGTCCAGAACCGTAGCGTTCCATACGGGAATTTCCTCGAGCGCCAGAAGCCCCATCTTATCGCACAGTTCGAGCGTCTTCTGGTGAGTCGGAAAGCAGCCGAAGCGAATTAGGTTGAAGCCTGCCGCCTTGGCCGCTTCCAGGTCCTGTTTCATCTGCGCGAGCGTTTGCGTGCGGCCGAGTTCCGGGGATTCCTCGATATGCGTGACGCCGCGCAGCCGCAGTGGTTTGCCGTTCAGCAAAAAGCCGTCGGGGCCGCATTCGAACTCGCGGATGCCGAAAACGAACGAGCGCTCGTCGCCGCCGTCTTCGCACACTGAAACGCGGCAGCGGTACAGCGCCGGGTTTTCCGGGCTCCATAGGGAGGCGAAGTTGATCTGAAGCCGGTGCTGGAGCGACTGCATCGTCCAGCCCTCGATTTTGTTTTCATGTATGAGAGCGCCCTGCGGAGAAAAAATCTCGATTTTGAAGTCGCGGGGCTCGAGGGCGGGGTTGCGGATTTTGATTATGAGAGCGATGTCTGCGCGGCCCTTGAGGTCGGGCGACGAAAGCAGGTAAACGTCGTCGATATGAATCTGGTTGCGCGTTTCCAGGTAGATCTCGCGGAGTATGCCGCCGTCATTGTTCCAGCAAACGACGTTAGGGACGGTCGTAGCGGACAGCGTGTTGTCCACGACTATTTCTATTTCGTGTTCGCGATCCAGCGATATTCTGTCGGTCACTTCGAACTCGAACGGCGAGAAGCCGCCCTCGTGGGAGCCGGCCTGCCTGCCGTCGATTGAGACGACGGCGCGGTAGTTGGCGCCGCGGCAGCGCAGGAACAGAGCGCCCTGAGACCAGTTTTCGGGCAGTTTGACGAGCCGCCGGTAGACGGCGGCGCCGGTGTAGTATTCGAGTCCGCGGACGGTGTTCCATGGGCGCGGGACGTCGAGCCTGTGAGTGCGCCGCTCGCCTGCGAGTTTAAATTCCCAGGGTCCGTTGAGCCAGAGAACTTTTCTGGTCGGGTTCGAGAGATCCTCGATCGGCGCATGAGCGGCGGGACCGGCTTCCCTGAAATCGGGATGCGGAACGGTCCACGCGAGACTAATCATGAGGCATGCGACAGGCATAAAAATGATCAGCCCATGCCAGAGGCTGAGCTCAGGCGCGAACGACAAAGCGAACGCCGCGAGCAAGTACAGCGTAAGGGCTAATGCTGATATACCTATCCGTTTAGACATCGAGCAGTTTATTTCTGAACGCTGAAATGAAATCGGCGCAATACGGGTCCCGGCCGGCGAAGACCAGAGCCGCTTTTAGCGCCGCCATGAGCTGCCTGTCGGTTGTGTCGAGAATCGCGGAGTCGAGTCCGTTGGCGACCATCATGACGAGAAAAGTGCGGTTAAGCAGCGTCCTCGCGGGCAGGCCGTGCGAGGAGTTGGTGAGGCCGCATGTCAGATGTATCCCGGGAAACTCTTCGCGCAGGGTTCGGACCGTTCTGAAAATATGCGCGCCGGCGTCCGTGTTCAGTGCGACGGGCATGATGAGCGGGTCCGCGAATATGCGTTCCTCGGGAACTCCGTCGGATATGAGTCGCTTTATCAGCCCGCGTCCGACTGTGATCCGCTGCTCCGCGTCCTGCGGCATCCCGGAGTCGTCCAGAGAGAGGGCGACAACCGAAGCCCGGTATTTTATGACGATCGGCAACACTCCGTCGTAGCGTTCTTTTTCGGCGGAGATGGAGTTGATCGTCAGCCATGGCGCGCCGTCGGCGTCCATGCCTGATTCAGGCGGTTTTATGCCGGACAACTCCACGATTTTGCCTGCCGCGAACGAAAGGTTTTCCGGGTTGGCCGAATCGACGCAGAACGGCTTGTTAATCGCCGGCGCTATCGTGTCTATCAGCCAGCCGAGATTTTCGAGCTCTTCTTCCGGCCGCGTGCCGCCGTTTATATCCAGAATGGTCGCGCCGGCTTCCGACTGCCGGATCGCTTCGTTGCGGATCGCTTCCGCGTCTCGCGCGGCGATTGCCTCGCGGATGTTCTTGCGGGTCGCGTTTATCCGTTCTCCAATTGTTATGAACACAATAAATTCAGCCGCCTTTCAGAAGTGTCCGGCAAGTTTCCTGATATATTCGCGGCGGGGGGATTGATCGCGTAAATCAAGCGATGGGGCGAAACTGCCCTTCATACAGAAAAATAGTTCAGAGAACAAATCCATCTATAACGATTCGAAATAAAATCCGCCCGCGCCCGCGAAAACAGCCAATTCAGACTATTCTATTTCGTTTTAATAGGGGTGTCAATAAATGTTTGCGTCGGCTATATCGTCAGCCGGGCGATTCCGGAGCTACCGTGATGGATATTGAGACCGGCGCGCTTGTGTTGCCCGCCCGGTCTTTTATCGTTGCCGTCAGCGTTATCGTTTTCTGCGATTGAATCTGCCAGAGGTCTTCGAGAATATAAAATAGCAGGTTTAAATATTCGCCGTCTGTCGCCGGAGCGGTCACGGCGCCGCCACCCTCGTTTATGAGACTGATCGCGTTGAGAAACGAAACGGACGGCGTTCCGCCGCCGGCGCCGGAGTTGGACACGAGCAGTTGCTGGCCGGCTATGAAAATGCCGCGGGGCGAGCTTCCGGCCCCTATGACCGCGTCGATTGCCGAGCCGTCGGCCACATTGATTTTCCGGACTCCGCCGTCCGCGTAGCGGGACACATAAGCGAAATTATAGTCGTAAACGGCCAAGTCCTTCGGCGCGCTGTCGCCGAGGTTCGCGGTCTGCGAAATGGTTCCGCTTTGGGATATTCGGAACAGTCTATATTGAGCTTGCCAGCCGACGATCAGGATGTCGTCGTCGCCGGCGTCCGACCGTTTCCACGAGGAGAGGAAAAGGGGCGTGACGCTGATCGCTGCGGGCGACGCCAGCGTGTCGGCGGCGCTCAGGCGGCCGATTTCAGCCCTGGTTTTGTATGCGATGAAAAGGCGGCAGCCGCGAAGGACGGTGGCGAAAGCCGCCGGCGAGTCGGGCAGGACTATGCTTTTTTCGAGCGCGCGCGTTGTCTTGCTGTAGAAGTACAAATGCGGGTCGTCTTTCAAGCCGACGTAGATATGGTCGGCGTCGCCCGCGACGGCGGCGATTTTCGCGCCGGAAATTTTTATCTCGAAGGAGGCGTCGCCGCTTAGGCCCCAGACGGTGTCGCACTCTGTGTCCCAGACATAGATTTGAGAGATTCCGTCGCTGGAGATATGCTGGGAGTTTGAGCCGCAGCGGCCGACTGTAAAAGATTTCGTCGGAGCGAGGTTGAAATTATTTGAAGAGAAAACGGAGACGCTGGTGCGGGCGAAAGGATTGGAAATGGCGGCGTCCGTGCGTGACGAGGAGGCGTTGGCGGCGGGATCGCGGCCGAACATGTCGGAGATGCTGACCGTGCGGCCCTGCAGGCTGAACGAGACGTCGAGAGAAGCGGCGTCGGCGCCGCTGCCTGTATCTGAGTAGGCGACAGAGATGACATCCGGCGGGACCGAGGTCGGGTAGGGGCCGCTGGCGTTCGGCGGCGCGGTGAATGATATCGTGGGAAGCGTTGTGTCTATTATATATCCGGCGTGCGTGTTGGTGGCGGCCGAGTCTTTGTTGCCGGTTGTGTCCGAGCAGGCGAGGTAAATAGTGGCGGCGCTTTCCGGCAGTCCGGAGACGCCGCAGCTTTGCGCCTGGGTTCCACCGCCGGAGCAGTTGTTGGCCATGGCGTCGAACCCGGCATCTGAAAGAGACCAGCGGCAATAGGCCGGCTTGTTTGTTTGAAAAGCGATTGTCGGAGTTTTTGTGTTCAGATACGAGTTCAGAGCCGGAGACCATGCGCTTTGAACCGGCGTGTTTCCCGGAGGCAATATCGGCGTCGCTGAGCCGCCGCCGCCGCCCCCTCCGCCGCAGCCGGAGATCAGCGCGGCCGCGAGCAACGCGACCGCGAAGGGGCTCATGCCGCGCTTGAATTTTGAAGTGAGTTTAGTCATCAGTCGCAAAAGGAGTTAATGGTCATTTTTCCGAGAATGGCAGGGTCCGATCGGCAAAAGACGTTACGGGCCGGGCGGTGGCGGCGCATGCTCTTGCTTTAACAATATGGTAAGCGGAATTGCGCTTACGGTTGAGCAGGTTGCGGATATCGAGGCTGTTCCGTATACAGCCCCCGAATAGAACGTTGCTTCCGCGACCCCGCTTCTTGTCTCTGCCCTTGTTGTGATCGAGCCGAGCGTTGTTGAGAACGTGACCTGCGTTCCGTCCTTTATCAGGTTGTGCGCTGAATCCCGAACTTCCGCCGTTATGGTTGTGGAGCTGACATTGTCGGCGGTGATTTGCGAGTCCGCGGACCTGAGGCTGATCGTCGCCGGGATGCTCGTGTATCTCAGGAACGTGTTGTCGTCCCTTACGGTCGTGAATCTCCAGCCGTCGCTTTCTCGCGCGAACTGGAAAACGGCGCTTTGCGAATTTACGCCGGATGACGAGTCCGCCGACCACTGGAAGCTGACTTGGCCGATGTCTCCGTTTATAACCACGGAATCGACCGAATAGCGCAGATAGATAGTTGGATTTGCGACGAATTTATTGTCGAGCGAAATGTCGAGAGAGTTGATGTCCTCGATGCTGTCGTAAGACGAACTGTAGTTTTGAGAAGTGAGGTCGGTGAAAGCGGATGCGTTCTTGTTGACATAGGCTTGAATGAGGCGTTTGAAAATTTCGAGCAGATCGTCTTCCGGCGTGGTGTTGTGATATGTGACGAGCGCCTGAGCGGCTTCTTCCGAAACAGAGCCGGCGGAATCGACGGCGCGCGCGCTGATTTCATAGGTCTGTTCTGATGGCGAGAAGCTAAAGGACCATGCGGCCGCGCCTACGGCGGCTTTCCATGTCGAGCCGTTGTCGGTAGAGACTTCGACTTTCGAGAGAGAGCAGCTCTCCGAACGCGCATCGCCTCGAATGACTATTTTCCCGCTTTCTAATTCGTTCCTGTAGATATCGACCGGAGTGGATGGGTCTTCCACGATTTTATTGCCGGCCTTGGCGATTTCGGCGGTCGGTTTGGGAATGTCCCTGATGATCGCGGCCTCGAACTCGAAAGGCTCGCTATCTTTTCCGAGCGTGTTTTTAGCTATGATTTCGAATTGCGCTTTAGCGCCGGCGGGCAGGCTTATGCTCGTCCTCCAGTCGGCGGTTCCTGACACTGTTTGCGATGAGTTGTCGAGCTTGACGGTGACGCGCGAAATCTGTCCGCATGCCGTGGCCGCTTTTCCGGCTACGTCTATCGCCGCATTGTTGCAGGAGGTTATTGTAATTTCCGGTTTGTCGCCGGTTTCAACGCTTTGGCGGTTGAAGGTGACGGACGAAATTGTAGGAATCGCCGACAGGCTTTCGTGCGGCTTGAAAACAACAAAGAATTTAATTGTAGTAGAGCGGTTGTTGCCGTCTGTCGCCGTGATTTCCGCCGAATACGAGTCGCTTCCTGAAATTGTCGGCGTGTAGGAGAAGCTGCCGGTCTGGTCTTTGGCGACTGCGCCGAAGTTTTTCGTTTCGCTTCCGAATTTCAAAACTACGGAAACGAGCGATACGCAAGGTGACGCCGCGGACCACGTAATCGAAGGCTTCGCCGAAGAGGCGCACTCCGCGCCGGCGACTTCAATTGTGGCGTTTTCGGACACGCTCTGCCCTGCGACGCTTAAGCCCGATATCGTCGGCGGCGCTTCGCACGCGGGGTCGGTGAATGTCATCGTTGTTCTTGCCTCGAACTCGAGCTCGTCTTTGCATGTTGAGTTGATGCAGACTCCGATGCAACAGTCGTCGCTCGACACGCAAGCGGCGCCGGTTTCGAAACACATTGCCGACTCCGCGCATCGGGAGTTTATACAAAAATCAGAACAGCATTCATCACTCGATTTGCAGGCCTCATCGACTTCGGCGCAGACGCTTCCCGCCGCCGTAAGCTCCTGCTCTTTGCAGACTGAGTCTTCGCACAGCCCGCTGCAGCATTCGCTGTTCGACTCGCAGGCGGCGCTTTCGGCTGAGCACTTTTCAAATGTGACTGTAACAGCCGCGCTTAGTTCGACTATCTGCTCCTCATCCTCGTCCTCATAGCCAGTTTCACTTGCGGCGGCGTTCGGGGCGTCGCTTCCGAGAAAATTGACAAAAATGGCGGAGACTATAAGTATCTCCGTGTATTCGTCGTTATCCGCGATAGTCTGCACCGTTGTGTCGCCTATCGTTATTTTGTCTCCCTTTGTCTGGTCCTCAATGCAGGAATAGCTGGCGTTTTCGGCGTCGAAAGATCCATCGATGTCGGCTGGGTCCTCGGGCGCCTGGTCGGATTTTATATTTGTTCTTTTATTCTTTTCGAGTCGCGTTGCCTTTTCCGGGTCGAATATCGAGCGCACGTCCGCGGCGCCGTTGAAAATATCAACGCAGGAATAGCCGGCCAAGGGGGAGTACTCAACGAACATTGCGCCTTCAGTCGTGTCCACGGCTCCGCTCGGAGTTTCTATAATCAACTTTTCCATGGCAGGCGAGGGCGCGGCAAGCGCCCACACGCGGCCGCGCTCAACGAGCGCTATGTCGCTCATTTTTCCTTCGCTAACCTGCGCTCTGTCAATTAATACAGTTCCCAGAGGCTGGAGCTTGATATAATTTCCATCCGCAAAATGTACAATCACGGATGACTGATCTTCAGTCAGGATTTTCCATTTCAGTTCTAAGCCCATTCCTTCGGACGCCTGTTCCCAAATAACCGAACCTTCCCGCTGTATGCGAACGCTTCCCTTCGTGTCGGTAAGCCAGGCGGGAAATGCGCTTTCGGTCTCGCTTGGCTGTTGCGCGGCAGCGACAGAGGAGCACAAAATCGCCGCCGCGACTAATGTTGCGCATAAGCTCAGTATGCGTAAGATGGCTTTCATTTTTCTCTCACTTTTCGCTTGCGAAAAGCCGGTTTAGCCAGAGATCGCAAAAATTCGCTGGCTGGCTGCCGCGGCCGCCGAGGCGCCCGTGTTGACCGGTTGCGCACATTTCATAAAGCTACTCTCAGCCTTCGCTGCAAATATTCAAATGAAGGGGCCGCCATAATGAATCGGATCGGAACAAAAAAACGACACGGCCCGGACCGCAAAGCCCGGGCCGCTTTTTTTCGAAAATTTATTTCTTCCCTAATTTGAGAACCAACTTCGCGGAGACTGTTACTGTTTCCTTCGTGGGCGAAGTGATTTCGAGGGAAACGGCGCCGGAGTTGTTGGTCTTAGCTTCGATCTCGCTCGTTCCGGTTTTGGAGAATACGGCGCTGCCTGAAAGAGAAAGCTTCACGGTCTGCTCGGAGCGGAAAGGCTGCCCGTCTTTATAAATCTGAACTGATACGGTCGAGGTTTTTCCGGCTTCGACGACCTGCGGGCTGACGCTGATCTGCATGTCGAATTGAGCTGAAGTGTACTCATTTTTTGAGAAGCCGGAGCTGCCCGCTTTTTCCTGATCGGCGGGAATCTTTGTCGGCTTCGAGGGTTTTCCGTTTTGAGCGACCGTTGTCCGGTTGTGCTCTCCGACTAAAACGCCCGCGTCCGGGGCTGACTTGCCGGCGACTTGCACCGAGCCCGCGAAAACGTCGAATGTAGCCGCGGAGGACTTATCGACTTCGGCTGAGAAGAACGTCCCGCGCACGCCTGCTACCGCGGTCGGCGTTTTCACGTTGAACGAAGAGTCCCCGATTTTATTGACGCGGTTCCAGCTTTTCCCGATCGATACGTCCAGCGAGGTGTTGTTGTCTTTCCCGCTTTTGGAAAGCTGTTCCATCTTCATCTTCGCGAGCGGCCCGATCTTTGCCATCGAGCCGTCGTCCATCTTTATGATGGCCGATGAACCGGCGTCCGTTTTCAGTTCGTCATTCTCTTTAAGCTCGGTCCGGTCGGCCGCCGCCGTCCACGTTGTCGTTCCGGCTTTTTTCACCATCACGTTTCCCTTTACGTTCGTGAGCGACGCAACGCGCGTCCCGACCGCGAAACTGCTCGAATAAATCAATATGAGTCCCGTTGCGACTATAACTGCGAGCAAGCTGGTTAATACTGTTTTTACTCTCATGATTTTCTCCTTTTCATAATTTTCTTATTTTATCTTCCGATCCGTTTTTTTAGGCTGTGTTCCCCTCCTTTCGAAGTTCTTTTCCTGAATTCCTTATGCCGGTTAATCGAATGTCAACCGCAACATTATTTGTAAAAAGAGTAAGAGATTTCGAGCGCGCCTATGTTGTAATCCCTGAAGTTCTTGAATTCATAAGACGCTGTCATTTCTCTGTCGTTCACAATGTCTAATTTCTGAAGTCCGAAGCGCAGTTTTGTGTATGCGTTTTCGGGCTCGTTGTAATATCTTCCTATGTTGATGACCATATCGGTCCATTCAGCGACTTCGTAATCCAGTTTCAGATCCTGCTGCCGCGTAACAGACACTTGGTCGTGATACCATTTCTCCTGCTTCAATTTGAGTTCGAGATTCATTTTTTGCGTTATCGGCGATACAGTCGATAGGGAGTACAGGTTCCGGTATGCCTGCTCCGTGGCGTCTTTCTGCTTGCGGCGCTCGAAAGAAAAGTCGAGCCTGTTGTCTCCGATCATGTCCGTCCATCTGTATTCGCGAGTGTCCCGGATTCTTCCCTGGGTCGATATCGTTTTTTCGAAGTTTCTTACAAAATAAAAAGTCGTCTGCCGTTTTTTGAAAGGGATGATCTGAACGTTAGTCGGATAAGTATATGTTTTCACTGTTCCCAGTTGTTTGAGTTTATACCCGCCGCCGACCGTTATTTTTTTATTCATTTTTTTGTTGTAGAGTGAATAGAATTCCGTTCTGCCGCGTGAGAAATAAGATGATTCCGAGAAGAAGTCGTAGCTGGTCCGCTCGTAAAAGTTCCGCCAGTTCACGCGCTTGTTTATATAGTTCAATTCGATGGTGCGCGCCGTCCCGTCAGTTGAGTCGGCGCCGATGAATTTAATGTGGCCGGACGCTATCTCGCTTTTCAACACCCATGGCTTTTTAAGCTCGGCGTAATAATCGGCTTCATATGTCAGATTGTCCATTTTCAGCGTGCTTATCTCAGAGCCTGAATCGTGAACCCGGGCAATGCTCGCGCCAAGCACGTGCGGCCTCGGATTCTTGTATGAATGCTCGACGCGCACGCCGCTTAGATAGCGCGCGTACTCCGAGCTTCTCATTTTTTTCATCGCCTTGCCGAACGTTCCGGTTACCGTAAAATCGTTGCCTTCCCGCTTGTAGTTGATGCCTTGGAACGGGTAACTTCTGAATACATATTTGCTGAACTTGGGAGACACGTCGCCGAGGCTCAGGGAAATCTTGTTTTTCACCCACCCCAGCTCAAGCTTGTTTATTTCTCCGTGTTTCTTCGAGGAGTCCGTTGTTTCGGAAGTTTTCAACACCCCTTGGAATTCGTATCCGTTTCTCAGCGTCCCCAAAAATCTGATGTTGAAGTCGTTGTAGATGTCGCCAACTTCCTCAGAGGACGCGAGCGATTTATCGCCTGAAATGCTGACATCTCTGACTGCTATCTGGTTGTCGTATGTATAAGCCATGCGAGGCGTGGCGGTTTGGAACGTCTCGGCCGATGTTGCCGCTTCGGCCGCTGTCTCGGCCGGCTTCTTTTCCTTTTCGGCCAGTTTGAGGCGCGATGTGAGACTCTCATATGCCGACGGCCCGGCTGCCGTGGTAGAGACGGTCAGCGTCCCCGTCTTCTCATCCCACACGGCTTGCGCTCCAAGGGCCTCGAACAGGTTCAGGGCAGGCAGAAACAGAACTCCCTGATCTCTGAACGGCGCCGCTGAGGCGCTGAATGTGCGTCCGTCGACGGAGAGTTGCGTGTCGCCAAGCGTGAATGAAACTGTTTTCCCCATAGTGCTTAAAGTGAAACATTCATTTTCGGCGCCGCAAGGCGTTATGCCCACCGCCGCCCCCAGAGCGCCGACTACGTTTCTGTCGAGCGGCGCGAAGAGCGTCAGGCTCTGGATCTGCATGCCCTCGTCCGTCGGCAGTTCGACGCCGTTTACAACAATCCTGTAAGCCGGGGATTGTTGCGCAACGGCAACGCTCGGCGCGAGCGCGGCGAGAATCAGCAGCGCTGTCAGCGATACAAAGGAAATGGGCTGTTTCATGGCTCGTGGATTTTTCAGGGCTGTGCCGGCCCTATCTGTAGCGCGCATTGTTTTAGTGTTTTAATTGCATATCCTTTCCACGGGCTCATAGGCGTTCCTATCGGGTGTTGCACATAACCTCCTGACGAATTGTCGAATTCGTAAATATCGGGCGCCATCAGGCCGCGCGCGACCGCTTCGCTCAGCGTCAGCGTTTCAGCGCCGTCGCGCACGCGTATGTTTGCGGCGTCTATCGTCACCGACTCGAACGGGTTGCCGATCAGATTCCAACCCACGGAGAGCGGAATGTCCACGTTCGCGGCCGGGTTCGTTCTCATCCCCTTGAAATCCAGTTCAGTGGCCGAGTCGAGATAAATCCAATAGCCGAGTCCGGCCTGCAGATCTACCCGTTCGGCGCTTTCGGGGTCGTACATGTTTCTGTCGAAATACTGGAACACCTGTATTTTCGACAGTTTGCCGGCGAGTTGCGCGCGCACGTCCGTCGGTTCCGGTTCGAGCGGCGCTGAAAAGAGAGACCATCCGCGCGGCAGCAGCTTCGTGAGCGTCGCGGCCGGGGCCTCGCTGAGCTTCAAGGCGCTCAGAGTGAACCGCCGCGATGTTCCTGTTTCGTTGAAAGCGTATTGTTGTCGCTGTTTCGGGTCATACTCGGCGCCGGTGGCCTCGTCGCGGATTCTGTACTGATAGTTGGCAGGGAGCTTGTCGGCGTCGGGCGTCGAAAGCGTTACGGATTTGCCGGGGTCGCTGACCTCGACGATGAAGTTCCACGTTTTTGTTTGCCGAACCGCATCCGGCGGCCGGGCGTCGCTCGCGAGGCGCGCGGAATTCCGGCCGGCGTCCTGATTCTCGAAATAGAGCGAGACGTATGGCTTGACCGGCGGCGGTTCGCTGGAGTCCGCGGAATCGAGAATTTCCTGCGATCCCGTGAGCGCGGCGGCGAAGTTTTCGTCGTCACGCACGTCGCCGGCGTCGGCCGAGAGTTGCATTTTCCATTCGTATTGCGGCCGGATTATGCGGGCCATGCCGCCGGGTATCTCGGCGCCGGGTTCGAAAACCAGATCACAGTTTTGATTGGTTTTTATGAAGTAGCCGGTATACGGAACAAGCCCGTCAGCGACTCCGAACGAGTTGTAGCTGTTTGTCGTGTTGTTGTATCCGTAGAACTGGCTGTTCACCCAGCCTGACGTGATCGCGTCCGCCATGAACTTCGTCTGTTCGCCGGCGGCGCCGGGATTGATCCGGACCTTCACCTGTCCCCACGTGAAATTCGCGTTGAACGCTCCACGGGTGAGGTAGGGAGAGCCGATCTGGTTCCAGCCGGAATACATGTGCAGCGTTACCGAGGCTGCGGTGTCCGTTACGTAACCGGGGACGGAGTAACTGATGTTGGCCGTGTATGGTTTGACCCAGAACCCCTGTCCGGGCGAATTAAGAACAATGTTCGTTGTTTTATATTGCAGTAAGTCGTTGTCTGCGGTCGCTGTCGGGTCCCAGTACTGGACTTCGTAGCGGCCGCTGCCGAGGAAGGCGCGCGGGTCGGCTTCGAGCGGTTTTCCGGGCAGCGCGACCATGGTCCATTTGCCGACGGGCAGCGTTCCTGCGAATTGTGTCGTGTTGACCAGGTTTATTGTCTGGTAAAGTTCTGATGTTTTGCTGAACGGCGCGCGGTCGGCGGCGACTACCTTGATAGTGTACTGCCCGGATAATCCGCTTGTGCTCCACAGGGCGAGGGTCCCGGTTGTTCCCGAGGAGCCGACTTCCGAAGCGCTTGTTGTTCCGATTTGTTTCCACGTTGTCGGCGACGCGCCCGGCCCGTAGTAAACTGCGTAGCTTTCCATGTGATGCTGAACGTCGTAGACGGCGCCTATGATCGGAATCGACGTTCCGACCTGCTCGTTTTGCATCGACAGCGAGATAGCCGGAGGCGTCGCGTCCCTTGTGACAGTGTGCGTTAACAAGGTTGAGTTGTTGTTCCAGTCGCGCACTTTCACTTCCACCTGATTGACGCCTTCGAATACGTTGACCTGACGGCTTATGGCGCCGTTGTCAGGAATCAGAGCGGTTGAAATGTACTGCTGGCTCATGGCGCCTTGCGGGCCGGTGACGGTGACCGTGCATGAAGCGCCGGCTTCCGAAGTTCCTGTTACGCTGATCGTAGTGTCCGGCGTTTCCAGGCCGTTCGCCGGAGCGATGACTTGCAGAATGGGCGGAATGGTAGGCACGAACGGGTTGGCGGTCGTGACGGAGCCGGGGCCGGCATAATTCTGCGCATTGAAGCCGGCATATGCGCCGGCGGGATATTGCGGCGTGATTTTGTCTCCGATTGTCTGA
Organism: bacterium; assembly: GCA_041664945.1. Classification (GTDB taxonomy): domain Bacteria; phylum UBP15; class UBA6099; order UBA6099; family UBA6099; genus JBAYJY01. The sequence continues at coordinate 18,093 of JBAYJY010000022.1, read as the reverse complement.
AGCGTCACCGAGAACGACATTGTCGCGCCGTATGCCGCGCCCGACCCGTTGACTTTTAGCGTGAACTGGGCCGTTCCTCCGGGAGCGAGCGAGACGCCTGACGTCGCGCGGTCGCCGGTGGCTTTCGCCAATGTCGTGCCGCTGTTCTGCCACGTCAGGCCGGAAACGAACGGATTCGCGTCGTCCACCTCGACGCTCCAAGTGACTCCGGGATACACGGTCGTGTTGCTGAACGGGCCGATAACGACAAGAACCTGATCGGTTGTGTTTCCATTGTTGGTTATGCTGAAGTTGTAAGTCGCCTCGCCGCCCGGGACGCCTTGGGTGATCTGAAGCGGGATGGCGGCCGGAGCAGTGAACGGGTTGGCCGCAAAACCGAAAACCGGCGCCACGGTTGTAGTGGCGGCCTGATTCGAATAAACGGATCCGGTGAAGCTGGCGGAAGTCGCTCTCGTTTTCGGGTGAGAGATTTGAGTGTTTGCGAGAGTGGCGGCCCGCGCTGTTATCGCCAGAAAGCAGCACAAAACGGCGAGCGCGGCCGTGGCGGCCGCTTTGCCCGCGGGGCGCTTTGTTCTGCTCTCTGTTCGCTTATCTTTCGTCATTGGAATCTTTATGGATTCCCTCCGGTTTTGTTCGCCGCCTGTCAGTTGATCGTAACCGCGTAACTGATCGTCATTCCGCTCGCGCCCGAGTTCACCGTTCCGACATTGCATGTGACCGAAAGGGCGTTTGAAACGTTGTAGTCGCATTGTCCTGCGTCCGCGGCGTCCGTCTGAGCGCCGAAAGCGGAAGTTGTTATCGTGCCCGGCAGATATGCTGTGTCTGACGGAATTGAGTCGATTATTGTGACCCCGGCCGCAGCCGCGGCGCCCGAATTCCCGTATGTGATAGTGTAAGTGATTTTTGAGCCGGGCACCGGCGCGGCGGCGTTTCCGCCGAGCGCCTGGTATTGAGGCGGCGAAAGCGCGGAAACGGATTTCGACAGCGTAATAATAGCGCCCTGAATCGTCGTCGTGAGATTTCCGCTCGCTCCGGCGCCTGCTGTCCGCACGGCGAGCGCGAGGCCGCCGTAAGATAGACTGTTGTAACCGTTGTATTTGCCCGTGCGCGTTTGCGATGTTTCGAGAGAAATAGGGACAGACATGGTGGCGAGGTCGCCGGCGTTCGAAGCGGAGGTTATTCTGATAGAGAATACTCCCTGAGCGCCGGGGGCGAGCGTCGCCGTCACGTAGTCGCCGCTCTGCGCGGCTTTCGTTGTTCCGCTGTTGGCCCATGTCATGGGCGCCGCGAATGGATCGGCGTCGTCCGTTTCAACCGACCAGTTCGCTGTCGTTCCGGCGCCTGGGCCGAACGTCTGTGATCCGGCGTTTAATTTGATAACGTCCGTGTTGTTTCCGTTGTTTGTGTATGTGATTTTGTAAACGACTGAACCGCCGGTGGTCGTGTTCCCGTCCAGAGGTTCCGTGCTTGTCGCTATGCCGTAAATGTCGGCGACGGTGATCGCGAGCGAATTCGTCGCGGTTTCGGAATTTGCCGATTTGATGCTCGCCACGCTTGTCAGCGTTGTGTTGTAAGGCGTTGTGGCCGCGCGCGCGGAACCGCCCGCCGTGAACGCTAACGCCAATAACGCCGCCGCGGCGTATTTGCCGAACGTGATCAGGCCGCATGTTGTTTTAAGCGTTCGTGAGCGCATCAATTCAATTCATCCCGGATTATTTATCCGTGGAAATTATTCCGGCCGCAAAATGTTAGAATTATTTTCGCTGTCCGGTTATTTCAATCGTTTCAGTTCAGTTTTCCTATCTCGGCTTTTCGTCCGCCGCGCGGGCGCCGCTATTTCACGATCGCCTTAAATACAACGGAACCCGTGGCGCCCGCTTTGACATTTGCGATAACGCAACGGATGGAAGCGGTCGCCGTATAACCGCAGGAATCGCCGTCGAGCGCGTCGGTCATGGCCGAGGTCGCGTTATCCAGCGTAAAGAAAATTGTGCCCGAAGCGTATTCAAGATCAGATGGTATCGGGTCTTCGAGAAGAGTGGAGTTTGTCTGCGCGGCCTCTCCGGGATTCGCGAACTCTAATTTGTAGTTGATTCTGGCGCCCGGCACGATTCCGGAAGGAGCCCCCGCAGGCGTTTCAACCGCCGTAACGGTTTTCGTGATTTGATATACAGCTTCTATTCCGGAAATGTAGCCGCTTTCCAATTCATATCCGTTGCCGGACAAAACCGTCTGCCCGACCGGCGGGCCGATGGGTTGTCCCGCGCTGAATATCAGCCAGTATGAAGGAGTCGGGCCTGCCTCGGCCAAGCCGGCGGCTCCGGCAGCCGTAAAGGAATCGTCCACAATAGAATACGGCCCCCCGGTTTTAACTGCGCCAGCGTAAAGCTTGCACGTGATTAACGAGGCGGCGCAGAAAAACAAGGCCAATAAACTCAAGAAAAATAGCTTGCTCGTTTTCATCTTCATGTAAATTCTATTTCCCTTAATAAGAATAACAGAGTCCACATGTGATCGTCAACTAACAAATATATGATATATGTCACGTCTTAACAATATGCTAATTGATGCTTTATCTTGGTTGGGCATATATATTGATTTCAGCTAAAATCGGCGGCTTCCACCCGAACTGTGATGCGACAACCGCGTCTTTCGGAATTTCGAGTCTTAAATATCTCAAATTTCCACTAATCATTGCTGAAACGTACGTCAAAGGATCGCCGCGTTCTGAATTTCCGGTCCCGGTTGTAACAGCGGCGCCTTCTCCGGGCTTGCCGTCGGTTATTTTGAGGATTTGAGCCCATGTCGCCCCGTCCGAACTTGTTGAAAGCGTGTAATCCTGAGGCACGGCAAGGGAACTCCAGACAATTACCGCTTCTTCCGCCTTTAGTTCCGCGCCGAGGTCTATCTGCGCCCATTGAATTCCGCTGGATGTCGGCCATGCTTTTGCGAATCCGGTAAAATAGTTTTCATCCCCGTCTGTAACCCGTTTTATCGGCGCGTCTGTTTTTTCAATATATGGGTCTTCCAACTCGTTCGTAAACGTGCCTTCGACCGGTTTGCCGAGCGCGAGATTCAGAGGGGCCGTTTCAAATCCGAGCATATCGCTTGTCGCTTCGTGTCCGGCCATATCTGTTGCGGAAACCAATAAAAAATACCTTGTCCGGGGCGCAAGTCCCGTAATCTCGAAAGAAGCATCCGCCAACAAACCTTCGGAAGATTCCTTTGCCGTCTCAGGGTCGTTCAATGCTTTCTCAACAGTCGTGTCCTGACGATATAACCCGTAACTGACCCGCCATTTTACAGGAGTGTTGGCTTTCAGGTTGAGGAGCGCGGAGTCAGACTTTGGAGCGCGGAGGTCGACCTTAGTTATCTCCGGCGGTGGCGTTCCAGAGGTGTGGAAAACAATAACGGGAGATGTTTTCGAGTTTTGCGGCTCACTTTCTTCGAGGACGACCTGAAAGAAATAATCGGCGCCGGATGTCAGTTTGTTCAATATGATTTTATGGTCTGTCGCAAGCTCTTTTATGGCGAAAATCTGGTCAAATACAGGCTTTCCTGCTCCTATGCGCACCTGAGAAGCCGAAGGGTTGGTTGTTTTGTACTTTATTACCGCGCCTTCTTCGGTGATGTTTTCGACATTTATGTCAAATATCTTATTATCCTGCCGGAGCGCTGCCGGCGCATCCTGAACCGAGACATCGAAAAGCATAAGCTTTTCTGTTTTGCCGGCAGGGAAAATGACCCTGATATAACGGGTAAGAAACGGCTTAGCGGGAGCGACAAGAATGGCTGTTGAGCTTTTCCCAGCCTTTTTTGACGTCTTTGCCGGAATCTCGCGCCATGCGACAATATCGTCGCTTGCGAAGATTTTCGCGCCGTTGGAGTCGGGTTTGACTGAAAGAGAGACGGATTTGATGTTTGCGGCATCTTTAAGATAGATGAAAAGCTCGAAGTTAGAATCGTTTTTGGCCCGTTTAACAGTAGCGGCGGTTTCGGGGCGGTTGTCGATCGCGAGCGTTGGATTTTCAATTTTTCCCGCCACGCGGTCGATCACCGCCGCGCGCGCCGGGGCGGCGGCAGCAAAGGCGGAAAGCGCAAATGCAAAAGCGAGAGAGATTTTTAGCGATGAAAAGCTGAATGATTTAGGCATTGTCACTCCAAAAGGTCTGGCATCAGCGAATATTCTACCATACCTTGCGCATAGAGTGAAATGCCGGGGCTCGCGCCAGCTGAGTTTACCGGTCGCAAGTGGCGGTGGAAAGAATTTCCAGCACGAGGCTGTCGTATGTGCCGCCTTCCGCTTTTATCTCCTCGGGGAGGTCGCTCGTAGGCGTCATGCCGGGAATCGAGTTGAGCTCGAGGCAGAATAGGTTATTTTGTTTGTCAACGATGAAATCGACGCGCGAGGCTCCGTGACAGCCGAGCGCGAGGTGTGTTTCGATCGCGTATTTGGCTGCGAGCCGGGAGGCATTCTCATCGAGCCGCGCCGGGCAGAAGAAGTCCGTCATGCCTTTAGTATATTTCGCTTCGAAGTCATAATATTCATTTTTCGGAACGAGTTCGAGGGCGGGCAGGGCGCGAATATTGTCGCCGTCGCCGAGAACGCCTACCGTGATTTCCGTTCCGGATATGAAAGATTCGGCGACGCCACGCTTGAAGTCCGCGACAAATTTCACGAGGCCGCTGTCGAGCTCGTTGCGGTCATGCGCGATGAAACAGCCCAGGCTGGAGCCTTCCGCCGTCGGTTTGACGATGACGGGGAATCCGATCTTTTCGACAATTTCCTTCGCCGCGAATTCGGCGCTTTGGCCGCAGTCTATGTAAACGGTTTTCGCGAACGGAATCCCGAACTGGCCGATCACGAGCTTTGTGAGTTCCTTGTCCATGGCGAGCGCGCTGGCCCTGACGCCCGAGCCGGTGTAGGGTATTTTCATCGTTTGAAGCAGCCCCTGAATCGAGCCGTCCTCGCCGCCGATGCCGTGCAGTATTATGAATGCCGCTTCTATGTTTTCTTCTCTCAGCCGTATGTCCACGTCGGCGCCTACATCTATCCCGACCGCGTCATACCCCTGTTTTTTCAGCGACTCCAGAACGCCTTTGCCGGACCGCAGCGATATTTCGCGCTCGCCCGATATGCCGCCCATAAGAACTCCGATTCTTTTTCCTGAAAATGGTTTTTCCATAGCTGCTCTTCCCCCGTCTATCTCAATTTCGCCTGATTAATTACTGCAAGTCCGGCGCCAAGACCGCGTATTAATAGATTCCCTTTTTAGTAAAAAATATTTCACTTTGTTGAAATCATTCTGAAAATTACATCCGCGAAATGCAAAAAATATTTTTCCGCGCGCGATGGGATGCTGCGCCCGGTGGGGATCGTTGCCTTCACACACACCGGAGGCGAATCATTCCATTGAAAGCCAATATGTTTCTTAAGTAGATCATTGAGGCCCGAATAAAAAATCGGCTGGCCGATTTCTCGTTCCGACGTTTCACGCCGGAATGCAGACTAAGCCGCTTTGCGGTATTACTTCAGATCTTCAACACAAAAGCTCTGTAATTCCGGCCGGAGAACCGGAATCTAATTTGTCAGGATGTCAGGTGAATGGGGGCTTTCTTTTAAAAATACCATGTAAGCAACAAAAGCGCCTTTTCCCTATTAATGCGGCGAAGCCGCTTTGAGTGCGACAGCTCGATGTCGCTTTCAGAATGACAGGCACAGCGCTGTGGTTTCGAGTTAGTCTTTAATAAACCGGGGCATAACAAAGCGGTGTCGAGACCACCGCAATCCAAAGACGCTTATAAAACAAGCGTCGAAATACAATGCAAAAAAGTAACGGGACGTCGTACTCCCAATACGCTCAAGTAATAATACTAATGACGCAACGCTTTCGCGGGAATGACGGACATGCAGACTAAGCCGCTTTGCGCGAAAAACAGTAGAGGGCAGAAGGTAGATGGTAGAAAGGGAAAAGCGGAAAGAGAAAGACAGAATCCAGAATTTAGAACGCAGCGAAAAGGCAGAAGAAAAAGAGAATATCGAATATCGAACAAGGAACCGCAGAATATCGAAGGCAGACAAATACAGTAGCCAGTAGCGAGAGAACGGATACGCCGGAATACAAGGCGGCGATCGCTCGCAGCGCTCCAAGGCGTTTCGCGCTTTAAAGAGACAACCCCCAACCCCCTTTTATAAGGGGGAGTTTTATAAACAGCCGCAGGGTCGGGGTCTGGGCGGGTAATTCGAAAGTCGATTGAAATATGATTGTAAAGGCGCATTTGCTTGTCCCGTAATTGACGGATGCGGGTACAGCGGAATAAAAAAAATGAATTAATTGATATGATGTTCTGAGAATTATAGTAAAATCATCGGGACGCGATTAAGCGATGGAGGCAAGAATTGGATATGAATAGTTCGAAAGAAACCAAACCGGATGCGCGCGCGGTGGAAATAATTCGCGAAGCGGCCGGGCCCGGGCTGCGTAATTTGTCGGAGAACAGTTCGGCGCGATTGATAGAGGCATATGGAGTGGCGGTGGCTGAGAGCAGGCTGTGCGCCGGCGCCGAGGAAGCGGCGGAATGCGCGGGAGCGATGGGATACCCTGTGGCGCTGAAGCTGTGTTCGCCGGATGCGCCGCACAAAAAGGAAATGGGATTCGTAAAGATAGGGTTGGGAAGCGCGGACGCCGTGCTCGAGGCCGCGAAGGAGATGCTCTCGCGGGCGGAAGGCGTGACTGTGGAGGGACTGCTCGTGCAGCGGCAGGTGCGAGGGGAGCGCGAGCTGATTGCGGGAATGAGGCGCGACCGGACGTTCGGGCCGTGCGTGACGCTCGGAGTGGGCGGCGTTTTCACTGAAGCGATGAAGGACATCTCGGTGCGCGTGGCTCCGATCTGCGCGGAGGACGCGGGTGAGATGCTGGACGAACTGAAAACCGCGAAGATGTTTGGGAGTTATCGCGGGCTTCCGGCGGTGGACCGCGAGGCGCTTGCGAAAATTCTCATCGGGCTTGGCGAGATAGGACTGAATCATCCGGAGATAGAGGAAATAGACGTGAATCCATTGATAATAGACGGAACGGGAAAGCCGATAGCGGTCGACGCGTTAGTCGTTCTCGGCGCGGGAGGCAAAGCATGACGGAAAGACATCCACTCGAAAAGATATTCGCGCCGGAGACGGTGGCGTTTCTCGGCGCTTCAGACAGCATGATGACGATGGGCACGGTGCAGATGCACAACGTTATCTCCGGCGGGTTCAAGGGCGAAGTGTATCCTGTGCACCCGAAATTGAAGACGGTGCTCGGCCGCAAGGCGTATCCGACGATCGCCGACCTGCCGGACGGGATCGATATTTTCGTCATGGTGCTGCCGACGCGGATTGTGCCGGAGATGCTCGAACAGTTGGGAAAGAAGGGCATCACGCGAGGAACGGTTATTTCCGGCGGTTTCTCGGAAGTCGGCGGCGGCGGCAAGGATCTCGAAAAACAGGTTCGCGAGGTTTCCGAAAAATACGGCATAAAATTCAACGGGCCGAATTGCATCGGGATATGCAATCCGAGGCATGGCTACAACAACACGTGGTTTCCGTATGAGGGAAAGCCGGGCCCGATCGGGCTGGCGTCGCAGAGCGGAACGTACGCATGCCATTCGTTCAATCACATAAAGAACCAGGGCACGGGCTTCAGCAAAGTCATCAGCGTCGGAAACGAAGTGACGCTGGATTTGGTGGACTGCCTTGAATATTTCGAGAACGATCCGGAAACGAAGGCGATAGCGCTGTACATCGAGGGAATCCGGCGCGGGCGTGATTTCATACGGGTGGCGCGGCGTGTTGCGAAAAAGAAACCGATCGTGGCTCTGTATGTCGGCGGAACGGAAGCCGGCGCGCGAGCAGGAGCCTCGCACACGGCGGTGATGTCCGGGCCGGACGAGATATACGAAGGCGCGTTCCGGCAGGCTGGCGTGCTGCGGGCGTCGAGCTTTCCGGAGATGTTCGACTGGTGCTGGGCGCTCGCGGAGCAGCCTGTTCCGGCGGGGAAAAACATGGCGGTCGTCACCAACTCCGGCGGCCCCGGCAGCTCGTTCGCGGACGCTGCGGGCAGGCTCGGCATGAATGTGCCGGTCCTCTCAGATGAGATTCAAGCGACGCTGAGAAAAATCATTCCGCACACGGCGTCTTCGAAAAATCCGGTGGACATCACGTTCGCGGTGGACATGACGACTCTTATTATGGATAAAATTCCGCGCCTGCTTTTATCTGCGCCGGAGATTGACGGCCTGCTGTTGTACGGCATTTTCACATCTCAGGTTTTCGCCAAGTACGCCGAGCAGATGGGGACCGATTTGCCGTTCAGCGCCGAAAAGATGAGGCAATTCGACGAGATGATGTCGGCAAGCTTTTCGAAGATACCGAAGGAGTTCGGCAAGCCGATCGTGTGCTCGACGTTTTTCACGCGCGACGACGATGAACTGATTTGCCGCCTTCAGGACTTGGGCATTCCGATGTTGCCTTCGTCCGAGCGGGCGGCGATTGCGATGCACGCGCTTTACCGCTACGGGCGCATAAAGGAAAAGTTGGCTAACAGCGACAGCCCCTGGGATGAATAAAGTTCGGGTTTGCCTCGTAGCTGCGTTCCTCGAAATGACGGGCTGCGAATCCTGAATCGCGGCGGCGTTGTTTTTCATTTCATAATTCAATAAAATACGGTCAATAAATTTTGCGCGGGTGATAATCATGGGTTTTCCTAAACGAATGGCAATGTTAAGCATAATATCGGCGTTCGTATTCATGTCGATGTGCGCCGCGAAGGCGCAAGCGAGAGAGGCGTATCCGGCCGGCCCGGCGTGGGAAGCGAACTGGATCTGGGACGCCGGCGAGGCGCGCCCGCATAATTATTTCATGTATGCGCGCAAGGAAATCGAACTTCCGGCGGACGCGGCGTCGGCGAAAATCCGCGTGACCGCAGACAGCAGATACATTCTTTACGTTAACGGCGAGCTGGCCGGACGCGGGCCGGTAAAGAGCGACCGGCGCTGGCTCTATTACGACGAATGGGACGTGAAGCCGCTTCTGAAACCGGGGAAGAATATCATCGCGGCGCTCGTTCACCATTACGGCGAATGGACGTTTTCATACATGCTCGGAAGGGGCGGCTTCATCCTTGAAGCGGACGTGGAGTTGAAAAACGGCAAGCATGTCAGGATCGCCACGGATAAAACGTGGAAGGTAAAGCCTGCGGAATCGTGGTTCCGGGGTTTGCAGAGGATGTCCGTGCAGCAGGGGTTCCCGGAAGTGTTCGACGCGCGGAAGGAACCCGCCGGCTGGAACAGAACGGGGTTCGATGACGGCGGTTGGCAATACGCAACCGAACTCGGCCGCCCGCCGGTTGAACCTTGGCCGAGACTGATAAAAAGGTTGACGCCGACGCAGGCGAATGGAAGGATAGCCGGAGAAATAATCGACACAGGCGACGCGATAGCGGGGCCCCGGAACGAGGGGATTGATTTTTCGCCGCTCAATGCAGGCGATGAAAATTCAGTCGCTTACGCCGCAACATATCTTTATTCTCCAAAGGAATCGAAGGCGAGCTTCATTCTTTCGTCCAAGAACGCGTGCAAGCTGTATCTGGACGGAAAAACGCTGATAACGAATTTTGTGGCGACCGGCATCAACATAGACAATTCGAAAAAATACGCGACGCTCAGCGCCGGCTGGACGCCGCTCGTCGTGAAGTGCGTAAAGAATGCGACGGGCTGGGATTTTTCTCTGTCTGTCGACGCAACGGAGCGGAATGATTTTGTTTTTTCTGTTGATAAGAATCCTGATAAAACCGGTTGGGGCGTGATCGGTCCGTTCAGAAAAACGGGGAAAATCGAATCGGAATATAAGAAGGAATACCCGCCGCAGAAGGAGCTCGATTTCACAAAGAGTTACGAAGGCGCGGACGGCAAAACGGTTTCATGGAAGATCGTGGCCGAGCCGGAGAAGATGACAACCCGCCTCGCGGCGGCGCTCGGAGAGATGGAGACAAAACCGCTGACGGAGGGGCGCGTTGAAGAAGGAGATTCAGTTCGGCAGGTTATATGTTTCAACAAAAAAATCCGGACGAAACCGAACGGCGCGGTTTATTTTATTTTGGATTTCGGGCGGGAAGTCGCGGGGTTTACGCATGTCAACTTGAGATCAGAGTCTGGCGGCGAGATAATCGATATTGGATATTCCGAACATCTAACGGATAAAGACGGGAAAGCATTGTCGGATCTGACCCCGGCCGGCGGGCATGTGAATCCCGGAAAGAGCGATGTCAATTATGCTGACCGCTATATAACCCGCGCCGGACGGCAGGATTTTGTCACGTTCAACAGGCACGCGTTCCGCTATATGCTGCTGGTTGTTCGCAACGCGGTAAAACCGGTCCAGGTGGAACAGGTGGAACTGGAATCTTCGAATTACGCCGTGAAACACAGAGGCAGTTTCGAGAGCGCGAGCGAGACGCTAAACCGCATCTGGAAGGTCGGCGCCTACACGGTCGAGTTGAACATGGACGACTCGTACACGGACTGTCCGTGGCGGGAGCGGGGCGAGTGGTGGGGAGACGCGCGGGTTGAAGCGCTCGTCAACTATTACGCTTTCGGAGATCAGGAACTGATAAGGCGCGGAATATTGCAGATCGGCGAATCGCAGCGGGACGACGGGCTCGTCGCCGGCATTTACCCGACGGACTGGTACAACCGCTGGCTGCCCGACTACGCGCTGATATGGGTGTCGTCCGCGATGGATTACTACCGGTTCACCGGCGACGATTCGCTGCTGCCGGAGTTGCTGCCGAGATACAAGAAAATGTTCGACGGCTTTTTTACAACGCACGAAGCGAAAAACAATCTTCTGACAAATGTTCCGCACTGGGTTTTCATAGACTGGGCGCCGGTTGAAAAGCGCGGCGCGATAACGGCGCTGAACGCGTTTTATTATCAGGCGCTGCGCGACGCGGCGGAGCAGTTCAGAATCGGCGGCGACGCTGCCGCGGCGAAAAAATACGACTCGAAAGCCGACGCCGTGAAAAAGGCGATGAATGAATATCTCTGGAATCCGGAGCGAGGCGCTTACGCGGACTGTTACGCGGACGGCGAGCGCTGCAAAACGGTGAGCAGGCAGGCGAATTCGCTTGCGGTGTTGTACGACATCGCGCCGGCTGAGAAGCAGGCGTCGATCATGAAAATCATGATGGACCCGGCAAGCGATATAGTGCGCGAAGGGTCTCCGTATTTTTCGCATTATGTCGTGGAAGCGATGAGGCATGCCGGAGCGGACGAAGAGGCGATGAAATACACAAGCCGCTGGGCCGAGATGCTGGACTGGGGAGCGACGACATTTTGGGAGGTCTGGAACACGGGTTCGTCGCTTGCCCACGGGTGGTCTGCGGAGCCGACTTACGATCTGTCGAAGTACGTTCTGGGGGTCTATCCGGCGGCGCCGGGATTTGCGAAAGTCGCCATCGAGCCGCCGCGCGTCGGAGGCGCGGACATCAAATTCGCGTCGGGCGTTGTGCCGACCCCGCACGGCGACATAACCGTGGACTGGCGGCGCGGGGACAAGCCCGCTTCGTTCACGCAAACCGTCGCGATCCCGGAAGGGGTGACTGCGGAAGTTTGGTTGCCGGTCGGCAATATACTCGCGCCCGAACTGACGGTGAACGGCTCGAAGAAGTTTCCGGCTGGCGTGAAACCGCTTCTGAACCGGAACTGCTGCCTTGGCGTAGAGATTTCCAAGACGGGCAAATACGAACTGGCGCTTAAGGGCGGCGGGAAATAAAATTTCAATTTTTATTGAAACGGATAATTATGCTATAATTGCTTAGCATTCAAATTTTTGCATTAGAAGAAAATAATGGCGTTCGAACGAAGGCGGCAATGAAAGACCTCGAATGCAGACTTCGCAAAATCTCTGCAGACTGCGGAATAGCGGCTATTGATTTGGAGGGCGGCATTTTCGCGTCCAATATGGAGGAGTTTGCGGAATTGATCGAAACCCAGCAGAACAGCAGGGTTAAGAATCTGATACTGAATCTTGAGAAATTAGACTTCATAAGCAGCAGTGGAATAGGGTTGATCGTGAAAAAACACGAGGAGTTTAGTAAGATCGGCAAACGGTTCTGGGTGGCCGGTTTGAACGACGACATAAAAAAAGTGTTCGAGCAGTTTGCGCTCGACACGATACTCGCGATTGCTGCCGATGAGCAACAGGCTGTCGAAAAGATAAAACAGGCAAATCCATAGTCGCTTATGCATATTAATATCGCGTCTCAGAAAGAAGGCTTCGCCGGCCGTGGTTTGCGAAAACCTTTTCCAATTTAACATCCTCAGAAATCCCAAAGTGTTTTTGCATTGATAAACGCGTTTAACTGAGCTCCTTGACCCGCTGATTTTAATGGTGATAAAATGGATGCCGGCGGCCGGCCGGACGCCATGAATTTTTCAGTATGCGATTCATAAAACATAAGGAGGCGGCGCAAATGATGGAGCGGCTCTTCCGTATCAAAGAGAAGAACACGAGCGTGAGGACGGAGATCTTAGCCGGCCTGACAACGTTCGTGACAATGGCGTATATCATTTTCGTGCAGCCGAGCGTGATGAGCGGCGAGTTCCTCGGGCCCGGCAAGCCGGCCGGCGTCGAGTTCATGGACAAAACCGGCGTAATGCTGGCGACGTGCATCGCGTCCGCGCTGGCGTGCTTCGTGATGGCGTTCCTGGCGAACTATCCGATAGCGCTCGCGCCGGGCATGGGCGAGAATTTCTTCTACGGGCTGATCGTGGCGGGATTCATAGCGGTGGGAACCAAAATAAGTTGGCAAACGGCGATGGGAGTGGTGTTCATCTCAGGAATGATCTTCGTCGTGATCTCGCTGTTCAGGGTTCGCGAGACGATTGTGGAGATAATACCGGATTCGCTGAAGAGCGCGATTGCGCTCGGGATCGGATTGCTGATAGCGTTTCTCGGGCTGACTCAGGCGGGAGTGATCATAAAACATCCGTCGCCGGGCGCGATTGTAAAAATCGGAAACATGATGAAGCCGGAGGTGGCGATCGCGGGAGTCGGATTGCTTGTAATCGGGTTCTTCATGGTGAGGAAGATCAAGGGCGGATTGCTCGTCGGGCTGTTGGCGTCGGCGGCGATGGCGCTGATACTGCACAAGACGCAGTTCGGGGGCGTTTTCGCGATGCCGGATTTCGCGGCGCTTGGGAAAACGGCGTTCAAGCTCGACATACTTGGAGCGCTGCGTCTCGGGTTAGTCACGATAATCGTTGTGTTCGTGATGATGGACATGTTCGACACGATTGGAACGCTGGTGGGAATGGGGCGGCAGGCGGGATTGATGGACGAGAACGGGAAGATGCCTCGCGTGGGCCGGGCGCTGCTTGCGGACGCGATAGGCTCCGTCATCGGCGCGCTGCTCGGAACGTCAACGGTGACGAGCTACATCGAGAGCGCGGCGGGCATACAGCAGGGCGGGAGGACCGGCCTCACCGCCGTGGTGGTCGGGCTGCTGTTCATCCTCGCCATGTTCATCGCGCCCCTGATGATGATGATCACGGGCTGCGTCGCCATCACGGCGCCCGTCCTTATCATGGTTGGCGTCATGATCTCCGGCAGCGCCGCGCGCATCGACTGGGAGGATTACCGGCTCGCAATCCCGTCGTTCCTTATCGCGCTGGGGATACCATTGACAATGAGCATCGCGGACGGGATGGCCTTCGGGTTTGTTTCGTATTGCGCGCTGATGATATTCTCGGGCGACTGGAAAAAAGCGCACTGGCTGATGTACGTTATAGGCGTGATGTTTGTTTACCATCTGATCGAGATATCAAAACTCGGCATATAAGGAGCCTGTGATGGCGAAAAAGGGAAAAAGCAAAAAGAAGTCCGGCGCGGCAGCCGGCGCGGCGAAGAATGCCGTGAAGAATGCCGTGAAGAGCGCGAAGAGGTTTTTCCTGTATGCGTCCATCGCGGCGGTCGCGCTGGTTCTGTTCGCGATAATTTTTCCGCTCGTCCACAAGGTCGAGACGCTCGACCCGCGCGCGGCGACAAAGGAAGGCGCGTTCATCGATCTGGACAACGGCCTGACTCTGCATTACTACGAGGCGGGGAAGGGCGAGCCGGTCGTCATGGTCCACGGATTCCTCGGTTGCGGCTACACGTGGAGGAAAAACATCCCGGCGCTGACAGCCGCCGGCTATCATGTTTTCGCGCCCGATCTGCCCGGCTTCGGATTCTCCGGCAAGCCGCGCGACATCGAATACAACTATAAGACATTCGCCGACGCGTTGAACCGTTTTCTCGACGCAAAGGGCGTGAAGCGGGCAACGCTGATCGGCAACTCGATGGGCGGCGGCGTCTCAATCAGATTCGCGCTCGATTATCCTGACCGGATAAATAAGCTAATCCTCGTTGACGCGTCCGGCATCAAACACGACAGAAACGTTTTCTTCAAGCTGATAACAATTCCCGGCGTAAACAGTTTCATCGGCAGCTTATTCAGCCGCGGAACGGTCATGGCGGCGATGAAGCAGTCTATGTTTTACGACTCCAAAATGGCGACTCCTGAAGACGCGGACGTCTATCTTGCGGCGCTGCGTACGCCCGGCTCTTTGAACGCGGCGGCGATGACAATGAAAACAAACAAATTCGATTATGACGATGAGGATTTCGCGAAAATAAAAGCGCCGACGCTGATCATCTGGGGCGATAAAGATAAAGTGATCTCCCCGGCGGTGGCCTCGGTTTTCCACCACAGAATCGCCGGTTCGCAACTCGTGATGATTCCGAAATGCGGACATCTCCCGCAGGAAGAGAAGCCCGCCGAGTTCAATAAAATCGTTTTGGACTTTTTGAAAAAATGAAAAAGGAAACATGCGCGAAAGGAAATAGCTTTGCGCATGGCGCCCTTATTTCCCCCCAACTGCCGGGAAAAGTTTAACAAGTTTCTCGTTCCGACGTTTCACGTCGGAATGCAGACAAGGCCGCTTCGCGGCCAGCTCGCCACGATCAGATACAATGCGCAGCATTTCCTGTTTGCCGTTATCATAGACACAAAAGCTCTTCAGGCAATAATTATATCCGGGATACCGAATTCAGACTCAAAAAAAGAACGTCATTCCGGTCGGAGAACCGGAATCCATGTTGACAGGATGTCAGGGCGTATAACTAATCCGCAACATTACAAAGCGGCGTCGAGCCGCCGCAGTCCAAAGCGCTTCGCGCGGAAAGGCGAAAAACAGTAGAGGGCAGATGGTAGATGGAAAAGAAGACCGCAAAGCGGCCTTGTCTGCATTACCACGCGAAGCGTGGTAACGAGAAAAATCGAAGGACAAAAGCAGGATACTTCGCGCGGGAAAACTTCACAACACCTGCCCGGCGCGGGCGGCGGACTGCTCGTCGTGTCGAACCGCGATCTCGCCGTTCACTATCACCGCATCGAATCCCACAGGATGCTCGTTTGTGTTCTTGTAATCCGACCTGTCGTGAATTTGTTTCGGGTCGAACACAACAATGTCGGCGTAGTACTGCTCTTTTATCAGCCCGCGCATTTTCAGCTTCGCTTTCGCCGCCGGCATCGATGTCATCTTTTTTATCGCCTCTTCGAGAGACAGAACTTTTTCCTTCAGCGCGTATGTTTCGATTACGCGCACGGTTGTGGCTACCAAGCGCGGGTGCGCTTTCCCGCCGGGATTCTCCACGCCGTCCGAGCCGATCGACGTCAGCGGGTGCGCCATCACATACCGCATGTCGTCCTCGCTTATCATCCGGCCTGCTATCGGTATCTTCGTCAGCCCCTCGTTCTTTATCAACTCGAACGCCGCCGCGTTGAAACTCAGTTTCTTTTCAGCCATGAACTCCGCGAGCGTGCGCCCTTCGAACTCCGGGAATTTTTTCAGAACCAGGAAAATTATCGCTTTTTCGATCTCCGGTTCCTTCCTCAGGAACATACAGGGCAGAAACATATTCGAAAACGCGTCATAGGGATAAACGTCCGTTTCGACATCGACGCCTTCGCGCCGCGCCTCGTCGAGAATGTCGAGCGTCCGCTTCACCTTGCCCCAGTTGCGTTTTAGAATCGCCTTATGGTGCGAGACCTCCAGCGAGACGCCCGTTGCGCGCGCTGTGTCCACCGCCTCCTTCATCGCCGTCTCTATCTTATCCATTTCGTTTCTGATGTGCGTGCTGTACAGTCCGTCCTTCGCCGCCACGACATGGCAGAGTTCCACTATCTCCTCGGACGACGAAAAATTCTGCGGCGGATAGGCGAACCCGGTCGAAAATCCGCGCGCGCCCTCGTCCAGCGCCTGCGCCAGCAGCGATTTCATAGCCTCGATTTCTTTTTCGTTCGCGCGCCTTGGCATCATCCCCATCGTCATCGTGCGCAGGTTCCCGTAGCCCACCTGCGCGAACACGTTGGCGGCGATCCCCTGTTTCCTGAGGCGTTCGAGGTATTCGCCCATCCCGTTCCATTCGAACGGACAGTTTTTTCCGAACATGCCGCCAGCGAATCGCAGGAATACCTTTTTGAACCGCTCGTTCGACGGCGCGGCGGAGAACCCGCAGGAGCCCATGACGACGGTCGTCACGCCCTGCCTAAGCTTCGCCGCCATTGTTCCGTCGACCGAAGTCGCGAAGTCGGAGTGTGCGTGCATGTCGACAAAACCCGGGCAGACCACTTTCCCCGCGGCGTCGATCACCGTCGCGTCGGGGCCGGCCGCCGCCGCCGCCGTTTCGCCGACCGCGGCGATCCGGTCGTCCTCGATCAGCACATCCTTCGCCGCGCCCGCGCTTCCGCTGCCGTCTATCACATTCCCGTTCTTTATCAGAATCCTGTTTGCCATCTCCGCAGTTCCTCCGAGTTGTTAGTGTTACACATTATATATCAACGGGATGTAAACGTCATTGCGGAGATAATGCTGTTCTTGTAACGTCGTCAAAGATGAAAATTGAGTTCGGGATTGCTTCGCTACGCTCGCAAAGACGCAATTTTTTATTGAAAAACTATTCCTTCACATAAGAAAGAGAACGCTATATACTATATTCCGCTTGGAAACGGAAAGACAGAGAGGCGGCAGCATGCGGGAAAAAGACATGGAGCTGGAGATGGCGCGGGTTCTTCGGAAAACCGTCGCCACAAAGAAACGGACGCCGGGCAACCGGAAAGCGGTTGTCGGGCTCGACGGATTCATAGACGAGATAGTGCACGTGGTGGACACGCGAAAGAACCACGCTGAATACAAACGGCTCGACCTGATGTCGGACTACGCGGGGCGCATAAGCAGCTACGCGGGCATGAGCGGAAACATCGAGTACGTCACGCAGCGGATAAAGCTGGGCGGCAACGGGCCGATCATGGCGAACGCGCTGGCGGCGCTGGATGTGCCGACGACGTACGTCGGAAACATCGGATGGCCGGAAGTGCATCCCGTGTTCCGGGCGATGGAAGAGCGGATGGACCTGATCACGCTGGCCGAGCCGTGCCACACGGACGCGGTGGAGTTCCACGACGGCAAGATCATGGTCGGCAAGATGGCGCCCGTGAGCGAAGTCAACTGGGACCGGCTGATGAATGTGGTCGGGCTGCCGAAGCTGACCGATATGCTCGACGCGGCGGACCTGTTGGCGCTTGTCAACTGGTCGATGCTGCCCTATATGCCCGACATCTGGGAGAAACTTCTCGAAGAAATTTGCCCGAAGATCAACCCGGAACGGGAACGGTTCATGTTCTTCGACCTCGCGGACCCGCAAAAACGCGAGCCGGAGGACATCAAGCGGATGCTCTCGCTCGTGCAGCAGTTCTCGGAATACTACCGGGTTATTTTCGGCCTGAACGAGCGCGAATCATATCAGATCGCGAACGTGCTCGGCATTGAAGTCGAGGCTGAATCCGCGGACAAGACAGGCCGCGTCGCGCGCACGTGCGAGGCGATCGCGAACAAACTCGGCATCTATTGCATGATCGTTCACCCGGTCGAGTTCGCCGTGACCACCGTGCGCGGAAAAACTTTCATACAGGAAGGCCCGCACACGAAGCGGCCGATAATCACCACCGGCGCCGG
>JBAYJY010000021.1:0-38272 GCA_041664945.1 bacterium | reverse complement strand
CTCCTCATGGGCGTCTGCTGCTCCGGCTATTACGTAATGAGCGGCCACACGCCCGGCCTGAACGATCTGATGGGCTTCATGGAAAACTGGCGCGACGATCCTTTCAAGCACAGGGACTGAGCGCCGGATCGCAAACGCTATTAATATTTTGTTTTTACATCAAAGTTAAACGGGGTGTCACTTTATGTCGACAGCAAAATCACACAGTCAGGATTTCGCGGCAAAAATCAAAAAGCTTCGCAAGAAGGGCTCGATCACGCTCGAAACGCTCGCCGCAAAGACCGGCCAGACGGTGGACTTTCTCGAAAAAATCGAAAACGGCGAGGTCACGCCGCCGGTCTCGGTCATCATTCAGATTTCAAACGCTCTGACCGTGGATTCGGGCGCCTTCCTTTCGGCCACCGACGATTCGAAAAAGCGGAAAGCCGAAAGCTTCAACAAACGCAAAAACGCATACCTGTACAAGACGCTGACGCCGGACGCCGAACTGCGCCACATGAAGGGTTTCAACGTCACAATTCCGCCGGAGTCCGAACACGAAGGCGTTCAGTACAAGCATGCCGGCGAGGAATTCATCTATGTGCTCGAAGGGCGCCTCGACATCGAGGTCGGCTCCAGGAAGCACAGCCTGAAGAAGTCGCAGTCGCTGCACTTTGATTCAGGCCTCGTGCACAAACTGCGCAATCCCGGAAAAAAGACCGCCGACCTGCTCGTAATTGTATATACGCCGTAAGGATTATGCTGAACGCCAAAGACGGCGTTTGACATTGCGCAACAGGCTGAAAAGAGAATTAAAAATTCAGCCCTAAGCCGATGCCAAAGGCCCAACGCCAATTTAAGGAGCCGACATGGCCATTCCAATGACTGATGAGCAACACATGATACAATTGATGGTTCGCGATTTCGCGCGGAAGGAGATCGAGCCCGTCGCGATGCGAAACGACGCCGAGGGCGAGTTCCCCGCGGAGATCATAAAAAAGATGGGCGGGCTCAGCCTGCTCGGCATGATGGTTCCCGAGCAGTACGGCGGCGCCGGCGCGAGCGCGGTGTCTTACGTGCTCGCGATCGAGGAAGTGGCCTTCGCCTGCGCCTCGACCGCCGTCACGATGGCGGTCAGCAACCTCGCCTGCGGCCCGATCCTCAACTTCGGCAACGAAGAACAAAAAATGAAATATCTCGTCCCGCTCGCGTCCGGCAAACACATCGGCGCGTTCGCTATCACCGAGCCGGAATCCGGCTCCGACGCCGCGAGCGTCTCAACCCGCGCGGTGAAAAAAGGCAACTCATACATTCTCAACGGGAGCAAAATCTTCATTACGAACGGCGGCTATGCGAGCACGTTCATAGTGATCGCGCGGACCGACAAGGAACAGCGCGCCCGCGGGCTGTCCGCATTCATCGTCGAAAAAGGAACCCCCGGTTTCGAGATCGGCCGCGAGGAAGACAAGATGGGCCTCCGCGCGTCGAACACCGTCAGCCTGAACTTCGAGGACTGCAAAATACCGGCCGAAAACCTTCTCGGCGAGGAAGGCATCGGATTCACTGTCGCCATGACAGCGCTCGACAGCGGCCGCATCGGCATCGCCGCCCAGGCGGTCGGAATCGCGCGCGCCGCTTTCGCCGAAGCCGTAAACTATGCGAACACGCGCAAGCAGTTCGGACGCTCTCTCGCCCGCAATCAGGCCATTCAATGGATGATCGCAAACGCGCTGCGCGACATCGAAGCCGCGCACCTTCTCACGGTAAGCGCCGCATTGTCCAAAGACGCCGGGGTTTCCTTCACTCTCGAAGCTTCGATTGCGAAACTATTCGCCACCGAAGCCGCGAACCGCATTGTTTACGATGCGCTCCAGATTCACGGCGGATACGGCTACACAAAGGAATTCAAAATCGAACGCCTCTACCGCGACGCGCGCGTCACCACTATTTACGAAGGCACTTCCGAGATTCAGAGAATCGTCATCGCGAATAACGCGCTGAAATGAAAAAGACAGTAGATGGCAGACGGTAGATAGTAGATAGGGAAAAGAATTAGCGTCGAACGGAAACCGGGAAAGATCTAAAGCGACAATCTTTTTTTTACGTAACCCGAAACCCGATCATTAATCTTTTAGCCTGATGCCCAAGGCCAAACGCCTAAAGCCGCTTTTAATTTCGTAATGCTTGAGATCTATTTTCCCAGTTCTATGGGGCCTTTATTCACGCGCACCGCGGCGGTTCCGGTATAGTCGGTGATGATTCCGTTATAGGTGTCGAAAATGATGCCGGTGGCGGCATACATGACGAAAACGCCGTCGGCGTTGATGTCCGCCGACTTGCGGGCCACGCTGAAAAGTAGCTGTTTGTCATTTACCCAGCATTTGACGGAGCCGGATTCCATAAGCCATTGCGGGCCGCGCCGGAGAAGCATCTTGCAGTCGTTTGAAGTTTCGAGATAAGGCGAGTACAGGATAAAAGAGTAGTGGCCGTACGGATCGATCTCAGGCATTTTGCCGGGCGCGTAAATCGCTATCATGTAGTAATTCGCGCTCATCGGCGAGGAGCGGCCGGGATCGACTTTCCCGCGCATGTTCATCCTGAAATAATATCTTTTGTCGTCCATTCCGAATTTTACATTCAGCAAATCGAGCGACGGGTTGATATCCGTATATTTCGCGTCCTCGTAATTCTCGTCGTCGAGGAGCGGGAAAAAGCAATCTTCCGTGGTTTGCAGGTCGCCGGAGACGTTGCACGGCGCGATCAGGTAAGTGTTGCCTTCGGCGTCGCCGAGCCGCGCGGAAGTGTACAGCGTTTTTGCGCCGGCCGGCGTTTCGAAACTCGTTTCCCACACGCCCTTCAGCGGGTCCAGCGACGGTTTAAGCGCTATCCAATCCTTCGGCGAATCGAACGCGTAGACAAATTTTGTGGAAATGAACCGCTGCGTTTCAAGGTCCTTCGACACCGGCGTCATCGTCACACTCACTTTATCGCCCGGTTTCGGATTCGGCGGCTCGAATTCGATTTTCTCAAGCATCGGCGGGATCACTTTAAGCCGCACCCTTTCAGTCAGGAATGCGAACCCGACCGGCAGCCGGACATCGTCATCGCCACGGCACTGCTGGCTGCATGTGAACATTCCGCCGTTTTCGCGAACGAAACAGACGTTGTTGCACACTTCGCGAGTTGTCATCTTGGTGACATCGGTTGGTTCGGACGCCGGCAGGTTCCAGTCCTGCGCGAGCGCCGGCGCCGCAATCATCAGCAAAAGTAATATTACAAGAAGCCGTTTCATTGCGTATAGTTTAGCATGGCGGCATGACCGGAGCAATTTTTAAATGGCTTAACCTCGGAGAAGCTTCTCCGCTAAGGTTACAATTTTCTTTTTTCATCTATAATTTACACATGTTTGAGATAGTCGATCACAGGGCGGACATTGGAATCCACGTCGCCGGCGAAACGCTCGCTGAGCTGTTCGCGGACGCAGCGCGCGGCATGTTTTTCGTTATCTCCGAACAGCCTCCGGAAGGCTGGCCTGAATCGCACATTATCGAACTGGAAGCGCCCGAAACGGAACAACTGCTCGTTGACTGGCTCAGCGAACTGCTTTACCTGCTCGAGGTGAAAAAATTCTTTGCAATCTCGCCGGAGATCGAATTGATCGAGCCGACGCGCATCAAGGCGACCGTCGGCGGCATGCGTACGCGAGGCATGTCCCTCAGCGCCGAAATCAAAGCGGTCACTCATCACATGTTGAGCGTCGATCGCACTCTGAACGGATACGAAACAACGATTTATTTCGATCTGTGAAGCAAGACTAATGTGGCTTTAGGCGTTGGACCCAACGCCGTTTTATTTCTGAGAGGTTCAAATGACTGATTGGCAAAAAAGCATACACAAACTATCGGACTACAAGATAAAGATTCCGAGAACGAGTTTCGAAGGCATGCGTGTTCCGGGCGTGATATACGCCGGGCCTGAGATTTTGAGCGACCTGCTGACGGACGAGGCGCCGATGCAGGTTGTGAATGTGGCGATGATGCCTGGAATAGTGGACTTCTCACTCGCGATGCCGGACATCCATTACGGCTACGGGTTTCCGATAGGCGGCGTGGCTGCGATGTCGGAGAGCGACGGGGTGATCTCGCCGGGCGGCGTCGGGTTCGACATCAACTGCGGCGTGCGGCTGATACGGAGCAACATTTCAGCGGCGGACGCGAGGGAGAAAGCGGACGCGCTGGCGGCGCAACTGTTCCGCGACATTCCGTGCGGAGTGGGCGAGAGCGGCGACATCCGGCTAAGCGGCGGCGACATCGAGAAGACGCTGCGCAAAGGCGCGCGGTGGGCTGTTAAAAAAGGTTACGGCTGGGCGGAAGACCTCGAATTCTGCGAGGAAAACGGCGCGCTTGAGATCGACGACACGGACCCGATCAGCCGCCGCGCCCGCGAGCGCGGCGCAAACCAGCTCGGCACTCTCGGCGCCGGCAACCATTTTGTCGAAGTTCAGGAGGTCGAGGAAATTTTCGACGAGCGGGCGGCGCGAATCATGGGCCTCGAAAAGGGGACGGTGACGGTAATGATCCACTCCGGCTCACGCGGGCTGGGGCACCAGATATGCGAGGATTCCATAAAACTTATGCGCGTGGCGGCGCAGAAGTACGGGATAGACCTTCCGGACCGGCAGCTTTCGTGCGCGCCGGTGAACTCGCCCGAGGGGCGCGCCTATTACAACGCGATGTGCGGGGCGGCGAATTTCGCCTGGGCGAATCGCCACTGTCTGACGCACTACGCGCGCAAATCGTTCGAGCGCGTGTTCGGCGCGCCGGCGGAACGGCTCGGAATGCATCTCGTCTACGATGTCTGCCACAACATAGCTAAATTAGAGGAACACGAAACGCAGGAGGGCAGGCGCCGCCGCCTGTGCGTGCACAGAAAAGGCGCCACGCGGGCGTTCCCGGCGGGACACCCTGACATTCCGGACCGCTACAGCGCAATCGGCCAGCCGGTTCTCGTTCCCGGCGATATGGGCCGGGCGTCTTACGTTTTGCTCGGGACCGATCTTGTCATGAAGGAAACGTTCGGCTCGATCTGCCACGGAGCGGGCCGCCTGAAAAGCCGCTCCTCCGCGAAAGCGAATTTCAACGCCGCCGACATTCTCGCCGGTCTCGCCGGGCGAGGCGTCACACTTCAGGCAAAATGCAAGAAATCAATTCTCGAAGAGGCGCCGGAAGCCTATAAAAACGTGACTCACGTTGTTGACACCTGCGTGAACGCCGGCCTCGCCACCGCCGTCGCCCGTCTGCGTCCCATAGTCGTCATCAAGGGCTGATCCCGGCGTGCCGCATAGCTCTTATTTCGCGACTCTTTGTTTTCCCACTCCATACCGATATAATATTCTTTTGCTAAGTCCTTATTAAAGACGCTGAATGTTGGGCTCGGGAAGAACCGAATCAAAAGGATGCCGAAGAAGGAGAAGAAATCCGCCGGGCAATTGGGCGGAACGAGGAAATGAAAACGACTGCTTTGATTACTTTGTTTTTACATAAATCAAAAACAACGCTTGCGCAAAAAGCGAAGCGTGGCGAACATGAAGGATTCTCCATGTTCGGGATTGCTTCGTCGCTCTGCTCCTCGCAAAGACGGACTCTTCGGAATAATTTTCCGCTCTTTCGCGGAAACAGGCTTTCAGCGCTCATTGCGGCGACATTCATCGTATTGTTTTTTTGCGCCGGAGCGCGCGCGGCGCAGCAGATTCTGCCTGTGGATAAATTGAAGCCAGGAATGACCGGCTACGGCAGGACGGTTTTCGCCGGCCTGAAGGTCGAGAAGTTTCCCGTTGTTGTGCGCGGCATACTCCCGGGCGCCGGACTTTCGGGCGAATCCCTGATTCTTATCGAGATGACAGGCCCCGAGCTGGACAAATACGGCGGCGTATCGATGGGCATGAGCGGCTCTCCGATTTATATCAACAACAAGCTTATCGGCGCTCTCGCGCTTACGTTCGAGAGAACCGACCACCGGCTCGGCGGCGTCACGCCGATTGAGTCGATGATGAAAATAAAAATGAACGACACCGCACGGACCGGACTCATTCCGCTCAAGAGCCCGTTCATATACGCCGGAAAGAGCTACCGCTCAATCCGATACGGACGCGTTCAGAACGATGCGCCCGCCGCCGGCGAGGACACTCTTGTCGCCCGGTTCGCTCTCGCGCCTGTCGCCATCCGCGGCATCAGCGCGCGAACTTATCCCTACATCCGAAAGTTCTTTGAAGATAACGGGGTCGAGATGCGGCCGGTCGACGGCCTCAGCGCAGGCTCCTCTATGCCTGCAAGCGAGATCGGGCCCGGCTCGGCGCTTGTGCCCGGCAGTTCGGTTTCCGTGCAACTCGTGCGCGGCGACATCGACATCTCCGCCGCCGGAACTCTCACGATGATCAACGGCAAGGACGTTCTGATGTTCGGGCATCCGTTCTTTCGCAAGGGGCCGGTTAAATATCTGCTCGCCGACGCTTACATACACGCTATCGTTAAAAGCTCCGACATGCCATACAAGATCGCGTCCACCGGCGTTGCCCGCGGCGAAGTCGTTCAGGACCGCGGCAGCGCTCTTCTCGGCCATCTTAACGTTTTCCCGAAACTTATTCCGCTCAAGATCACTGTGACAGACCTCGATATCAACAAAGTGAAATCTTACAACTTCAAAGTCGTTCAGGATCCGGACATCCTGATCAACCTGATCGTCATGGCGTTGCTTCAGAGCATCGACAACACGATCGACCGCGTCGGAAACGGAACCTCTTACATGTCGTTCACCCTTTTGTGCGAAAGCTGCAACGGTTCGTTCAAGCGCGAGAATATGTTCTACGACAGGAACGACATCTCGGCCCGCTCGCTTACCGAACTGATCGCCGCGCTGAGCATCGTGCAGGACAATGTTTTCAAGGATACGCCGGTGTCCGGCCTCGAACTCGCCGTGCAGATAGATTCCACAAACTCGTTCGCCTCGATTGAGAGCGCAGAGCTTGCGCCGAAAGATGAGCCGGCGGCTGGCGCCGAAAGCAAACCCGCGGCGCCTTCCGGTGAAAACGATGATCCGGCGGACGACAGCGGCGACGGAACTATCGAAAACGATTCCGCCCCCGGCATTGAAGTTCCCGACGGCGGTTCTCTGGATAACAGCAAAGATCCGGACGCGTCCGGCGTTGGCAGCGGCTTTGACATCGACCTCGGAGGCCATGACCCGAAACCCGTTGTGGAGAAGAAGCTTAAAGGCAACACATCGAATCAAGCCCCCGAACCCAAGGCGGCGCCTTATGCAAATAAAGAAAAAGACAATAAGCCCGCGCCAACGGTAAGGCCCGGCGAGAAAATCGGGATCAAGGTTCAGTTGCGCCCCTACCGAAGCAAACTTGTCGAGGAAACAATATATCTGAAGGTGCCGCGGGATATCTCACCGGGCAATGCGATCATCTCTGTTTTCTCCGGCATGAAACAGCAGGAAACGGTTGCGCCCGGCGATTTTCTGATGCAGATCAACGGCAAGGAGAAACCGCACGCGCGCGAGCAGGAACAGGACGCCGCCGACGCAGAGAAGGAAAAAGACAAAAGCTTCGACGAACTGCTGAAAAAGTTCAGCAAGCGCGACTTGAACAATGAGCTGGTCGCCACTATATCGTCGCTGAATTTCAACTTGCGGGACGAAGAAGACCCAGTCGAAAAAGAAAAGGAAAACACGGAAAAGGAATCCGCCAAAAGATCCAAAAAGCGGACTCAGTGGGCGCTTGAAGGCTCGGCGTCGATCAAGGTGAGAGTCTCCAACAGCGCCGCTCCGGCCGCGGACCCGACGGAGTTCAAGAAACGCGGCATCAAAAAATCCAAGATCACATCGCTTCGGGATAAAAAATAACCGGATCATTACAACCGGAAGGAGAGATGCTACATGGCAAAGAAGACCGATGGCGGAGCGCTTGTCGCCGTGATAATGGGCAGCGATTCCGACCTGAAGGAACTGGCGCCCTGCTTCGACGCGCTGGAGTCGTTCGGGATCGCCTATAGCGCGACTATAGCGTCGGCGCACCGGACGCACGACTATCTGAAAAAAACCGTTCTGGATTTCGAGCGGGACGGCGGGCGGATTGTGATAGCCGCCGCCGGCGGCGCGGCGCATCTTCCGGGCGTTGTGGCGGCTCTGACGTCGCTGCCGGTGATCGGCGTGCCGATGAACTCGAAACTGCTCGGCATGGATTCTCTTCTTTCGATCGCGCAGATGCCGGCCGGGATGCCGGTCGCCACGGTCGCCATCGGCGGCTCGAAGAATGCGGCGCTTCTCGCCGCTCAGATTCTCGCCCTGAGCGATGCGCGCCTTCGGAAAAAATATGCCGACTTCCGCGCGAAACAGGCGGATGCGGTGATCGCAAAATCGAAACGGCTCAAACTTAAAGGCCACAAAGACTACTTCGAAAAAGGATAAAGACGATGATTGAAAGATACACTTACGCGGCAATGGGCGACATCTGGTCCGAGGAAAACAAATTCCGGAAATGGCTGGATGTAGAAATAGCGGCTTGCGAGGCGTGGCGCGCAAAGGGAAAAATCCCTGCCGCTTCGCTCGCGACTATCAAGAAAAAAGCGGCGTTCACCGTCGAGCGCATAGACGAGATCGAGAAAACGACGGACCACGACGTGATCGCGTTTCTGACGAACGTCGCAGAGAACGTCGGCAAGGACTCGCGGTTCATCCACATGGGAATGACGTCGTCCGACGTGCTGGACACGGCGCAGGCGTTGCGGATGCGCGAATCGGCGGACGTGCTGATCGGCGAGATCAAAGAGATCATCGTCATTCTGAAGCGGCGCGCGCTCGAACACAAGAAAACTGTCATGGTGGGGCGCACGCACGGAATTCACGCGGAACCGATGACGTTCGGCATGAAGATGCTGCTGTGGTATTGCGAGATGCAGAGGAACGTGGAGCGGATCGAACACGCGCGCAAAACGATCTCCGTCGGCAAAATCTCCGGCGCGGTCGGCACGTATTCGAACCTGCCGCCGGAAATCGAGCGCGACATCTGCAAGCATCTCGGCCTGGCCCCGGCGCCGATATCCAATCAGGTCATTCAGCGGGACCGGCACGCGGAATTTCTGAGCGCGATCGCCATAACCGGCGGTACTGTCGAGAAGATCGCCACCGAGGTTCGCGGCCTGCAGAGAACCGACATCCGCGAAGCGGAGGAATTCTTCAAGGCCGGCCAAAAGGGATCGTCCGCTATGCCGCACAAACGCAACCCGATCACAGCGGAGCGGCTGGCCGGCCTCGCCCGCATTCTGCGCGCGAACGCTCACGCCGGCTTCGAGAACATGGCTCTCTGGCACGAACGCGACATCACTCACTCTTCGGTCGAGCGCGTCATCATTCCCGACTCCTGCATTCTGCTGCACTACATGCTCGTGCGCCTCAAAAATCTGTTGGACAAACTGCTTGTCTATCCGGAAACGATGCTCCTGAATCTGAACAAAACGCGCGGCCTGATTTTTTCGCAGCGCGTCATGCTCGCGCTCGTCGCTAAGGGGCTGACCCGCGAGCAGGCTTACGCGATCGTGCAGCGCAACGCTATGAACGTCTGGAAAGGCGACAACGATTTCAAGTCGCTGCTCTCGGCGGACCCGGAAGTCAAAGCGGCGATTAAGAAAAAAGAACTGGACGAATGCTTCGAGGTCGACTACTTCCTGCGCCACGTGGACGCAATATATAAAAACGTTCTCGGGCCCGTAAAAAAAGCCGCCAGGAAGCGGTAAACGGATGTATATGGGGAGGCCGGATGAATAAGGGAGCTCAGATATACGAAGGGCCGGGAAGGCGCGTCTTCAGGACCGACGACCCGAATCTTCTGATATACGAGTTTTTGGACGGGGCCGTGACGTATGACGGCGAGGAAGCGGCGGCGGCTCCATCAAAGCCCGAGCGCCGCCTCAAGATATCCGCGATCCTTTTCAACTTGCTTGAAAGCAACGGCCTGATCACGCACTTCGCCGGCGTTTCCGGCGCCCGCGAGATGAAGATAAGCGCGACAAAGCATTTTCCCGTCGTGACGATATGCCGCAACGTCGCCGCCGGCCGGTTCGCCGAAAGACTCGGCGTTCCCGAGGGCGAAACGCTGCCTATGCCCGTCGTGGAGTTTAATCTCGACAAGCATCCGCTCAGGACTCATCCCGCGGGAGAGGTCATAACCGAACTCTCCGAGGGCGACGTGAAGATAATGCAGTCGAAGGCGATAACTGCGAACAAAATCCTGAAGCGTTTTTTCAGGGACAAAGGGTTGACGCTGAGCGACTTCGGAGTCGAATTCGGCCGCGACTCGGACGGCCGCACGCGCATCTGCGGCGCGCTGACGCCCGACACATGCCGCCTTTGGCGAAGCGACGAGTTTGAAAAGATCGACCGGGACCGCTTCCGCCGCGCGCTCCGCGGAACCGAAGCGGACTATATTGATGTTTTAAACAGAATTTCCCCCGGATGAATAATCCGGACATATTATCAGCCGGCGCCGCGTTGGCGGCGAAACGGGCTTGCGCCCGCAGGCAATTTTAAACAAGGAAAAGACAACGATGAGCATCCAGTCACTAACGCCGGACTTGAATCTTCCGCCTAAAGAACGGCTGAACGCCTATCTGAGAATCATGGCCGAAAACGGCGGCTCGGATATCCATTTCAAGGCGCTGAGCCCCGTATTCATCCGCGTCGACGGCAAATTGCGGCCGATCGATCCGCGCGTCCTGCTCACTCCGGAACAACTCGAAGCCATGGTTTTCTCCGCTATGAACGAGCGGCACGTCAGAGATTTTAAGGAAACCAACGAGTGCGATCTTTCGTACAGCCTGCCGGGCGTCTCGCGATTCCGCGTCAACGTCTTCCGGCAGAGCGATTTTACGGGCGCTGTTTTCCGCACGATTCCGCTGAAAATTCAGACGTTGAAGGACCTCAACCTGCCGCCGATTCTCGAACAACTCGCCGACCGTCCGAAAGGCCTCATCCTTGTCACCGGCCCCACGGGCTCCGGCAAATCCACAACGCTCGCCGCCATGATCGACCACATCAACCAGAGCCGCAGCGAACACATTCTCACTATCGAGGACCCGATCGAGTTCCTTCATCGCGACAAGAGCTGCTCGGTCTGCCAGCGCGAAGTCGGGCAGGACACCCGCTCGTTCGACCGCGCTCTCCGCTCCGCTCTCCGCGAGGACCCCGACGTCATTCTCGTCGGCGAGCTGCGAACTCTCGAAACAATCTCGATGGCCATCACAACCGCAGAAACCGGACACCTCGTCTTCGCTACCCTGCACACAACCGGCGCGGTGCCCACAATCAACCGCATCATCGACGTTTTCCCGCCTCACCAGCAGCAGCAGATACGCATGCAGCTCTCGGTCGTTCTCCAGAGCGTCGTATCCCAAACGCTTGTCCCGATGGCGCACCACAAAGGCCGCATCGTCGCATACGAAATCATGGTCATCACCTCGGCCATCGCCAGCCTCATCCGCGAAAACAAGGTCTTCATGATCCATCAGGCCATTCAGGCCGGCAGGGAGCTCGGCATGAACTCGCTCGACCAGCACCTCGCCGATCTCTACATCAAGCGGCACATCAAATACGAGGACGCGCTTGCGAAATGCCAGTACCCGGTCGAATTCAATAAACTCATCGGCAGAGGCTAAACAACACATGCATATTAATGAACTCCTCGAAATTCTTTTGAAATCCGAAGCGTCGGACCTGCACATCAAAGTCGGCAACCACCCGATGCTGCGCGTCGACGGCAAAATTGTTTTTCAGACGAGCCTTCCGCGGCTCACAGCCGAACTCGTCGAAGGACTGATCGACAGCATGCTCGACCCGGCGCACGTCGGCAAGTACGCCGAGGACTGGGAAACGGATTTCGCATACGAATTCAGCGAAAAGGCGCGCTTCCGCGTCAATGTGTTCAGGCAGCGCGGCACGAAGGCCGCCGTACTGCGCGTTATTCCAACCAAGCTGCGCACCATGGAAGAACTCAGCCTGCCGGCCATCATCAAAACGTTCTGCGACAGGCCGCGCGGCCTCGTCCTCGTCACCGGCCCCACAGGCTCCGGAAAATCCACAACACTCGCCTCCATGGTCGACTACATCAACTCCTCGCGAGAGGAACATATCATCACAATCGAAGACCCGATCGAGTTCGTTCATAAAAATAAAAAGAGCCTCGTCAACCAGCGGCAGGTCGGCACTGACACCGGTTCGTTCAGCCAGGCGCTCAAGAGCGCGCTGCGCCAGGACCCGGACGTCGTCCTGATCGGCGAAATGCGCGACCTCGAAACGATCTCCACCGCGATCACCACCGCAGAAACCGGACACCTCGTGCTCGCCACTCTGCACACTACCGGCGCCGCTCAGACGGTCGACCGCATCATCGACGTTTTCCCGCCCGAGCAACAACAGCAGATCCGCATGCAGGTCTCGAGCAACATCGAGGGCATCATCTCTCAGACGCTTATCCCGCGCGCAGCCGGTCGCGGCCGCATCGCCGCCTATGAAATACTCGTTCCGACCAACGCAATGCGCAATCTCATCCGCGACGGAAAAACCCACCAGATTCCTGCCAACATTCAAACCGGGAAGAATCTCGGCATGGTCACTCTCGAACAATATCTTGCCGACCTTGTAAAGAAAAACATCATCACCAAGGAAGCCGCGCTCGCGAAAGCGATGGACCGCGACCAGCTTATGGAGCAAATCACCGGCGTTCAGAAACCGCCGCCGCGACGCCAGGCATAATTCCGAATCAGCTATGAAAAGCGGCTCTTCCGCCGCCAATGAGGTTAACCGCCGTGCCGGCCGCAGATCGGGTCACTGTCGTAATCCCCAACTGGAACGGGAAGCGCTTTCTCGCCGAGTGCCTCGGCGCGCTTGCCGCTCAATCCGCGGGCTGCCCGTCGACGACCGTCGTCGATAACGGCTCCTCAGACGGCTCCGCCGATTTCATAAAAGAAAATTTCTCATGGGTCAATTTAATCGAACTGCGGGAAAATGTCGGGTTCGGCCGCGCTGTCAATCGCGGAATACTTGCATCCGACACTGAATTCGTCGCCCTTCTCAACAACGACGCCGTCCCAGATCCGGACTGGCTCGAAAAGCTTATCGATGCCATGAACGAAAACGAAAGCGCCTCGTCCTGCGCCTGCAAAATCGTTTTCTATGACAACCCCGGCACGATAGACTCCGCCGGCGACCTTTACTCCCCCTGGGGCATGAGCTTCAATCGCGGCCACAACGAACCCGATGACGGCCGATACTCGAAAATCAGCGAGGTGTTCGGCCCCTGCGCCGCCGCCGCTATCTATAGAATGTCGCTTTTTCACACCGTCGGCCTGTTCGACGAAAATTTCTTCGCCTACTATGAAGACACCGACCTCAACCTGCGCGCATTGCTCGCCGGCAACAAGTGCCTCTACATTCCGGACGCGCGCGTCAGACACCGCTATTCCGGCAGCACCTCGGGCAGGCAAAGCAAACTCGGAACGGAAGAAGTCTACATTCACCTCACCGGCGTCCTGATTAAAAGCATGCCCGCCCCGATCATCGCAAAACACTTCCTCTCGATCCTCATGTTCCATTCAGCGATTCTGTTTTACTATCTCGTCGCGCGCGTCAAACGCAGGAACAGGCTTCCTCGCGTTCCGTTCTTCAAGTTCATTTTCGCCGCGCTGAAACACCGCCCGGGAATAAAAAGAATGAGATCTATTTCGACGAAGGAACTGCAGCGCTACTTTTGCTATAAAACTTTTTTGCATTACCTGCTGAAAAAACCGGGTCTTTGATTCAAATTGCTATCGGTTTCTCGTTCGATATTCTCTTTCCTGATTGTGCCTGAAACTCAGATGATTGGCTGACGGGCGCCCTGCACAAAGCGTTTTCCTTTGTGCATGTTTAATATTCACAACTTCTTTACAACAGGAATCTGTCCTTCTTCATTCAACCACCAATCATTAAAGCTTGACCACTTCCAGTCTGAAGCTCTCTTCACAAAACCCTTTCTCACCGGGTTGTCATGAATATAGTTCATTGATTTTTCCAAAGTTACAGCTTTAATAATATTCCTGTCGTATCCCCCTCCACGTAGCCAGAAATGATATTTTGGACTTTCCCAGCCGGACAACAGAAGTTCCAGCTTATCGGATTCATTGCGTTTCAAATATGATATTTCCTTTCTTGCAACCGGTTGTTTAACTGACCTGAGAAAATCGGAAATCGAGTAAATTATGCTATTCGGATGCACAAGCAAATGAACATGTGTCGGCATGAAGACATAAGCCAAAACGGCAAAGTTGTATTTCTCACACGACTTGATAATCGATTCGACCAGATAGTTGCAGGTTCTTTCAGAGACAAGCAAAGGGAGTCTGTTATGGCAGGAAAAAGTAAGTTCGTGGATATGATTGGGCAGGTTATATCTTTTCAGTTTTTTTATGTTTGGAGCAGAGTTGCTCATAAATGATATTGTATTCAGGACGAAAGGGAAGGCAACATGCACAAAGGAAAACGCTTTGTGCATGGCACCCGGTTTTTGTAATCTCAACAATAAACTTGGAAATAATATTGAACAGAATTCAAAACCATCGCAGTGACATCCCGATAATACAAACTGATATCGTGTATATGGGAAGCAAATAAATCAGCCGGAGTCTCTTTCTGTAGAAATTCATGATTATATTTTTCATATATTTTATTTGAATGTCATCAAAATCTACATCGGATTTCAAAAACTTATGGAAACGTGTGAATATTGAATGCCGTAAAATTGGTATATAAGCGCCATCGTTCGACAAATAATGCCATTTATCGTGATGGTTATTTTCGAGATAAGAAAGCAGTAATAATGTACTCTTGTATTCCTTATATCCCAGATACCAAATGACCGCGATGTACGCAGATATAAGAAAAAGAACATTTATAAAGCCATCCATAGAGGTAAACCTATTTTATTCGCGCTAATATTATATATCAATTGTAATCGGCAGAGCAAATCAGTGGGCGCCATGCACAAAGCGTTTTCCTTTGTGCATGTTTACTTTCTTCATGCGCAAAAAGCGGCGGTTAACGCATGCCGCCCGCCAAAATTTATCTATCGCGTCTTAATATTTTTCCGGTCAGGATGGAGCGGAGTACCGGCCGTCGAATTTGCCGTCGCGCGGCGGGCCTTTCATATCGTCCTTGGTGCCGCCGGCGTAGATGCCGCGCAGGTTGAGTTTGAATTCGTCGGGGTTCGGTGAGTTGGCGAGCGCGATTTCCATAGTGATGACATCTGCTTTTTTTAGGCGGACGAGGTCCTGATTCATAGTGTGCATGTGAAGGAATTCGGGCGAGTTGAGGATCGCCTCGTAGTAGGTCATGTGGTTTGCTTTTTCTGTGATTAACTGTTTGATGCGTGGCGTGGCGACCATGACTTCGGTTGCCGGGACGCGGCCCTGGCCGGTTTTGAGCGGCAGAACTTTCTGGCAGAGAACGCCTTGCAGAGCGTTGGCGAGCTGGATTCTGATCTGCGACTGCTGGTGTGGCGGGAAAACGTCGATGATGCGGTCGATAGTGCCCGGCGCATCGGTGGTGTGCAGAGTGCTGAAGACAAGGTGTCCCGTTTCGGCGGCGGTGAGCGCGGTGCCGATTGTTTCGAGGTCCCGCATTTCTCCGATGAGAATGACGTCGGGGTCCTGTCGCAAAACGTGCCGCAGCGCGGTGGAGAAGGCGTCGGTGTCGGTGCCGACTTCGCGCTGGGTAATGATGCATTTGTTGTCGCGATAGAGGAATTCGATCGGGTCCTCTACGGTTACGATATGGCAGTTGCGGGTCGCGTTGATGTAATCGATCATGGAAGCGAGAGTTGTTGACTTTCCGCTACCCGTGGGGCCGGTGACGAGAACGAGTCCGTTGTTTCGCTGGCACAGGTAGGTTAGCGAATCGGAGGGCAGGTTGAGGTCGGTGAAGGGTTTGACGTCGAACGGCACGATGCGCATGACGACGCGGATTGTGCCGCGCTGTATGCAGAGGTTGACGCGGAAGCGGGCGACGCCGGGCACGCCGTATGCGAAGTCGAGCTCGTGGTGAGTGGTGAATTCCTTTTTCTGTTTTTCGTTAAGGATGCTGAACACCATCTGGTTGATGGAGTCGGCGCTGAGCCGGTCGCGGGTCATTTGCTTGAGCGAGCCGTCCACGCGCATGATGGGCGGCATGCCGACCTTGAGGTGCAGGTCCGAGCCTTCGGCGGTGACCATTTGTTTCAGCAGATCATTTATTTCGTTCATTAACGGAATCCTCCGAATGATGTCATTGTTTCAAAGCGTCTTTCAACTCGCCGACGAACTGGCCGAGCAGGTGGAATATTCGATTGTTGTCGTCGAGATGCCGCTCGATTATTGTGACTGCCGCGCTGCCGACGACTACTCCGTTTGCGAGTTTGCCGACCGCCGCCGCCTGCTCGGGCGTCGAGATTCCGAACCCGACCATTATGGGCTGCGTGATCACCTCGCGCACGAAACGCAGATAGTTGCGCAGAGAGTCCGGAAGCGTTTCGCTTGCGCCGGTCACGCCGGTTTTCGAGATGCAGTAAACGAACGGATTCGAGACGCGGTTCAGGACCTCCATTCGCTGAATGGTGGTTGTCGGCGCGAGGAGAAAGATGGTTCCGAGATTGAACTGCTTCGCGAGGTCGAGACTTTCGCCCCATTCCTCGGGCGGCAGGTCCGTGATCAGAACGGAGTCCGCGCCGGCCGTTGAAACGTCCCTGAAGAAGCGCCGCAGCCCGTATTTATAGATCGGATTGTAGCAGGACATGATGAGGATCGGCGTGTCGGATTTTTTGCGCGCGGTTTCGATGAGCGGCGGAAGCTGGTCGAGCTTGAAGCCGCGCCGCAGCGCGCGCTGGTAGGAGCGCTGAAGCACAGGGCCGTCCATGAGCGGGTCGGAGTAAGGGATTCCGATCTCGATGATGTCCGCGCCCCAGTCGCCGAGCCGGTTGAAAATCTCCTGCGAGGTTTCGAGGTCCGGGTCGCCGGCGGTTATGAAAACCGCGAGCGCGCCCTCGCTGCGTTCTTTAAGTATTTTAAGCTTTTCCGCTATCGTCATTTTTCGATTTTCGACCGTTCTTCTTTATGCTGCGTGATTATGTCCATGTCTTTATCGCCGCGTCCAGAAAGGCAGACGACGACCGTTTTGTTTTCGCCGATAGGATTGTTCAGCAGGTAAGCGATCGCATGGGAGCTTTCGAGCGCCGGCAGAATGCCTTCGTCGTTGCAGAGAGTGTGGAAGGCGTCGACTGCCTGATCGTCCGTGGCGGATTCGTAGCGCGCGCGGCCGCTCTGTTTGAGGTAAGCGTGTTCCGGCCCGACGCCGGGGTAGTCCAGCCCGGCTGAAACCGAGTGCGCTTCCATCACTTGCCCGTCTTCGTCCTGAAGCAGAAATGTCATCGCGCCGTGGATGACGCCCATCGTGCCTTTCGTGATCGACGCCGCGTGCAGGCCGGTGTTCAGCCCTTTGCCCGACGCCTCGACGCCGACCATATCGACTTCCTTGTCCTCAATGAAAGGATAGAAAAGCCCGATTGAATTGCTGCCGCCGCCGACGCATGCGACCAGCATGTCGGGCAGCCTTCCCTCGGCTTCCTGAATCTGAACGCGCGCCTCGTCGCCGATAACGCGCTGGAAGTCGCGCACTATTTTCGGGAACGGGTGCGGCCCGATCACCGAACCGATCATCATGTGTGAAGACGTCACATTGGTGATCCAACTCCGCATGGCTTCGTTCGAAGCGTCCTTAAGCGTTCTGGAACCGCTGGTTACGGGAGTGACTTTCGCGCCGAGCATCTTCATCCGGTTCACGTTCGTCGATTGCCGCATGACATCGAGTTCGCCCATGAAGACTTCGCATTCGAGGCCGAGCAGTGAGGCGGCGGTCGCCGCGGCCACGCCGTGCATTCCGGCGCCGGTTTCCGCGATCACGCGCTTTTTGCCGAGCCGCAACGTCAGCAGCGCCTGCCCGATCGTGTTGTTCATCTTGTGCGCGCCGGTGTGCGCGAGATCCTCGCGTTTCAGGTACACTTTGTTTCCGTGCCCGATGCGCTCCGAGAAATTTTTGGCGTAATAGAGCGGCGTCGGCCGCCCGATGTAATGTTTCAGATAGTAGCCGAGCTCCGCCTTGAAACTCTCGTCCTGTTGCAGTTCGTTATATTTTTCGTCGAGTTCCTGCAAAGCGGAAAAAAGAGTCTCCGGCACGAACTGGCCGCCGAAAACTCCGAAGTGTCCTCTGTCGTCCGGCAACGCCATTAAGAAAGTCCTTCCTGTTGCGCCCCTGTCAGTTCCTTGAGCGCCAGACCTGGCCTCGGCTGGGTGACCAGCGCCTCCCCGATCAGGAATCCATTATAACCGGCTTCAAGCAATTTCTGCATATCGGCGCGGCTTTTTATGCCGCTCTCACTGATTTTACAATATTCCGGCGGAATTTTCGCCGCAAGCGTCAAACTTGTTTTGAGGTCCACAAGCCCTGATTTCAGGTTCCGGTTGTTCACGCCGATCACGTCGCAGGGAAGTTCCGCGACGCGTTCGAGTTCATATTCGTCATGCACCTCTACCAGCGCGTCGAGCCCGAATTCGTGGGCGAGTTCGAGCAGGTCGGCCAGCAGCGGCTGTTTGAGCGCGGCGACAATCAGCAGAACGGCGTCGGCTCCCGCCGCGCGGGTCTCCGCTATCTGATATTCGTCGATGATGAAATCCTTGCGCAGGACAGGCAGCGGGCTGACGGCTTTCGCCCGGCCGATATAGCTCAGGTCGCCGAGAAAAAAGAATTTTTCAGTGAGAACGGACAGCGCGGCCGCGCCGCCTTCGGTGTATTCCCGCGCCAAACCTTCGACGTCGAAATCAGCGCGGAGCAATCCTTTCGTCGGAGACGCTTTTTTCAATTCGGCGATGACTGCGGGCGGGTTTCGTTTCGCGATGGCGGCCGCGAATCCGCGCGCCGGTTCCCGGGACGCCGCGGCTTCGCAAAGCTCGGACTCCGGAGTCCGCCGCATAATAGAGGCAAGCTCATTCTTTTTCGATTCGATTATTCGGTTGAGGAGAGAATTCATAAAGGGCGTCGAGCCTTCTTTTCGAGAGTTTCCATTATCTTTGCGTCCGCGTCGAGCTGCGTGAATTTGCCGCGCCGCACGGGCTTAAGCGTTATGAGAAAAAACAGGGAGGCCAGCAGCGAAACGCCGGCGATGCATATCGTGAAAGGTTCAGTTGAAAAAGCGATTATGAGAAGGGTGAAAGCGTTGAACAGAAAATAGAGCGGTTCTTTTCTGGAGTCGAAATCGTGTTTCAAATGGGCGTTAACGAACATGGCGAGAGAGAACAGGCCGGCTGTGACAGCGCCCGTTTTCCAGAAGAGATCGGCGGGCTCTCGAAAGCGCGTGATCAGAATCAGGAGCGTGACGAAGAAGTAACCCATGCGCGGTATGTTCCAGCGCCGGAAAAACAAAAAGAAGATTATCAGAAAGCAGAATAGAAGTCCTATGCCGGTTAGCATGGCCAGTATTTCTTCGCTGGAACCCGATAGCGGGCTCGCCAGCTTTATCTTTTCCATAATCGACATGTTTTTAATTTTATCCGGGGTTTTGGCCGCGAAGACGGCCACCGGGAAAAATGCGGACACAAGAAGCGCAAAAGGCGCCGCCGCCGCGAGTCTTCCGAACATAGTTTTTAGCGCGTTTTTCTTCATACGATTTATTTATATTGAATCCTAATGGCTGATTCGGAATTATTCATAATTCCAGAAAATTTTTCAACAACTGTTTTCCCGGTCCGGTCAGGATGGATTCCGGATGAAACTGCACGCCCTCGATTTTCATTTTTTTATGGCGCACTCCCATTATCTCGCCCTGATCGGTTTTCGCGGTGACCTGCAGGCAGTCGGGCATGGAGGGCGGGTCCGCGATCAGCGAATGGTAGCGCGTCGCGACGAAAGGATTTTCGATCCCCTTGAAAATGGTTTTGCCGTCGTGGCTGATGTCGGACACCTTGCCGTGCATAAGCCGGTCCGCGCGGCGCACGACGCCTCCGAAATGCTGAACCATGCACTGATGCCCGAGGCAGACGCCGAGTATCGGAATCTTGCCGGCGAACGCGCCGATCGCCGCGAGGCTGATGCCGCCGTCGTCCGGCGTTCCGGGCCCCGGCGAAATCACCAGAAAATCCGGCTTCAGTTCCGCCAGCTTCTCCACCGTGATCTTGTCGTTACGGAAGACGCGGATGTTCGATTCCCATTCGTAGAGATACTGCACGAGGTTGTATGTGAACGAATCGTAATTGTCTATGACCGCTATCAAGATATTCCCTCCGCCGCTCGCTCGATCGCTATTCTTAGCGCTTTCGCTTTATTCACCGATTCCATGTATTCGCGCTCGGGAACCGAGTCGGCGACAATCCCGCCGCCGGCCTGCACGTGCGCCTCGCCGTCCTTCATGAAAATCGTTCTGATCGTTATGCAGGTGTCGAAAAAACCGGTGAAACTCAGATATCCGATCGCGCCGGCGTAGGGGCCGCGCCGCGTCGGTTCGAGCTTCTCGATGATCTCCATCGCCCGCACTTTCGGCGCTCCGGACACCGTGCCCGCCGGGAAGCACGCGCGCAGCGTGTCCACCGCGTTGCGTCCCTTGCGCAGCTTGCCGGTCACGTTCGAGACTATGTGGATCACGTGCGAATATTTTTCAATCGTCATCAGGTCGGTGACTTTGACCGTTCCGGGTTCCGCGACGCGGCCGAGGTCGTTGCGGCCGAGGTCGACGAGCATGATGTGCTCGGCGCGTTCCTTTTCGTCTGCGAGCAGGCCGGCCACCACGGAGTCCTCGCGCGCCGGGTCCGCCGGGCGGGGCCGCGTGCCGGCGATCGGGCGCACCGTGATGTCGCGTCCGCGAACTGTCACCAGCGCTTCCGGCGATGCCCCGATCAGCGTGATGTCGTCAAGCTGCAGGTAAAACATATACGGCGACGGGTTGACCGACCGCAACTCGCGGTAGATGTCGAACGGCGGCGTCTCCGTCTTTGTCGAAAACCGCTGCGACAGCACGACCTGAAATATGTCGCCCGCCTTGATGTGTTCCTTCGCGGTCTTTACGTTCTTTTTGAATTGTTCCTTCGTCATGTTCGTGGTGAACCGGACCGGTTTCGGCTTTTTCGCCGGGGCCGGCGACGGTTTCATGAATCGAGCGCTCCACAGTTCGTTGTAAAGCGTTTCGATCCGGGCCTGCGCTTCCTGATAGGATTCGCGCAGCGAGCGGCCTTTCTCGATCCGCGCGCAGCACACGATTTTGATCTTGTGCTTGAGATGGTCGAAAATCAGGATCGAGTCGGTGAACATGAACGAGATGTCGGGGAAGCCGAGGTCGTCCTTCGCGTGCAGCGGCAGGTTCTCGATGTGGCGTATGATGTCGTAACCGAAGAAGCCGACGCCGCCGCCGATGAACGGCGGAAGTCCCTCCGCGCCGGCGACCTTGAACCGCTGGAAAATCCGGTCGATCGCCTTCAGCGGGTCGCCCTGATATGACACGCCGTCGATCTCGTACTTGTCGCCTTTGCTCTTGAACACCGAGTAGGGCGAGATGCCGAGGAACGAGTAGCGCGCAATACGGTCGCCGCCCACCACGCTTTCGAGAAGGAACGAATACTTTTTCCCCTTCGCGATATTGATGTACGCCGACACCGGCGTGAGAACGTCGGCCATCGTTTCCGCATACACCGGCACGATATTGCCTTTTGCCGCAAGTCGGCAGAACTGAGCATAATCCGGTTCGATTTTCTTAATCACGTTGCGTCTCCGTTTGACTTCCGCCCGGCCCGCGCCGGACACCCGCTTATTCTATCATAGAGAATAGAGTAACTCAATAAAGAGAAAAGCGCCGTCATCGCGAGGAGCGTAGCGACGAAGCAATCTCAATTCCAATTAACCGTAGGGGCGCAGAATGCTGCGCCCAAAAAGAG
Source organism: bacterium (assembly GCA_041664945.1). GTDB lineage: Bacteria > UBP15 > UBA6099 > UBA6099 > UBA6099 > JBAYJY01. The sequence goes on along the minus strand of JBAYJY010000021.1, from coordinate 16,259 downwards.
CGGGCAGGATGCCCGCTCTCCAAGCAAGGCGCCGCCGTCTCCGCATAGATTTTGCAGCGTGTATAGCGATAGTTGTTGACAGCCGATTATTTGTGTTATTATAGAATCAAAAGCAGTCCGAGATAATGGAATGAGAGAAGAATCGGAGACTATATTCATTGGCCTCTAATGCAATTCATATTTTAATTTTTATTGCGGGGCTTGCTTTTGGTTTTGCTATTTCGGCATTGACGCTAATTCACAATAATTCAAAAGTAAAAACAAATTCAACGTCTAAAGACAAAATCGAAATACCGCTTGTGGATAATGAAGAATTAGATAAAAAAGAAACCGTATGTCACATACATAGCGAGACAATCGAAAAACGCGAATTGAAATTTATAGAGACATTTTATAGCATAGGAAGTTCATTAGCGAAGGCTGGCGATTACCAGAGCGCTATTGAGGAGTTCGCAAAAGAAATCGAAAAATGTCCAAACTATGACGCTTACAATGAACGTGGCATTGTTTTCTCAAAGATGGAAAAATACCAGGAAGCGACTGCAGATTTTACGAACGCAATAGCAATAGACCCTCTTAGGTCACATGCTTATAACAACAGGGGCATAGTTTTTGTTAAAAAAAAGAAATATGATCTAGCGATAAGAGATTTCTCTCGCGCTATACAGATTAATCCAAACGACCCTGCGCTTTATAGTAACCGCGGCGGGGCTTATCATGAAAAAGGCATATACGATCTTGCTACAAATGATTATTCGACAGCAATGAAACTCGATCCTGAGTATGCGTGATAACGCCATTATAACGTGTTGGATATTTGGGAATGCAGCGCTAAATTAGCACGAGGAACTCCAGAGCCCCGGAAAACACCTAATCCAGTGGTTCTATTTTCAGTGTTTTTGTCATTCCGAGCGAAGAGAGGAATCTCAAATAAACATCAATGGGCTTGGCATTTAGGGGTATGCTGCGCGAAACATCATTTTATAAAATATCGCATTGTTTCCGGAGATGAAACGAAGCCGATTTTTTCATAGACTGGCTTCCCGGCATCGCTTGCGACAAGAAAGATGCGCTTTAGTCCGATGGATTTACAATAGCCGATCGCCTTCTGTACTATCATGCCGGCAAGATGATTTCCGCGATATTGTGGCTCCGTGTACATGGTGTGTAGATATGCGACTCTCGAAGAATGATCATCCGGTGTTGAAACGAGGTTGACGATACTAATCGCGCCGCTTGCCGCAATTTCGTTATTTTTCTCAAACACCCACGACTTGCAAACACCCGCCGGCATTTCCTGTTTTAACTTCTCCGCATATTCATTCTCGAGCTCAGCGCCTTTAGCTTCGCCGATGGCCCGGGATGTTTTCTCCCAAATTTCTTCAAACATCAAACTATGATGTTTCGAAAGCCGGGGGATATCGGATTCGACCGCTTCCCGAAGCGTGAATTCATTCGATTCTGACGTATTGTTCATAGCGGTTTTCGACATTATCTTAATCAGGCGATTCTGATTTCCAAACGTTTTCCAAGAGCGGTCGCGACACGTTTCAATGTGGACAGCTTGATGTCTTCAGCGTGATTTTCTATGCGTGAAATCGCTGTCTTTTGAGTGTTGAGCCTGCCGGCAAGTTCTTCCTGCGTTAATCCTGCCTCTTCGCGCGCCTGGCGAAGCATGACGCCGATTTTCAGATGGATGTACCCCTCGTCGTAACCTTCGGCGAATCGCTTGTCCCGCTTTTTTCTATCGTCAATATACCTTTTGAGGTCACTCATTTTTCTTTCTCCTTTTTAGAAAATCTCTTCGATAAGATTCCGCCCTTTCAATTTCGGACCGTGGCGTTTTTTGAGTCTTCTTGGCAAACCCATGGGTTAATACCACAATGGAATGCTCATAAAAGAAACAAAATATCCGATAACTGTTTGAACCAGATGTTATTCTGCATTCCCAGATGCCTTCCGTCCCTTCGAGTTTCTTGAAAAATGCAGCCGGCACAACATCCAAATCCTCAACAAGCCTGAGAACCCATGTAACTTTCCTCGCCGCCTGAGAAGGCAACGTATCCAGGAAATCCCGGACAGGACATTTGCCGTCCGCTTTCCGATAGAAAACTACCGTCCGTCTCATAATACCATGTTAACGCGCATGTTAACTGCCGTCAATATTCTCAATTATAAAACCTGCCGTCCGCCGGGCATGGAAAAAGCTTTTTATTGTGTTATAATATATTCATGAAAAAGAACAGAACTACTGTGACCTCAGCATCTCTCGCGCTCCGGATAACAACAATAATACTCATGGTCGGGATCGCGGCGCTTGCCATTTCGGCGCATTCCGCGACTGCGCCGGCAGCAGCCAAAAAGCCGGCGGCGAAAACCGCCGCTAAAAAAACTCCCGCGAAAACAGCCGCTAAAAAAGCGGTTGTGAAGGCGCCGGAAAAAAAGGACGCGGCGGACGCTGTCGGCGAGTTCCTTCGCAAAGGCAAGTCGGTGTTCGTTTATTTTTATTCCAGCGAAATCAAGGACAGCATCGACCAGCTCGACACGGTGAAAAAAGCGGCGAAGAAGGGCGGCGCCGAAGTTGTGACGATCAAAACCGAGGACTCGCCCGCTCCGTTTTACGCTTACGAAGGCCGCTATGTGCCGACGGTGGTTCTGATACGGCCGGACGCGGGGCTTGTCGGTTTCTGGGAAATGGACCTTTCGGAAGAAGAGATGGCCGACGCCGTGACGCAGAAGCTAAAACCGAACAACGTACAGAAAAAGATTGCTGATGCGATAAAGAAAAAAAAGCCGCAGCTCGTGTTTTTCATGGCGAAATGGTGCCATTACTGCATGGAAACGCTGCCCGCGGTTCGCAAGTTCGAGAAAGATTTTTCCGACTGCGTAGAGATCGTGTTGATCGATATCGATGAGTTGCCGGATATGCAGTATCCATACATGGTGAACGGAGTGCCGGTGATATTCCTGACGGACGCTGGCGGAATGGTCAAGCTGCGGACCGGATATCCGAACGGATACGACCGTTTCAAGGAAGTGTTCGAGGGCATGGGGGGCGCGACGAAATCGTGCATGGCCGGCGCGAAAAAAACCGGAGACAAGACGTGAGCGAAAAGTTGCTCCACAAAGCCGCCGAATTAATCAGAAACTCAAAAAAGACGGTGGCGCTCACCGGCGCCGGAATCAGTACGCCTTCGGGCATTCCCGATTTCAGAACGCCCGGCAAGGGCCTCTGGGAAAAGGTGGACCCGGTCGAGGTCGCCACGATTGAAACGTTCAGGACTAACCCGGAAAACTTTTTCACCTTCATGGCTCCGTTCGTGTCCGCCGTCGAGACGGCTCCCGTGAATCCGGCTCATCAGGCGCTCGCCGACTGGGAGACGATGGGCCTTCTCAACTCGATTATCACTCAAAACATAGACAACCTGCACCGCCGCGCCGGCTCGAAAAAAGTTATCGAACTGCACGGAAACAGCGAGCGGGCGCATTGCATGAAATGCCGGAAACTATACGGGCCGGACGAAATCCGCGCCCGGATCAAGGCTGGCGAAAAAGGCGTGCCGCGCTGCGACTGCGGCGGCGTCATCAAACCGGATGTCGTTCTGTTCGGCGAACAGCTTCCATACACCGAACTCGTGCAGGCCGAGCGCGACTCGGAAAGCTGCGATGTGATGATCGTCGTCGGTTCGTCGCTCACCGTCGCCCCGGCGTCGTTCATGCCGCGCGTCGCTCTCCAAAACGGCGCAAAGCTCATCGTCGTCAATCTGCAGGAAACATATATCGATCCGCGCGCGGAGATCGTTCTGCGCGAAAAAGTTGAAGAGGCGCTTCCGATGATAACGGAATTGATCAAAGCCTCAAATTAACGGCGGCGCTTTTGGTTCGCGGAGTTTATTAATGTCTGAGAAAAAACTGATTCTGATCGTAGACGACGACAAAGACCTTTGCCGGATGCTGGAGAAGTATCTGCTCGTCAAGGGCTACGACGTCGACATGGCTTTCGACGGCGAGACCGCGCTGCAGATGGCGCCGCGCAGGCCTTACGACCTGATTATTCTCGACATTATGATGCCCGGCATAGACGGTTACGAAGTTTGCCAAAGGTTGAAAATTCAGCGCGAGTTTAATTGCATACCGATTTTGATGCTGTCCGCCAAGGACACCGAACAGGATCGACTGAGAGGCTTCAAAACCGGCGCCGACGCCTACGTCTCAAAACCGTTCGAGACCCCCGAGCTCGGCCGCGCGGTCGCCGATACGATCGAAAAAGGGCGCCGCGCCCGCGAGGTTCTCGGCATCAAACATAGCATCTCCTTCGAGTTCGAAAGCAGATTCACTTATCTCGAACAGGTAAACGATCTCATCTCGCAACTCTTCATACGCACAAGCATGGCGGCAGACGAAATCTGGGAACTGAAACTCGCCATGCACGAGCTCGGAATCAACGCGATCGAGCACGGAAATAAGAAGGACCCGACAAAGCAGGTCAAGATCGATTGCACGCTGTATGACGGCCGCCTCGAGTTCGTCGTTCAGGACGAAGGCAAGGGCTTCGATCTCGAAAAGATTCCCGACCCTACGGATGCGGAAGGCGTTCAGCGAGATCGCGGACGCGGCATTTTTCTCGTCAACCGCCTCATGGATGAAGTCAATTACGTGAACGGCGGCTCGAAGGTCTGCATGGTCCGCCATCTCAATCGCGACAGGAACCGAAATGGACAATCTCGTCCGATACGGTAAGTCGCTTATTGAAATTCCGGACACAGCGGCGCGGCGGGCGCAACGCCTCAAACCCGGATCCCCCGAAACAGATTATTCACGCACGGATATCATAAGCCGGTTCAGACGCGCGCTTGATTCGCCGGACTCCGGACCGCCGTTTCGCGATGTCGTCGCGGGCAGGCAGTCCGCGCGCATTGTCGTCTCTGACAAAACACGCCGCTACGGCGCCGATATCTGGCTGTCGGCGCTGCTCGACGAACTGAACGCGTGCGGCGTCGCGGACGACGGCATAACCGTTTTGTTCGCGCTCGGAATGCATGAGGCGCAAACTGCGGAGGAACGGGCGGGGATCGTCGGCGCGGAAGCCGCCGGGCGCGTCAGGCTTGTCGACCACGACTGCGACAACGCGGCGGAACTCGTATCCCTCGGACGCACCGCGGCGGGAACGCCGGTGGCCGTGAACAAGCTTGCGGCGGAAGCCGACTTGCTGATTGTCACCGGCGTCGTGATGCCGCATTACTACGCAGGCTTCACCGGCGGACGCAAAAGCATTGTTCCCGGCCTCGCGGCCCGCGAGACAGTTCTTGCGAATCACAGCCTGAACCTCGCTCCCGGCGGCGGAACGCATCCGCTCGCCCGAACCGCGTCGCTCGCCGGAAACCCGATCCATGAGGATCTGCTCGACGCGCTCGGCCGTGTCCGCGTCGATTTCGCGATTCAAGTCATCGCCGACGGCCAGAGCCGTCCGGCCGCGTTTTTCACCGGCGGAATCGCCGCCTCGCATGAAGCCGCATGCCGCCGCGCGGCAAGATGGTTCTGCGTTCCGATCCCGGCGCGCGCGCCGTGGGTCATCGCTTCCTGCGGCGGATACCCGAAAGACATCAATTTCTACCAGTCGCACAAATCGCTCGATAACGCCTTCCGCGCGGTCGCGCCCGGAGGAACCATCATTCTTGTCACGGCATGTTCAGAGGGGATCGGCCCCGACGGATTCGCAAAGTGGTTCGAAGAGGAATCGACCGCGGAGATAGAATCGAAGCTCCGAATGCAATATAGTGTTATGGGACACACGGCGCTGCGGACGCTCGAAAAAACAGGGGCGGCGCGCGTGTTCCTGCTTTCTGAGATGCCGGAAACGTTCGCGCTGAAAATGGGAATGACTCCGCTTGCCGGCCCCGGCGAAATCGAAAAAGCGGTTGGCGCTCTCGGCGGCGAAGGATTGATACTTCCGCAGGCCGCGCTCACGGTTCCGACGTTAATTGAAAATTAAGCCACGGATGAGATAGGGGATGCAGGGCGAAATCGCTCCGGGGCATGAAAAGGAATTTTATGATCGAATCGAAAGAAGGAGTAGTCTCAAGAATATTGTCCGACGGCGACGAGATGCAGGAACTGGATGTCGAGGTCGGCGGCAGACACGCCAAGGCGATCTGCTATCCGCCATTGACCGGTTCCGTTGCGGTGGGCGACAAAGTTTTGCTGAACACTACCGCAGTGCGCCTCGATCTCGGTTCCGGCGGCAGGCATTTCGTGATGGCGAACCTGAGCAGCCCGGAGCATAGAATGTCGGAAGGCGCCGGGCACATAATGAAGTTGCGCTACACGCCGTCGCAGGCGCGCGTGCTCTGCGCCGAGGAGGAGGGCAGCCCCCACAGGGCGGCGATCGAGGCGTTCTCGGACCTCGGCGGAACGCCGGTCGTCATCGGCGGCCTGCACAGCATGGTCGCGCCGGTGTGCGCGGCGATCAAATCCATGCGCCAGGACTTGCGGATCGTCTACATCATGACCGACGGCGCATGCCTGCCGCTCGCGTTCAGCCGCACCGTGCGCGATCTAAAAGACAAACAAATAATCTCCGCGACGGTCACCTGCGGGAATGCGTTCGGGGGCGATCTCGAAACGGTTACGAAATTTTCGGCGCTCGCGGCGGCGCGCGCGGCGCTCGGCGCGGATGTCATAATGGTTGCGATGGGAGTCGGGATCGCCGGAACCGGCACGCGGCTCGGAAACGCCGGACTCGAGGTCGGCGAGTGGGTGAATGCAGTCGCGGCGTTGAAGGGCGAGCCGGTAGTCGTTCCGCGCCTCAGCTTTGCCGATCAGCGAAAGAGGCATGTCGGCATCAGCCACCACACCATCACCGCATTGTCTGAAGTCGCGCTCGCGCGCGCTACGATCACTTTGCCGAAACTGCCGCCGGAACAGAGCGATGTTGTCAAACGGCAAATAGCCGCTTCGGATTTGTATGAGGACCATTCGATTTACGAAGCCGACGGCTCGGTCGCTATTGAGGCGCTTCAAGCGAACGGCTTCCGCGTCACAACCATGGGCCGCGGGCCTGAAGACGACCCGGCTTTCTTCCTCGCCTGCGGCTCGGCCGCCCAGTTTGTCTGCATGATCGCCGGCGCTGATAGGAATTGAAAAACAGTAGACGGCAGACAGCAGATAGTAGACGGGGAAAATATAAAGCAAAAAGGAAAGCGTCATTGCGAGGAACGCAGTGGCGAAGCAATCCCGAACTCGAAACGCGTCATTGCGAGCGAAGCGAAGCAATCCCGAACTCAATTCCCATCTCCGCGCCGTAGGGGCGCAGCATGCTGCGCCCGCCACGCCGGCGCGCCAGCCGGCAAAAAACGCAAAAGTTTGAAACAGCCCAAATCGTTTGTTATATTATTCACAAGCGTTGCATTGTTTTGAAATCAACATGAGGTATGCGATATGAGAAGGTCGGAAACTAAGGGAACGGGCATGATGGACGGATTTAAAGGAACGGATAACTATATAACGTCAAAGGGGCTGAGGGACGTCGTCAACGCGGCGATGGTTCTGAAACGGCCGTTGCTCGTCAAGGGCGAGCCGGGCACGGGCAAGACGCGTCTGGCAAACGCGATCGCTGAAGACCTCGGCATGCGGCTGCTCGTCTGGAATGTTAAATCCACCACGAAGGCGAAGGACGGCCTGTATATCTACGACACCGTGCAGCGCCTGCACGACAGCCGGTTCAGCGACCACGACGTCTCCGACATCAAGCACTACATCCGGCTCGGCAAGCTCGGCGAGTCGTTCGCGGTTGATGAAAAAGTTGTGCTCCTCATAGACGAAATCGACAAGGCGGACCTTGAATTCCCGAATGACCTGCTTAACGAACTGGACGAAATGTCATTCCACATTCACGAGACGAACGAACAGGTGTCGGCGAAACACAGGCCGGTTGTTATCATAACGAGCAACAACGAGAAGGAATTGCCGGACGCGTTTCTGCGCCGCTGCCTGTTCCACTTCATCGAGTTCCCGGATTTGGAAATGATGGAGGCCATCGTCCACGTGCATCATCCGAATATCGAGAAGGTTCTGATGCGCGAGGCGCTGAAACGCTTCTTCTGGATTCGCGAACTGGACGCGCTGCGCAAGAAGCCGTCCACAAGCGAATTGATCGACTGGGTGCAGGCGCTCGTCGCCGGCGGAATAGATCCCGCCCGCCTGCGCCGCGAAATCCCCTTCCTCGGCGTACTCATCAAAAAGGAACAGGATGTGGATGTCGTTCTCGCGCAGCAGTTGCCTTATTGATGTTTTAGAAAGATGAAAACCTTTTTTGACGGCCAGTCGGCAAAAGGTTTTTCTTCAAAAGCAGGAAAGCGAAAGATATAGCTGAATGTTCATAAATTTTTTCTTCGAATTAAGACGCGCGGGAGTGCCGGTCACCATCAACGAGTGGATGATGCTTCACGATGCGCTCGGGCACGGACTGGCTGAATCCAACCTCGAAACGTTTTATCATCTCGCGCGCTCGATTCTGGTTAAGAACGAGACGTACTTCGACCGCTACGACCGCGTGTTCAAACATTTCTTCGAGGGCATCGAGACGAGCGACGAAATTGTGGACGAGATACTCAAGGGCTTGGAGCAGGTTGACCCGCTGATACTGACGGAAGCGGAAAAGCGTCTGTTGCAGGCGCTGCCGCTCGAGGAGGTTTTGGAAAACTTCCGGCGCCAGTTCGAGGAAGGCCACTACAAGCAGCATGTCGGCGGCGACCGGGCGATCGGGACCGGCGGCCGCTCCACGCAGGGCGCGTTCGGCTACAATCCCGCTGGAATCCGGATAGGGCAGGGCTACAGCCGCCACGGGTCCGCCATCCAGATTGCCGAAAAGAGATATTTTAGAAACTATTCGAGCGATATGGTGCTCGACACGCGCCAGATACGCGTCGCGCTCTCGAAACTGCGCACGCTGCTGCCTGTCGGGCCTGAGGACGAACTCGACATCGACACGACGGTGGACAAAACCTGCCGCAACGCGGGCGAGCTGGAAATCTCATGGATGCGCGGCAAGAAGAATAAGATCAAGCTGTTGCTGCTAATGGACGTCGGCGGCTCGATGGAGCCCTACCACTGGGCCGTGAGCAAGCTGTTCAGCGCCGCTAAATCGCAGATAAAAGATATGAAATCCTTCTATTTTCACAACTGCATATATCAGGATTTGTGGAAGGATATTGAGCGCAACGACAACCTCGCCACGCCGGATTTTCTGAAGCAGTTCGAGAACGACTACAAGATAATATTCGTCGGCGACGCGAGCATGGCCCCGAGCGAGTTGCTGGACGCCAACGGCGCGATTGACTACTTCTACCGGAACGAAGAGCCGGGCATCTGGTGGATGTACCGCCTGATGATGAAATTCCCGGGAATCGTCTGGCTGAACCCGATGCGCAAACGCACTTTTCAGTCATCCGTCAGCGGACACATCATAGCCAAAATGTTCCCCATGTTTGAACTGACTCTCGACGGCCTCGACGACGCCATGAAAACGCTCCTCAAACCGAAACGCCCCAAAATCACCGCCCAGGAAATTCAACAGATCATCAATCACCGCAACCGCCCGTATGCCCGAAACTGGTAAGGGCGCTTGAGAAAAAACCTTTTGAAAAAGGTTTTTCCTCAAACTCTTTTTCCAAAACTCTTTAACGCTCCGCGCGACTTCGCGCGCTCCGCTTGCCGGTCAGCCGGCTTTTTATTCGGGCCTCAGCAGTCTGCTTATGATTAATATAATCGTTCAAACACAATTGTATTTTTCCGAATAATTCCGAGGCAACAAGTTGTCGATAGGACAATCGAAAGTTGAGAGTAAATTTCTAAAGCCCGTTACTAAAGCTTTTGGGATCCTTTGAAAACCTTGAACTATTTATGATTCATATGGATATTCGATATCTTAAGACATTAGCGAAGCGCGCGAAGTCGCGCGAAGCGTTGAAGAGTTTTGAAAGGATATTAAGGAAAACTTTTGAAAAAGTTTTCCTTAACACAATTGTTTTCTTATCCCTCTTCGGGGCGCAGGAGCGGGAAGAAAATGACGTCTCGGATAGAGGCTGAGTCGGTGAGTAGCATGACGAGCCGGTCTATGCCGATGCCGAGTCCGCCGGTGGGCGGGAACCCGTATTCGAGCGCGCGGACATAATCGTTGTCGATCGGGTGCGCTTCGGCGTCGCCGGAGTCGCGCAGAGACTGCTGGTGTTCCAGGCGGCGCAACTGTTCCAGCGGGTCGCGAAGTTCGGTGAAAGCGTTAGCGATCTCGAACGCGTTGATGAACAGCTCGAAACGTTCGGTAAAATCAGGGTCGTCGTCGCGCTGGCAGGCGAGCGGCGAGATTTCAGTCGGGTAATCATAAACAAAAGTCGGCTGCATGAGATGCGGCTCGACGAGTTCTCCGAATAAAACGTCCATCAACTGGCCGGCGTTTGAAGCCGGATCGACATCGATTCCGCGCGATTTGCAGATCGCGGCGAGGCCGGCGGCGCCCGCTTTGAGGTCGAGTTCCAGTCCGGCGAATTCCTTGAACGCGTCCACCCAGCGGATTCTTTTCCACGGGGGCGTAAAATCGATTTCCTTTTCCTGATATACAACTTTCGTCGTTCCGAGGGCGGTCTGCGCCGCGTCAGCGATCAGCGACTCGGTGATTTCCATCATTCCGTTGTAATCAGTATATGCCTGATAGAGTTCGAGCATCGTGAACTCGGGATTATGTCTTGTGGAGATGCCTTCGTTGCGGAAATTGCGGTTGATTTCGAAGATGCGCTCGAAGCCGCCGACCGCGAGGCGTTTCAGATAAAGTTCGGGCGCGATGCGCATATAGAGATCGATGTCGAGCGCGTTGTGGTGAGTGATGAAAGGTCTCGCCGTGGCGCCGCCGGGCACCGCCTGCATCATGGGCGTTTCGACTTCGCAGAAGTCGCGGCCGTGCAGGAATTCGCGGATGCGGCGCACGATCTTGATGCGCGTTTCGAAAACTTTTTTCACATCCGGGTTGGCTATCAGGTCGAGATAGCGGCGCCGGTAGCGGATTTCGACATCCCGCAGCCCGTGGAATTTTTCGGGCAGTTCGCGAAGGCTTTTTGTGAGCGGAATGAGATCCTCGGCGACGACAGTCAGTTCGCCCGTGCGGGTCGTGAAAACCTGGCCCGTGACGCCTATTATGTCGCCGATGTCTATGAGTTTGAAGATTTCATATTTTTCCTCGCCGAGCTTGTCGGCTTTTACGTAAATCTGCATTTTCCCTGAATCGTCGTATAGATCGCAGAAGGAGGCCTTGCCCATTTTCCGGATGGTTTTGATGCGTCCGGCGATGGAGACCTTTGTCTCCTCCGCGATGAGCTTTTCGAAATCGATCGCAATCTGCGCCGCGGTGTGCGTCCGGTTGAAGTTCTTCGCGTAGGCGGGAACGCCGAGAGCTTTAAGCTTTTCGATCTTTTCGATTCTATGCTGATATTGTTCGTCAGTGATAGTTTGATTGACTTGCTTTTCGGATGCGGTCTTAGTTTGTTCGTCAATAATATCCATGATATACCCCCGCGCGCGGCGCTCCGATAGGTGATTCGGGTTCGTTTAGGAAGCTGTAAGCATGGCCGGAAAAACCGGCTCAGACTATTTCTTGATGTTTACGATCAGGTACCTGACGCGCCCTTTGGGAGTTTCTGCGTGAACGATATCTCCCTTTTTCATGCGCATCAGCGCCCGGCCGACCGGGCTCGCGTCCGAAATGCGGTTCTCCGCCGGATTCGCCTCCATCGAGGAAAGAATCGTGTATTCTTCCTCGGTTTTGGTTTTAAGGTTCTTCACCTTTACGCGGGAGCCGATTCCTACTCGGTCGGTGGAAATCTCGGATAACGTCAGCACCTTGCTCTTCTTCAGGATTGCCTCGATGTGGGCGATCCGGCTCTCGAGTATGGCCTGATCCTTCTTGATTTCCTCGAATTCCGGGTCTTCAGACACTACGCTGCTTTTCTCAGCGTTCTGCATCCGCTCCCGGATATCCGCGCGATGTTCCTTTTTTAGATGGTCTAACAGCTCGAGCATCTTTTTATGCCCGTCCGGCGTCAATACTACTTGTTCGTCAATTAATTGGGCCATGAACCCCTCCCTGAGCGACACTTTCCTGCCATTTTTACAAGCATAATATTGTAGTGTCGGAATCTTTGGATGTCAACAAAACGAAAGGGCCCCAAAAGGCCGCCCGCGGAATCCTCTGATTTCAAAGACTCTTTTGGCCCGGCCCCGGGCTTTAGGGCGGGCATTTGTATTTTCCCCCAAAAAGCTGTATCCTATCTGTTCGCCGCTTTGAGTCCGGCGCTTCAGATTTATTCCCGGATTATGACTCTTAAGGCCGTTCGGCAACGATTTTCATTTAAAGTGTAAGGAACAAAACGGAAGTTAGATTGTTTAATATAAAGTAGGGACAGCGGGAAAGGGGCGACAGCAATGGAAAACCGAAGCAGAGTTAAGAAGGTGAAAAAAGCGGTAAAGGCGGAAATAAAAACAACGGGATGTTCACACGTTTTCAAGGCTACACCTGAAAAAGGCCAGTGGATAGTGGAATCTTTTCCGACGAATAACCGCGGCGGCCCGAAAAAAGTTGAGGTCACCGTAACCGTTTTTAAGTGTATGCACTGCGGGGAAGTTAAAGAATATCCGGATTTTTGGGAGATGAATTTTGTCATGCCCAAGCCGACGCCGATTATCAAGCAGAGGACCCCGAAGAAGGCGCCGGTGAAGCGAAAGGCGAAAAACGCTTAATAATTAAATAGCAGGCCCCATGCGAAAGCATGTTTAATTTTTAGTGAATTAAAAAGGGCGGCCTTCGGGCCGCCCTTTGCGTTTGGTTCAGTTTGTCATTGCGAGGAGCAGAGCGACGAAGCAATCCCGATCTAAATTTCCGTCTTAATACTTTTAGATTCTTTGTTCCCTCGCAATTGCTCTAACGTCAGTGATTGAACTTTCGCACTCCGGTGAACACAAGCGCGATGCCCTGCTCGTCGGCCGCGGCGATAACGGAGTCGTCACGCACCGAGCCGCCGGGCTCGACGATGAACTTCACGCCCGTCGAGGCCGCATTGTCGAGTCCGTCGCGGAACGGGAAGAACGCGTCCGACGCGAGAACGATGTTGCCGCTCTCGAACTGTTTCTTAACATAAGCCGCTTCGGCTTCCAAGTATTCCTTCGCCGCCTTTTTCGCGAGGCCGGCGAGAAACTCGTCGCGCGTGCCTTTCGCGCCTTTTTTCTTCGCGAACTCAGTGCGCAGGTTGTCCGTCGCTCTGATTCCGCAGAGCATGACCGAGTCCTTGCGGTTCGGCTGCCCGCATCCCATTCCGAGAAGCTGGTACTTTCCGTTCTTATATTCGCGCGCGATGCATATCGCGTTCGACTTCACGTGTTTTACGTTTCGCAGCGCGAAGTCCACGAGCCCGGCTTTATCGGCCGGCGGTTGCTTTTTGGTGACAATCCCCACCATGAGCTTCTTGCCGCTGTTCTTGCAGAGGTAGGGTTTCGCTTTCTGCGTCAGGCCGCTCGCGCTCTTGCAGAGATAGTAAAGGTTGTCGGTTTCCTGTTCGAGTAGTCCGCCGGTGATCGGGCGCAGCCGGGTTTTTTCCTTGGCGGCGAACTTGATGTCGCCGTATTCGAGCAGCCGCAGGCCTTCTTTCTTCTTTCCGAGCGATTTGATGTAATCGAGCGCCTTCGGCTCTATCTTCGGGGCGATGATGATTTCAACGAACCGTTTCTCGATGAGCTTTGCGATGCCGAGCGTCATGTTGCGGGTCAGCGCTATGACCGAGCCGAAAGCGCTTACCGGGTCGCCTTCCCACGCGCGCTCAAACGCTTCCTCGATTGTGGCGCCGGTGGCGAGTCCGCATGGATTCGAGTGCTTGATGATAGAGACCGCAGGGATGCCGCGGAATTCGAGCGCCGAGTTGAGCGCGCCTTCGCCGTCGAGGTAGTTGTTGTATCCGAGCGGGCCGCCGTGGACCTGTTTGCAGTGCGGCAGGTTCGGCCACGCGAGCGTTTCGTCCTGATACATCCAGCCGACCTGATGCCAGTTTTCGGCGTAGCGGCCGAGCTTGATTCCGTCCGTGTATTTCAGGCGCCGGGTCATCTTGCCTTCGAGTTGCTTACTGAAGAAAATGTTGATCGCCGCGTCGTAGTCGGCGGTGCGCTCGAACGCGATCGATGCAAGCCGCGCCCGCGTTTCGCGCGACACGCCGCCTTTGTTCGACTTCATCTCCGCCATGATCGTTCCGTACGAATCCGGACTGACGACTATCGCCACGCCGTCGAAATTCTTCGCCGCCGCGCGCACCATGCACGGGCCGCCTATGTCTATGTTGTCCACCGCTTTCTCGATCGTGCAGTCGCCCGCCGCGGTTACCTTCTCGAACGGGTACAGGTTGCACACCACCATGTCTATCTTCGGGATGCCGAGTTGTTTCGCCTGTTTTACATGCGTCGCGCTGTCGCGCCGGTAGAGCAGGGCGCTTTCATAGTTGAAACTGATGGTTTTCATGCGTCCGTCGAAATAGTCGTCCTTCGTGTTGCCGGTAATCTTTTTGATCGGAACGATTTTGATTCCGGCGTCCGTGAGCGCCTTCGCCGTCCCGCCGGTGGAAATGATCTTCACTCCGTTTTTAACGAGGAACTTCGCGAACTCAACGACGCCCGTCTTGTCGCTGACACTGATTACGGCTGTTTCAATTTTAAGCATTTATCCATCTCCCTTTTTAATATCAATTTTAAGTCTCGTCGAAATCCCATGAGATGCAAGATGGCGGTATTATATGTTTGATTTGAAGAGAGGGCAATCCCTATTTTAGTGTACAGGGTATAGGGTTAAATGCTTTTTCCCAGTCCCCAACTGACCAGCCCCAATCCCGTCTTTTGCTTTTCGCTGTCTTCTGTCTGCTTTATGCTGTCTACTGTTTTTTAGTATTCGCACATCCGCCCGTTGTTTCTCAGCCACCTTCTTTTATCCTTATATTCCGGCGCCGCGCCGGCGACGAGCGCCCAGAATCTCGGCGAGTGGTTGTGCTCGATCAGGTGCGCGAGCTCGTGAATGCATACGTATTCAATCACGTCGTCCGGCGCGAACAGCAGCCGTGTCGAAATGTTGATGTTCCCCGCTCGCGAACAGCTTCCCCAGCGTGTCTTGCTGTTTTTGAAACTGATATTTTTCACGTCGGCGTTGAAATGTTTCGCGTTCAGCTCCCGTATTCTCTCTTCGAGTTCCGGCAGCCGCTTTCGCGCGATGCAGCGCGAGATCAGCGCAGGGATTATCTTGTTTCTCTCATCTTCCGGGAGATCGGACGGGATTTTAAGGCGGATGTTGTCGCCTGCGATCCGCGCCGAACAGGTTTTCCGATTCTCTAACGAAATCGAGATAGAATAAAGGTGGCCGCCGACATCGAGAGTGTCGCCGTCCGAATAAACTTTCTGCTGCTGCGGCCTCAGCGAGTTCGGGTTGCCGCGCAGCTTCCCGACTGCCCAGTCTGTCATCTTCGCGACATAATCCGCGCGCAGTTTCTGACTGTAACCGGCCGGTATCCGGATGTTGATCGAGGTCGCGCGAATGGAAGCGGCGCAGTTCCGCCGCGTTTCGTAATGTATCTTCAGAGGATAAAACGCGCCGTCAACTTCGAGCGTCGATTTCACGGTTTGCCGTCGGGTTCGTTTCATTCAGAGCATTTCGAATTCTCGTTTTAGAAAGCAGGAACACAGCATGCTGTGCCCCTACGGCAAGGATAAATCATCACTTTTTGAAGCGCAACTTAAACGTCCTTATCTCATACGGCTTGATATCGAACCGCAAGGCTCCGGACACGACTTTCGCCGGGGCGGCGGCCTTTTCAAGCAGATCGCATTCCATCGCTTGAACTATCGGCTTGAAGAGCTTAACAGAGACAGGCCCGCGCGCGTTGCGGCTTTCGTACAGCCGGATCACCAGCGCGTCTTCATCCTCGGCGAGCTTGAGCGCGGCCAGCATTACATTCGGCCGGTTGATGGAAATGAACGAAACGGACGGGTCGAGGCCGGCGCGTGATTTCGCGAGCGGGACAGACGCGAGCGGGTCGTTGAGTTCCCAGGCGCGGCGCGGCGTGTCCGCCTGCCGCCAGTCGCCGGCGTGCGGGTAGAGGCTGTAGGTGAACTCGTGATGGCCGAGGTCCGCCGTCGGGTCGGGCCGCTGGGAGCCTTTCAGCAACGTCAGGCGCATCAGATTGCCCCGG
>JBAYJY010000020.1:0-38515 GCA_041664945.1 bacterium | reverse complement strand
TTTCCAGGACTTTGCAGTCAATCGCAGGCGTGGTCATGGGAATCATCGCCGGGACCGTCGCCGGAACCGGCATATCGATTCAGAAAATCGTTTCACCGATGTTCATGGCTTTTACAAAAGGAGAAGCGACTCTTCACCAACTGGCTTCGAACCCGCTGACCTGGATAATGGTTTTCTGCGGCATAACCGGCGTTGTGATTCTCCAATTCTCCTACAAGTATGGAAAAGCCGTTCAAATCGTTCCCGGCCGCGCCGCCTCTTATATCATGATGCCTGTCATCGCCGGCCTGACTTTCCTCGGCGAGCCTTTTCCCGCGCTCTGTTTCGTCGGAATCGCTCTCGTCATCATCGGCGTCATTATTACAACGACCGCCGACCCGAAAAAACACGGACACTAAAAACCGCAATTATTCTGACACAATAATTCAAAGCGTATGAGATACGAAACGCAGGGACATGCTTCAAACATGCCCTTCTTATCAGGTTTGAAACCCGCCCTTCTACTCCGGGCTTATTTCTTTTTGACAGCCTGAATATCTTCCGGTTTAACGCTGTTCAGTTTTATATTCGTGATTTCGTATTTTATCGCCGCTGTTTTGCCGAACGTGACTTCTTTCCTGACTATGAGATTTGATTCGGCGTCAATCCAGTAACGCGTGCGCCCGCTATCTTTGCCGAATTCATCGATCCTGTCGGCTATCATCTGCATCTCCCGGCTGATCTGGCCATAAGCGTTTTGCGGAACATCCTTATTCGCTCCGCCGCAACCGACGGCCCATGGAATTTTCCCTTTTTTCAAAGTCACGTCCAGCATGTAGGCCGGCTTCCCACCGTAAACGCCGGCGCCCGCGACCCTGGCGACGCCGCCATTGGCTATCGCGCAGTCAAGTTCCATCAGTTCGTATGTCCAGTTTTGTATCAACACCGAGGCCGACTCGCTCTCCGCGTCTTTGCGGATCAGCATCCCCATATAAGGTTCCTTAAGGAATATTTCCTCGCTGTTGATATCAGGCCGGTAAATCACCTTCGCTCGCTGGAGAAACGACGGCACGAAATCCGACTTTTCCATGTAATACTGTATGGTGTACGGTTTGATGAAGAGAACATCTGAAATGCCTTCCTTGTAGCCCTTAACGCCTTCCGACACTTCGCCGCTCTGCCGGGTCAGAAAGCTCAGCTTGTCGAGAATCGCCTTGAAGGATTTCAGGCCTTCCTCATTGCGCTTAAGCACAAATTTGTCCGCGAGGTCCAGCCGGTGAATCGAAAATGAATAGCTTTTCAGCGACGCATTGGCGTCGCGGACCTTGCCTATCAGTCCGGCGG
This sequence comes from bacterium, assembly GCA_041664945.1. Classification (GTDB taxonomy): domain Bacteria; phylum UBP15; class UBA6099; order UBA6099; family UBA6099; genus JBAYJY01. The sequence continues at coordinate 37,192 of JBAYJY010000020.1, read as the reverse complement.
CTGAAGGAAGCGCCGGAACGGCGGCTGAAGGAAGCGCCGGAACGGCGGCCGCCTTTTTCTCGGCGCTCTTTTTCGGCGCGGCGGCCGAAGCCTCGGGCGGCGCCGCCGCAATCAGTAAAAACGCAATTAAACAAAAACAAATCGGCAACCTCTTTATCATGGCCCCTCCGAATGTCTTTTTGCCTAACCGTAACGCCGCAGAATCAATTCTTATGCAATTATACTCTCAGCCAGAAACGTTCGTCAAAAACAAAAACAATAATTGGGATTCGCGGAAAATGATATAGAGTGAGTGAGATGCGGCGCGTAGGGACATGTTTCAAACATGACCTTCGGCGCATAGCTAAAGGTAATCTTTTCGAACCGGCGAAAACGCCTCAATTGCGAGAGAGTCCTCGCGCACGTCTACAGCGTGTTTAACGCCGCCGGGAATGGACCATGAATCGCCGGGCCGGGCGCTGTGAGTCTCGCCGCCTATGTAGAATGTCATAGCGCCGGACACGAGGTACCCGGTCTGCTCTTCCGGATGGCTGTGCTCGGGTATGCGGCTGCCGGCCTCAAGCCGGAACGCGGCGAGCAGCGCGCGTTCGCCATGCACGAGGGTTCTGCGCCGGATTCCCGGCGCCATATCGACATACCCGTCATCGCCGTCCCCTCGAAACATCGGATCCGGCTTTTCATCATTTTGATTCATGAACTTTTTCCTTATTTTCGCGATGCCGCCCTTCCCTCTTAAACTTCAAGGCCGCGCGCATCGAATGTTATAAATATATTACATCGAAAAAGAGCGATAAGAAATATCCGGCGTATAGTTTTGAATGCTTTGCGATGTGTTCGAATATGCAGCGCATTTAAGACGGGACTGACCGCTAATTTATCTTTCATCACGAATCCGGTTTTGTGGTATTATTGTTATAATATTCACATCTAATGATTTTCTGTCTTGACGCAGGTGTTTTATGGAAAACAGCAATCTGAATATTGATTGGAAGAATGTTTATCATTCGGTGGGCAATAAAACGCTCATTTTAGACAAAGAACACAATATATTATTCGCGAATAAAGCTGTATGGTCGGTATTAGGCGAAACCGATCATGAAATCGCAGGCAGCAAGTGTTTTGAGGTGTTCCACAATTCGGACAAGCCGCCGGCGGGCTGCCCTTTCGAAGCGATGCTGAATTCCGGGGACATCGAAGCGCAAGAGATGATAATGGAAGCTCTTGGCAAAATATGGCTTGTTACGTGCGCCCCTGTTTTCGATCAGCAAGGCGCTTTTTCATACGTTATTCATTCAATGACGGATATAACCGCCCGAAGACTGGCTGAAGAGACTCTGAGCAAGAACGAAGAGCGTTACAAAATCGTATCCGAGCTAACAACGGATTACATATTCCGTGTGGAAATCAATCCCGGCGGAGAGATTGAATTAAGCGACCTGTCGGATAACTTCAATTCGATCACTGGGCGAACGATTGAAGAGGTAAAAACTCCGGATTCCTGGATGTCGATATTCCATCCGGGAGACGCTTATAAAGCTATGAGCTTTATGCGGGAAGTCATGGAATCCGGCGCCCCCGGCGATCTTGAATGCCGGACGATCCTGAAAAGCGGCGAGGAAAGATGGGTGAATATTTTCGCGAGGCCCGTCCTGGAGCCGGGCAGCCGAAAAGTCACCGCCATTATAGGAGCGATCAAAGACATAACAGACCGTAAGAAGGCCGAGGAGGCGCTCCGGGAAAGCGAGAATCGGTATAAAACAATCCTCGGTTTTTCGCCGGACGCCATAACCATTGTCGATCTCGCCGGCTTGATCACTGAATGCAGCGACGCAACAGTGGCGATGCACGGTTACAACTCAAGAGAAGAACTCATCGGAACATCGGCATTCGACTATTTTCACACGGACGACAGGGCTCGCGCAGCCGCGGCATTTCATAAAATCACTGTTCAAGGCTCCCGAAGGAACGACGAGATCACGCTTTTGAAAAAAGACGGAAGCTCTTTCGCGGCGGAACTTTCGGTCAGCGCGATACGCGATTCCTCCGGAGCGGCCATCGGATTCATCGGAATAACAAAAGACATAACCGAACGCCTGAAAAACAAAGAGATGCTGATACGCATCATAAAGGCGGTGGAGGGAACAAGCGACGCCATCGGCATATCAGACCCGAACGGCGTCCATATCTATCAGAACCAAGCCTTCGCCGGGCTTTTTGAATATTCCGTCGGAGAACTCAACACGCCGTTAGGCCCTGCCGTTTTATACGCGAATGCGGATGTTGGAAAGGAAGTCTTCGAAACGATAATGCGAGGCGATTCATGGAACGGAGAGATTACCATGGCCGCCAAGGGAGGGCGTCTTTTCCCGGTGGCGTTGAGAGCGGACGCGATCAAAAATGAAAAGGGAGAAATCATAGGCCTGATCGGCATTCACACGGACATCACAGAACGCAAGAAGGTTGAGGAAGCGCTTCGTGAAAGTGAAAGAAAGTTTCGCGCAATCTTCGACCAGACGTTCCAGTTCATAGGCCTGATGACCACCGACGGCGTTCTTATAGAAGCGAACAGAAGCGCGCTGGCCTTCAGCGGAATAAAGGAATCTGACGTTTTAGGCAAACCTTTCTGGGAAACTTTCTGGTGGACGCACTCCGAAGAACTTCAGGAAAAACTGCGCGAATCAATAATAAAGGCCGCGAAAGGGGAATTTGTGCGTTTCGAGGCGACTCATCGCGCGGCGGACGGAAGCCTGCATTACGTTGATTTTTCATTAAAACCGGTGTTGGATGAATCCGGCAATGTCGTTCTTTTAATACCGGAAGGCAGGGACATTACCGAGAACAGGAAAGCCGACGAAGACCTCAGGAAAAGCGAACAGTTCCTTAACAGCGTGGTTGAAAATATTCCGAACATGATATTCATTAAGGACGCGCAGGAGCTTCGATTCGTAAGCATTAACAAAGCTGGCGAAGAACTGCTGGGCCTCAAACGCGAAGATCTTTACGAAAAAAACGACTACGATTTCTTCCCGAAAGAAGAAGCGGATTTCTTCACAAATATTGACCGCCAGGTTCTGAACTCCAAGCGCCTTCTCGACATACCGGAGGAACCGATAGAAACAAAAAATAAAGGCCTGCGGTTTCTTCACACAATGAAAATCCCTGTGATGGACGAACTGGGGGACCCGAAATATCTTTTAGGCATATCGGAAGACATCACAACGCGCAAGGAGGCCGAAAGCGAGATACGAAGACTCGGCATAGCGTTGGAACAGACGATAGACGGAATCGCCATCGCGGGCATGGACGGAGTCATGCTCTATGCTAACAAGGCGTGGACGAAGATGCACGGTTACGATGACGGAAGCGAACTCGTAGGGATTCATCTGAAGAATTTTCATACCGCCAGCCAATTAGAAAATGACGTCATTCCTTTCAACGAGAAGGTTTTCGAACTCGGCGCGTTTCAGGGCGATGTCGGCCATGTTCGAAAAGACGGAGTGATTTTCCCGACATATATGAGCTCTACGATTTTGAAGGACGAAAGCGGCGCGCCAATAGGCATCGTCGGCATAGCGCGCGACATTTCGGCGCAGAAACTGACCGAGCAGGAAAAGGAGACGCTTCAACAGCAGCTTTTGCAGTCGCAGAAGATGGAAGCGGTCGGCCAGTTGGCGGGAGGCCTCGCCCACGACTTCAACAATATCATCGCCGCTATCATAGGCAACGCCGAACTCGTTCTTAGAACGTCAGCCGCGAACGATATTACGCGGGAGCGTCTCCATCGCATTATTAAATCATCAAACAGGGCGCGCGACCTGACTCTCAAACTCCTTACTTTCTCGCGCAAGGAAAAGCTCAACATTCAGTTTGCGTCCATTAATAATCTTATCCTCGAAATCAAGGATATGCTCCACGTAAGCGTCATTAAGAATATTCAGATTATGACCAAGCTTGATGAACGCATTCCGAAAGTCACGATAGATACGACGCAGATCACTCAGGCGATTCTGAATATATGCCTTAATTCCTGCGATTCAATGGATGAAAACGGCATCCTTTATATAGAGACATCCGAAACCCGCCTCGACGAGTCGTTCTGCTCATCTGTCAAAGGCCTGATTCCCGGAGACTATTGCTCGATAATTATCAGGGATTCGGGTATAGGGATGCCGGAAAGCGTGCTCCCGAGGATTTTCGAACCGTTTTTCACAACCAAGGAAAAGGGGAAAGGAACCGGCCTGGGCCTGTCAGTCGCCCTCGGCATTATCCACAACCATAACGGACATATAACCGTAACAAGCAAAATCGGAGAAGGCTCCACTGTAACTATTTATCTTCCGATCGATCGCAGTGTTTCAGCCTTTTCCGCTTCGAGCGAGAAACCGGAGAGCGCCCGGCTTCATAAAGGGACAATTCTTATTGTCGACGACGACGAGGATTATCTGCAAATGATTGAAGAGGCGCTTAAACTGGAGGGCCACAAAACGCTGGCTGCGGAAAACGGCTATAAAGCCATCGATCTTCTAAGGTCTCGCCAGAATGAGATAGATCTGATTCTGCTCGATATGATCATGCCGGGCATGGACGGCGTTCGCGCCTTCAACGCTATAAGAAAGATAAATGCCAAGGTTAAGATTTTTATATGCTCGGGTTACAGCCTCGAAGGAAAAGCGACTGAACTTCTTGATAAAGGGGCCTGCGAGTTTATTCAAAAACCTTTCGATCTGACTAAGCTATCCGCCGCAATCGCAAAAGCCCTCAAAACATCCGATTAATACAGACACGGGTTTTATAAAAAACAGGCGACTCTCCCTGTTTTGCTTGACTGAAAGCGGCGCATTATACAGAATGTCCATAGCGCCTCTGAGGCTTAAGCGCGAAAGGTGATTATGAACAAACCGGCGGAAAAAACGCTCGACAAGCTTCGAAACGGAGAGAATGTCACGATCGTCGCTTTCGGCGACTCTATAACCGAGGGCTACGATTCAGCCAGGAGCTTTGTCGATTTTTGGGAGGAAGCGCTCCGAAAGAACTATCCTTCAGCCCTTCTGAGGATGATCAACTCCGGAATAAGCGGCGACACCACTTTCGGCGCGGTGGACCGGTTTCGCCGCGACGTCGCCCCTCACCGGCCGGACCTCGTTACCGTCCAATTCGGCATCAACGATTGCTACAACACTGTTTACCGAAGCGAATTCCGCGAAAATCTCCAGTGGATAATTCTGCGGATTCAGGAGGAAACCGGCGCCGAAATCATCCTCGTCACCTCCATGCTGCCTCGAAACGAACAAGATCATGAATCGCTCATGCGCTATTACGATGTGATCAGATTCTATGCGACTGAGTACAATCTGGCTATCGTTGAGCTCGATACACTATGGCTTCGCGCGCTTCGCGGAGAGCGGGACTTCGACTCGCTCGTTCTCCCGGACGGCATCCACCCGTCAGAGGCGGGCCACAGGCTTATCGCTGAAGAGTTCATGCGTCTTTTCTGACAAATTAAAGTTCAGGCAGGAGAATGCGGTTTGGCATCAGCGGCCCCGGAAACGCCTATCGCGGCATACAATCATCTGGATATTTACTATCTTTCCGGAACCGGCAACACGCGGCGCGCGGCGCTAATTATGGCGGAGCAGGCGGCTGCGCGCGGACTCGAGACGAGCGCCCGGCCTATAGAATCCGTCGGCCGCGGCGACATCGCAGTTGGCGCCGGCCGGCTTGTCGGGCTCATGCTGCCGGCTCACGCTTTCACATCGCCTTGGAGCATGATCCGGTTCGCGCTCCGCATGCCGCCGGGTCGCGGCGCTCACGCTTTCGTGATCTGCACGCGCGGCAGCGTCCGCATCTTCAAAACTTTTTTCCCAGGCATGGAAGGAACCGCCGTTTATCTCATCGCGCTTATATTGTTGCTTCGCGGCTACTCCGTTCGCGGCGGACGCGGATTGAACATGCCCTCGAACTGGACGTCTCTCCATTCCGCAATGCTCGACGCCAACAACCGCGCTATCATCGCCCGCAACCGCTCGATTGCCGAACAATTCATAAACCGCCTGCTCGACGGGCGGCGCTTCTACGGCAGCCTCGTCTGCCTGCTGATCGGCCTGGCTATCAGCCCTGTATCCATTGCCTATCTTCTTGCAGGCCGATTCGGCCTCGCAAAACTGTTCTTTGCCTCCTATCGCTGCAACGGTTGCGGCCAGTGCGCAAAAGAGTGCCCCAACCACGCCATCATCATGGCCGGGCCCGGCAAAAAGCAACCTTATTGGACATTCGACTGTGAGAGTTGCATGCGCTGTATGGGGTATTGCCCGGAGAAAGCGATAGAGGCCGGCCACTCCATCGGCATCATTTTCTATTTCCTGACAGCGCCTTTTTTCTGGTGGCTGATCGCTCAGTTCGCCGCGCGCGCCCAATGGTTCAGGCCTTTCGCCCACACACTCGCGGCGACGGCTTTGCAGTTCGTTTTTTCGATTATCTCTTTTTGGTTCGCCTACCTTGTGATTAACAGGCTGATCCGCAATCCGGTTATCAACCGCCTTTTCACCTGGACCACACTAACCTTCCTCTATCGCCGCTACCGCGAACCAGACACGAGTCTGCGCGATTTCCATCAAAAATAGGGCCCGTCTCCGTTTCATCCGAACAGTTTAACCAGAAGCGCGATTCCGGACAAAACGTTGAAGGCGAACAAAACGGTTGCCGTCATGTTGCAGGCGAAATGCACTCTTCGCAGCGCCGCAGTTCCCTTGCCGCCAGCCAGTTTAAGGCCCGCATAACCGCCGCACGCAAATAGAATCGCAATGGCAAACCCGTTTATGAAATGAGGAAGCGCGGCGATCGAGTAACCATCGAGAGCCCAGATGATCTTTCCGCCGGCCAACCCGAGAAATACGCCTATGATATATATTTTGCCTCTTAAAACATGTGTCTTCCACACAAACTTCCCCGGAAAATCCGGACGTATTTTCAGCTTGTCGTAATGTCTTTTCATACCTGAAATCGCCATTCCAATTCCTAAAATCAGGAAGAGCGACGCCATGAATATACCGTGAAACGCTGAAATGTATTTTATGCGGATTTCTTTTGGGTCGACAGGCGGAGTCAGCTTATTGACCGCTTCGCTCAGGCCGGCGAGATCGTTTGTCGCGAGGAGCGCCGTTATGGTTTCCCGTTCGGTGTCGGAAATCCAATCCGCTTTTTTCTTCTGCATCCCGATGATGATTTTTGCGCGCTTTTCCAACGGCATGACTTCAAATTTCTGCGTCGGTTTTTGCCAGCCATGGCAAAGGCCGCATTTGTCGCGGAACAGTTTCAAGTCTTTTTGCGCAAAAACGCCTGCGGGCGCCGCGCTTAGAATCATCATCGGCGCGGCAAAAATGATAAGCGCCAAAATCGGTGTCAGAAACTTTTTTATCGACATTTAAATCTCCGTTCTTAACAAAATAGAAGCATACAATAAGCGAATAACCCGCAAGCGGCTATTTTTGTTCCGCGCCATCGATTATATACTCACTCCCCGCCTTCGCCGGAAATTCGATTATGCCTTCGCTGTCCGTCGTGAACGCCATTTGTTTACCGCCTATAGCGACGCTTACCGGCATTCCAGCGTTTACTCTGCACGGGCCGTCAACGCCGGCGCGGATTGTCGCCTTCGCAAGGCGGCCGTCCTTCCAGTCGATGCCGACCGTGAACCCGCCGCGCGCGCGGATTCCGCTCACGCTGCCTTCCGGCCATTCCAGCGCCGGTAGCGCTGGCAGCAGGTTGATCATTCCCTCGTGGCTCTGAAGCAACATCTCTATAATTCCGGATGTGAACGCGAAATTGCCGTCGATCTGAAACGGCGGATGCGCGTCGAAAAGGTTGGGATAGACGCCGCCTCCGTTCGACATGTTTACGCCGAGTTCGCCGACGATTCGCAACATGTTGTTTATAAGAATGAACGCATGCCCGCCGTCGCCGAAGCGCGCCCACTGATTTATCTTCCATCCGAGCGACCAGCCCGTGCCGCCGTCTCCGCGGGCGATCAGCGACGTCTTCGCCGCCTCGAGCAGCGCCGGTTCTTTCCGCTTCGTTATCCAGCTTCCGGGGTGAACGCCGAACAGGTGCGAAAAATGCCGGTGTTGCGGTTCCGGGTCGTCGAAATCAATATTCCACTCCATCAGCCGCCCGTCTTTCGTGATGCCCGGCGAAAGCAGTTTCCCTCGCGCGTTCACAAGCCGGCTTCTGAAATCATCATCCACGCCGAGAGCCTCGGACGCGGCTATGCAGTCAGTGAATATCTCATGGATGATCTCGGTGTCCATCGAGCAGGCCATCGTCACCGACGAAGTATTTGTCGCGAATTTCTTTAGCAGCGGATCGTCGTAAATTTTCTTCTTCTTTCCCTTGGCGGGAATGATGAACTTGTGTTCGGGAGAGGTGCAGGGATTGGTGACGAGATGGCCGGCGCCGTCGTCCACGAGCCAGTCGAGCATGAACTGCGCGGCGCCTTTAATGACCGGGTATTCCTTCTTTAGAAACTCCTTGTCGCGCCCGAAAGCGTAATGCTCCCACAGGTGCGTCGAAAGCCACGCGCCGCCCATCACCCACGACGCCCACACGGGATCGCCCGAAACGCCGTAGTCGCCGACCGGCGCCGTCTGCCGCCAGAGGTCGGAATTGTGATGCGCCACCCATCCGCGCATCCCATAGTTCACCTGCGCCGTCCGCGCCCCGTTAACCGAAAGCTGGTTGATGAAATCAAACAGCGGATTGTGGCATTCGGCAAGGTTCGCCGGTTCCGCAGGCCAGTAGTTCATCTCGGTGTTTATGTTGATCGTATAATTGCTGCTCCACGGCGGCCTGAGTTCCTGATTCCACAACCCCTGAAGATTCATCGCCTGCCCGCCCGGCCTCGAACCCGCGATCATCAGATACCGCCCGTACTGGAACATCAGCGTCACGAGCGCCGGATCGGCCTTCGCTCCATAGTTGGAGACGCGGTCGTTCGTCGGCAGATTCGCGATTTTGGCGCCGTCGCCGCCGAGATCGAGCGAAACGCGGGTGAACAGTTTTCGGTAGTCGCTGACGTGGCGTTCCCGCAGCGCGCCGTATTTCAGTTTCGCCGCCTCGGCGAGTCGCTTTTCCGCAATCGGCTCCGGATCGACGCCCTGGGTTCCGGGCTCCTTGTCGTATCCGTTGAAACTCGTGGCGGCGCTGAGCAGCAGCGTTACCGCCGTCGCTCCGATTACGTGCAGGCCGTCCGAATCAGCGACAACCACGCCGCCATCCGCGATCGCCTTTACGCGCACGTTGAAGTTCATTCCTTTTTTGCCGTCCGGGTCGTAAAAGACCGGGTCCGGGCCGCTGATGTAGTTCGGGTTGACGCTCACCGGGCACTTGCCTGCAAGGACTATTGTGTCCTGCCCTGCCGCGGCGACGCTGTTTTTCAGAAGGCTGTCGAGCGACGCGTCGAACGTCAGCGCGCCCTTTTTGCTCGATGTCAATATGACTGCGAGAACCTGGTCCGGGTAGGAAACGAAAACCTCACGCGTGAACGCCACTCCGTCGATCGTATATCGCGTTGTCGCAATCGCGTTGTCTATGTTCAGGTCGCGGTAATATCTCGTCGGCGTAGCCTCGACAGGAAATCTCAGATAGAGGTTTCCCATCGGCATATAGGATTGCGTGTACGGGCCCATCATCTTTTTCATGGCCGCTTCAGCGTCAGCGTATCTGCCCTCGAAAACCGCCTTGCGCGCTATCGGCAGGTATTCCTTCGCGCCGGGATTGTTCCAGTCGCGCGGCCCGCCGGACCACAGCGTCGCCTCGTTAAGCTGTATGCGGTCCTCGGCCACTCCGCCGAACACCATCGCGCCGATCCTGCCATTGCCAACAGGCAACGCCTCTACCCATTTCGCCGCCGGCGCCCGATAGTGAAGCTTCAATGCGCTCTCGCCTTCAGCCCTCGACGCCGCGCATGAAACCGCCGCCGACATCCCCGCAATGAATAACAAAACAGTTTTTATTTTGTTCGTTGACTTCATGCCGATTCCCTTTCATTCAAAAAGTCAGATGTCGCTATTATAGTTCATAACAAGTGGGCTCAAAATAGAACAGAATAAACACAATTTTGCGGCGTGAAAGCGCCTATTGAATAAATGCCCTCGAACCCATAAACTTTAGACATATTTGAAAGGCATTGGTGATTCCGATTTGACTAATCAAGAAACGGACGGGACGGAAATCGCATCCCCGCTTTCAGCGATTGCGGAAGACGAAGCTCTGTTCGAGAAAATGCCCGCGGGCAAGAGGATCAAATATTTTTTCATCAGGTCGCTCGTGATCTCGATGGGCAAGCTTGCGGCGGTTACTCCCGAAAAAATGATGTACCGCGCATGCGCGCGGCTCGCCCTTTTCGGATACCGGAAGGTTCCGTCGTTCAGCAAACTTGCGCGCAAGCATCTCGAAATAGCGTTTGGAAATGAAAAGACGCCGGAAGAAATTGAAGAGATACTCAGGCAGACATATATCAATTACGGAAAGAATCTCGCCGAATTTCTGATGATCCCACACAAGAGCGCCGAATGGGTTCAGAGCCGGGTGAAGTTCAACGATCCCGGCGGCTATCTCGACGCGGAACTGGCGAAAGGCAAAGGCGTAATCGCGATCGGCGCGCACGTCGGGAACATCGAGCTCGTGTGCGCGTGGATCGGCGTGAACAAGCTCCCGATGGTCACGGTTGTCAAAGCGCAACGCGAGGAGATTATGACGAAATTCATAACCGAGACGCGGCTGAAGTGGGACACTAAAATGATCTTCCGCGCGAAAGGCGTGCGGCGCGAGTGCGTGCGCCAGCTCGGGCTGAACAAGATCGTGGGCCTCGTCGCCGACCAGAATGCGGCGAGCAACGGGGTGTTCGTGGATTTCTTCGGCAAAAAAGCGGCCACCGCGACCGGCGCCGCCGACATCGCCGTCCAGTTGGGATTGCCGGCGCTGCCCGCTTTCCTCTCGACCCGCAACCCGGACGACACGATCACCGTACACGTCCTCGAACCCATTCTTATGCGAAACACCGGCGACAAGGATGCAGACACGCTCTACAACGTCCAGTTGATTACAACCGTAATCGAGAATTTCGTGCGCAAATATCCTACTGAATACTTTTGGTGGCACCGCCGCTGGAAAACACAGCCGGAAAACCCGACCGCCTGAAACCGGAAATGCCAGCTAAAGACATTTTCCGCATTCTTTTCTATACTACTCGGTATGATACAGAAACAGTTCGCCAAGGCCCTCGACGGCATCTCGACGCTTTACATGCGCACGCAGAAAAAGAAGCGTCACGAGATTTTCTTCGAGGGCGGCATCAAGGAATTCCTCGCCGGCGCCGATTCGCTGGAGCCTATGAAGTATTTCGCCAACACGGGCGCTGTTCCTGAAGTCACGATTACAAAAAGCGCGAGGCAGCGCGGATACGACCTTAAATTCTTCCGATTCGAAAGTTTCGTCAAAACTCCGCACGAGTCCAACAACACCGTCCACGGGCGGCTGTATGAAATACACGGAAAACCGGACGCGCCCGCCGTCGTCGTGCTGCACGGCTGGCACATGGAGAGCTACAACTTTTTCGACTACTACTGCCGGTTGCTCATCCGCGCCGGCTTCAACGCCGTCCTCATCGACCTGCCCTACCACATGAACCGCCGCGCGCCTCATTCGTTCCACGGCGAATTCACCGTCAGCGACGACCCGGCGCTCACTTTCCTCGTCATGCATCAGAGCGTATCGGACGTCGAGGCGGCGATCAACTGGTTGAAGAGCCGTGGCGCGCCGCTAATCGGCATGTTCGGCGTCAGCTACGGCGCGATGCTCAGCGGCCTCGTCGGATGCGTCGAGCCTTCCGTCAGCTTCATGATGCTCGTCGTCCCGCCGGTCGACCTCTACGACTTCTTCACCCAAAGCCAGCTCGGACGCCTGTTCGAAAACCAGAACCCCGTTATGTTCGGGGAGATCGCCCAATACAAGGAAATGTTCGACAGCATATCGCTGCTGAACCTGAAACCGCAAATGTCGCCGGAGCGGATATTTCTCGCGCTCGCCGAATACGACGGCATGGTGCGTTCGCCGAAGATCGACGAACTCTGGCGCGCATGGGAACGGCCCTACATGGAACGCTACGAGCACGGCCACCTGAGCGTCATCATGCTGAACCCGAGCATGAACCGCGACATGCGCCGCTGGCTAAAGACCATCCACGACCCCTCCGCGAACGCATAAGCAAATCCGACCGTGTGATCATTATACATTAACGCCCATGGTGTTTTTATTCATCCGTAGGGGCGCAGCATCCTGCGCCCGACAATATTATATTATTTGCTGTATAGCAATCGCAGGCATGGCAAGGGCATAGCATGCCATGCCCCTACGAAATACTCAATTCAAACAACAGGCTGCTACAGCTTTATGAATATTTTCTTCTTGTAGAATATCGCGCCGAAGGCCATCCAGATTGCGACTTGCGTCAGCGCCAATGCGAGCGAGGCGATGTACGGGCTGATGAATCCGAATGTGGGCGCGTAGCCGTGGACATAGATCGCTTTCATGATTCCGATTTTCTCGCCGTCGAATGTTCCGCCGGGTATCATCGAGAAATAATGCATGAACAGTCCGGATATTAGGTATATGAATATCGAGTTTGCTCCGAGATAGACAAACGGCATGACCGGTTTCCTATGCCCTTTGAAATCAACAAACCACATGCAGACCGCGAGCCCGACCATGTCGATGCCGGCGATTAATATCACGAACGAAGGCGTCCACATGTTCTTGTTGATCGGGAACCACATATTGAGAATGAACCCGAGAACGATGAGCAGATTGCCGGCGACGAAGAGGCCGGCCATTTTCTCGCCGATCGATTTTTCCTCGCGCAGCCAGCCGCCCGCGAGGCAGCCGAGCAACCCGCTGGCGATCGCGGGAACAGTGTGGAACAGCCCTTCCGGGTCCCAGTTGGGCCGGTAGAGGTGTCCTTTAAGCAACAGGTTGTCGATATAGCCCGCCCAGTTGCAGTCGAGGGTCAGGAGTCCGGTTCCGCAACCGTTGGGAACTGGGAGGTATTTCATCACAACCCAATAGAGCGCGAGGAGTCCGGCGGCGGCGGCTATCTGGCCGCGCCGTTTCGTTGCGAGAACGATCAGGCCCGCGAACAGATAGACCAGCCCGAGGCGGTGCAGCACGCCAAGGATGCGGTAGCCGCCGGGATTCGTCGGGTCGAAAGACCAGGTGAAACCGACGGCGAAGATGAGAAATCCGTGGTGAAGAACCTGAATGTAGAGGTTGTTCGTTCCCTTCCCGATGGCGCGGCGTTCGATTTGCGGCAGAGCGACCGAAATAATGAATATGGCGGGGAACAGCAGATCGTAAACCTGAAGCGGCGGAACCGGGCCGTGTTTGAAGCCGCCGGTCTGCGCCGCGATTTTAATTATATAGAGAAGAACGGCGGATATCGGGACGAGATAGTCGAACAGCGACAGGCCCGACCACTTGGTTTTCGCCTTGCGGCTCGCGAGGGAAAACATGAGCGCGACGCCGAGGATGAACGCGAAAGACGGGAACACGAGGTCGGCGCCCGCCCAGCCGTTCCAATCCTTGTGGCAGAGAAAAGCAAAAGTCTGCGGGCCGCCGGGGTTGTTGACCAGAATCATTCCGGCGAGCGTCAGGCCGCGGAACACATCGAGCGAAAAAGACCTGTTCGGATTGAGACTTCGTGAAATTAACGCCATAACATTCTCCCATCTTCCGGCATTTCAAAACCCTGCGTGTATTCTAATTAATCGGGGAATAAAGACAACAGAAAATCTACATGTTTTAATAATATTTCGATTGAAAACAATTGAGGATGCTACTCTGCGGCGGCTAATAGCGACTCCTGCTTCGGGTGATCGCCTATCCATGCGATTTTGCCGCTCTCGATGTCGTATATTGCGCCGATGACTCTGGCTTTGCCTTCTTTAACCGATTCGCGAACGATAGCGCTCTTCCTGAGCATTTCCTCCATGGAGCGAAGAACGTTCGCTTCGATCGACGCCGCGATCAGCGCGTCGCCTTTTGCGTCGGGTTTCGCCATCTTAGCTTCCTCAACCGCCGGCATTATGTTGCTGACGAGCTGGCCGATGCTGCCCGGCAACCCTGCCCCGCTGACCGCCGCCGTCACCGCGCCGCACTTCGTGTGCCCCATGACCAGAACAACCGGGACGCCGAGATGTTCAACCGCATACTCGACCGATCCGATTTCGTTCGTCGCGCAGACGTTGCCCGCCACGCGAACGATGAACAGGTCGCCGATTCCCTGATCGAATATCGCTTCCGCCGGAACCCGCGAGTCGGAGCAGCCGAGCACAACGGCGAACGGTTTCTGTCCCTTTGCCGTTTCCGCGCGCCGCGCCTTGCTTGTGTTCGCCCGCTTTCCCCCGGCCAGAAAACGCGCGTTGCCCTGTTTCAGTTTCTTTATCGCCGCGTCGATTTCGATCCCTGAATGTTTTTCTTTTCCCGCTTCCTTCGCCGCTTCCTTCTTTTCGTCGAGCCACGTCACTTTGCCGGTCGCTATGTCATACAACGCGCCGGCGACTTTTAACTTGCCATGTTTTACCGCCTCGCGCACGATCGCGCTCTTGCTCATCAGGTCCGAGATCGCCTGCCTCACGTTCGCCTCGATCGCAGGCTGAACCAGCGCGTCTCCGTCAACTCCCGGATTCTTCCGCTTCGCTTCCTCAACCGCCGGCTTGATGTGTTCCACAAGCTGTCCAATGCTGCCCGGCAACTCGCCGCCCTTCACCGCCGCCGTAACAGCGCCGCATTTTGAGTGGCCCAGGATAACTATCATCGGCGTTCCGAGATGCTCAACAGCATACTCGACCGATCCGATCTCGTCGGGCGCGCTCACGTTACCGGCGACACGAACGGCGAACACATCGCCCACGCCCTGATCGAAAAGCATCTCGACCGGAACGCGCGAGTCGGCGCAGCCGATCACAGCCGCTATCGGGTTCTGCCCCTTCTCCGCGGTTTCCTTGCGCCTCGCGGAATTCTGGTTAGGATGTCTGCTCTTTCCGGCCACGTATCGCGCGTTGCCAGCCTTTAACGCGCTAAGCGCAGCGTCCGGGCTCACTCCTCCGGATTTCTCCGAAGCCGCAACGCTCACTCCCGCCGCAAACGCGAACGCTATAACCAGAAACGCCGTGACTAAAAGATTTAACTTTGATTTATTCATGGTTTCGCTCCTTCAAATAAATGGATTTCTATTATAAAGCAAAACAGTTGATTCGCGCAATCCGCTTGCCGGTCCGGCTGTCAGGCATTATGCTTAAATAAATTCTATTATCGCTTAACCATTGAAAGGCGGCGGCATTATGACAATCGAAAAAGACCGTTTTACTCGCAGAAGATTTGTAAAACTGGCTGTGTCCGCGGGAGTTATTGCCGCTACTTCTCCTTTTGAGAACCTTATCGCGTTTGCTGAAGACAAAAATATCGGCGGCGAAATAGCTTTCGGCGTTATTCAAACAATATCCGGCAAAGCCATGGTTAACGGCGCGAAAGCAAAAGAGGGCGCGAAAGTCGCCATCGGAGACACGTTGACAACCGGCAAGAATTCGAAGGCATGGATCATTCTCGAAAACAGCGCGATTTTCATGTTGAGACCATTGAGTTCAGTCAAACTGGCAAAAGCCACGGACGAAAATGGAAACGAACTCGCGAAAAGCGCAGCCCTTGGGCTGACAAGCGGCGGGACGCTCAGTTATGTGCATAAGGCGGAAAAAGGAACATATCCTTTCAGCGTGCGCACTCCGACAGCAACAGCGGGCGTGCGAGGAACAACATTCTTTGTAAAAGTAATGGATGATCAAACAAGTTATGTGTGCGACTGCTTCGGCAACGTCGAAATCACAAGCGCCGCTAATCCGAAAGTTATAAAAAATATTGAGGCGGTAAAACATACCGCTTACTTCATCGGCAGTGAGGGGGCAACCGAGGACGAGCTTATGAAAACTGCGGGGCTGATTGATCACACTGATGAAGACATCGCCGAGATGAAAAAAATCTTCGCATCGGCGACCGGACTTGTTCCGCTTGCTGAAGTCCAACAGGGCAGCGAAAAAAAGAAAAATCAAATATCGCCGGACGACGGCGGGTATTAAACATTAGCGGCAATTTATTTTTCGGCTTGAAAACGTCCTGACGAACGTCATAATCTCTTTTGTTATGTATTTGACGATAGTGATCACAGCATTCATGCTTGCTTTGTCCGGGGCGCTGATGCCGGGCCCGCTTCTGACCGTAACGGTGGCAGACGCCGCGCGGCGCGGGATGAGCACGGGGCCGCTGCTGATTCTCGGGCATGCGGTTCTCGAACTCGCGCTGGTTGTTGCGGTTGTTTTCGGATTCGGAGCTTTTCTCAAACAGCCGCCGGTGATGGCTGTAATCGCGCTTGCCGGCGGATGCGTTCTTTTGTGGATGGGCAGTTCGATGGTTCGATCGGCCTCCGGAATGTCTCTCGACACGGAAACGAAATCTTCGGCGCTGAAAATGCATCCGTCACTGTTCGGAATACTCGCAAGCGTATCAAATCCGTACTGGTTTCTCTGGTGGGCGACGATCGGCTTGGGCTATCTGATAACATCGCTGAAAGCCGGCTGGATTGGCGCTGCGGCATTCTTTATCGGGCACATCTCGGCTGATTTTCTCTGGTACTGCGCGGTGGCGTGGGGAGTGAGCCGCGGCCGCAAAATCTTAAGACAAAATGTATATCAGTGGGCTATCCGCGTGTGCGGCGTTTTCCTGTTCTGCTTCGGCGGCTGGTTCCTATGGACATCTTTTGCTTATCTGAAGAAATTATCCTGATGATAAGATCATAAATGATATGGCAATGGATTCTCGTTTTCGAAACTGTCTATAAATGCGCATTGTTGCCAACCAGTCATTTCATCACTGCTTTATCATTCCATCACTGCTTTATATTTCATCTCAACCGTGTCATTCCGTCTTTATTTGTCATTTCGTCTTTATTTGTCATTCCGAGCGAAGCGAGGAATCTTGATTAAATGCATTTTATTGAAGATTCCTCGTCACTATGTTCCTCGGAATGACAAATCGCTCGTTTTACTTTTTCAACTTCCCTATCAGGTAATCAACCACGCTGATTCGCTGATCGGCGGGCGTCGCATCCACAACGAGGACGCACTCGAGGCCGGCGGAATCGCATTTTTCCTTAACCGCTTTCGCGTGTTTCGCGTGATGCAGCAGATCGCCGTCCTTATACTTGCCTTCCAGCGTTTCCATGAAAACCGGCGAGTCGTTTTTATCGATCATCGAGATCATGTCGAGATCGTTCCGGACAGGTTCCGAATCCTTGGAATACAGTTGCTTTTCGTTTTTCAGATGATACATGTCGAGAACGGTCCTCATCATGATCATCTGCCAGGCCTTCATGGTCTTCGCGGGAACTTCGGGAGCGAGCAACTGCGCCCACTTTGTGAAATCGTAAGTCGCCTGCGTTCGCACCGCCCCCGCAGCCGTGATGCGCGTGGATTCCCGCCGGATCGGGTCCTCGCTGCCGGGGTCGACGATATCGTCATGAACGGCCAGCCAGAGCGAGGACGCGGCGCCCGCCGACTCTCCGTATGTCGCTATCCGTGCTTTATCAATGTTGTATTCCGCCGAATTGTATCTGAAAAACTGCACGACCCGCGCGATATAGTCGCGGATGATTCCCTGAAGAGCGACATCCTCATAGTATGGATAGCTTATCGAGGCGTAAGAAACGCCGTTGGCGAGAAATTTTTGTATTTCGGCATCGTCGGCGAGCCCCTTGTCGCCATGCTGAAAACCGCCGCCATGTATGTAGATCACCAAAGGCGTCGGCTTGTCCGACTTCGCTTTCCAGAAATCGAAAACTGCCCTCTCGTGAGCGGCGTAAGATACATTTTCATTCGTGGGTTTGAGGCTCGCCGCGTTGGCCGCCGCGCCGGACAAGATGAAAACAGCGATGACAGCGAAAATACATGCGGTAGTTTTTTTGAGTGTCGACATGATGTGCATTACCCCGTTGCATATTTATCGCGGTTCAGTAAAGCGGTCGCGATAAGCAATTATATGATCAGAACATCCAAATATCCATTCTAACGTTTTCTGCCTGTTCCCGTATTCCATCCTGGTCTTTTCCTGAGTTCTCGCTACTCGCCGCTCGCTACTGCTTTTCCGTCTGCCGCCTGCCGTCTCCCTTTACTTAATAATTTGCATCACATGCTGCCAGTACGGGGCGATGAACGCTTCCTTCAGCTTGCCGGGTTTGTCGCCGCGCGCTTGAAGCGCGATCGAGATCGTGTTTTCACCGTCGCCGAAGTTCAGCCACGGGTCGGGCAGATAGAAATCAGACTGGGGGCCGCTGTCCAAGTATTTTCCCATCAGGCGGTTGTTCACATAAATGTAAGCGAACCCGTCAGCGACGATATGCAGTCTGAGCGGCGCGAACCAGCCGTCGTGCTTTTTCAGATTGAATTTCGCGCGGTACCACACAACGCCCTGATCGTCGGAATACCAGTTGAGATCGGGATCGTACAGCCAGTCGATTTCGTTGAGGTAGTCGTCCGCCGGTCCGGACACCCACTCGCCGTCGATATTGCTGAACTGTTCGTTCTGCCAGCCGAACATTTCGCCGAAAAGCTTCGGCGCGACGGACCACTGTTTGTCGAACTTAATGCCGTCGCCGGAGTATTTGAATTTCTTGATCCCTTTCGATTCGCTCATTGCGTCGCCGCCGTTTGCGCGGCCCGGATTTTCATAGAGGAGAAGGATGTCGTGTTCGCCGGGAGTGACTTTCGTTGAGTAATACCGCGAATTGATATAGGGTTCCGGTTTCTTGTGTTTCATGCGCTGCTTCGTGTTGTCGATGAGTATTTCGATCGGGTCGTCGGAATAAGGTTCGAGCGTAATTTTGAGCGATCCGCCGGTCGAACTGAATTTCCCGAAATAGCTGTAGAAACCGGGGCTGAGCCATCCGGCCTTTTCGAGCGGCGTGTAGATGTCGGGCAAAATGTAAGCTTTGTTGTCGAACATCAGATCGAGACGCGACTTGAATTCCAGCTTGACCGGATATTCCCATGACTGTTGCGGAACGGGGACATCGATCACGGACCGCGCGAGCATGGACCCTTCGATCAGTTTCGGGCTCGTTTTCCCCCACGAAAAATGGGCGGGGAAAGAGAATTCATTTTTCCCGGGTTTTGCGAGGAGAGTGAGTTTGCTGTTCGGGCCGGGCGCCGAGTAAACGAACGCGTCCGAAACGAGCGGCCCGTCCGCCGTCCAGTTCATGCGCGCCGCGCGGTCGCGCGTGACGACGAGCAGGCGGAGCGTGTCTGAGAGAGGGATAAGCATGTCGTCAGAAGTGAATTTGCCTTTTATTGTAAACAGCACAGCATTCGGAGCCGATTTATCAATAGCCGATTCATACTGTTTTGGAATGTTTTTCGGAACTGTGTCTAAACCCATTCGGAGTTCGAAATTATCATCAGGATTTCCATAAACAGTCAGATATCTTATCTTGCCGGTCTCATTGAGAAGAATTTCAGCAGTAGAAGACAAGATTCCAAAATCATTTGATGATGGCTTGACCAAAAAAGGCAATATTAAAAATGCGCGCGGTTGGAGTGTTAATGCGCCTGAGTTGGTGACAAAAGCATCAATTTGATTGCCGTCAATAAATTTAAATAAAGAAAAGACAATCCGCGCTTTCTGAACATCATCCGTAATGTTCTGAACAAAAAGAAAGTATCCTCGATCTGTTTTGCGAGCGAAAATGTGGACAGAGTTAGGATCGCCTTCCGCAAGCTCGAATTTACTATCGCCCAGATCGCCTGTGCCCCCCGCGAGGGCGGGGCCGAACGTCGAGAGGAACTGGCCGAGCAGGCGCGTCTCGAAGTATTTGTCATAGAGCCAGCCGCCTTCGCCGAGCGGCGCGTAATAGTCGTAAGTCGTCGTCAGAAACTTCGCGGGCCAGTGTCCGAAATTAGTGCCGCCGTGGTACATGTAATAATTCAGCGCCGTGACGCCGTTCGCGATAACGAGTTTTGTCAGCGCGTTGATTTCCTTCGCGTCGACGCCCGGTTGATCGAGAGAAAGAGGCGTGCTGTAATTCGAGAACCAGCCGCCTTCGAGTTCGGTCACCATCAGCGGACCGTCCGGCTGTTCCGCCCGCAGCTTAACGAGTTCCTTTTCGACAGACGGCCAATTGCCACGCGGATAAAAATTGCACGAGTCGGTCATGTTCTTCATGTCCGGGTCGTCGCGCTTTCGGACGACATGCGTCCAGCAGGTGAAAATCGGAACATCGATTTTCTGCGCCTGCGTCAGCTTGTAAAGGAATCTAATGTATTCGGTTTGTTCCTCTTCGGTTATCTTGCCAGTGTAGTTATATTCGTTTTCGACCTGCACCAGAATGACGCGGCCGCCGTTTGTGATGAGATGCTTTTTGATGACAGGCAGAACGCCTTCATAATATTTTTTGACTAACGAGAGGTGGAGAGGGTCTGGCGTGCGGAGCTTCGCGCCTTTCGCGATGACCCATGTCGGGTAGCCGCCCGCTTCCCATTCGGCGCAGATGTACGGACCCGGACGCGCGATCACATAGAATCCCATTTTGTCGGCGAGCGTGAGAAAACGGTCCAGTTCGGAGAAGTCGCTTTCGCCCTCAACCGGCTCGATTTTGTTCCACGCGACATAAGTTTCGACGGTGTTCAGCCCGGCGGCTTTCATCATATTCAACCGGTCCGCCCAAAGCTCTTCCGGAACGCGGAAGTAGTGAATCGCGCCGCTGAAGATGAACACGCGCTTGCCGTCTACCATGAAGCTCTTGCTGTCGCGCGTGACGGTGTGTTTCTGCGGCGCCGGCGCTTTCGCTTTGGCTGCAGGCTTTTTCGGAGCGGCGGCAAATGACGTCGCCGTGAATGTTATGATCAGAGCCGCGAACAACAAAATTCGTTTTTTCATTGGATGCCGCCTCTTTTCATCTGGAATATCGGGCACAGGCATTTGCAAATTGCGCTTTGCCAGTCCCCATATTCCACTCATATTTAACCGCACACTCCGGGCCATTTTGAATCGCGCAGCATTTTTACGAAATATTTGAAATTCTCGAACGGAACATCGGGATGCACAGCGTGATCGATTCCAGGCACGTAGCCGCCCTGACGCAGCATCTCCGGAACCTTGAGCATAACTTCCTGTTCGATCTCCTCTTTCGTGTTTTCGAGCGCGCGCTTGTTCAGGCCGCCCATAATCATCAACTGCGTTCCCCAGTCGGCGCGCACTTTCCGGATGTCCATTCCCGCTTGAACTTCGAATGGATACATGCAGTTGACGCCGACCTCGACAAACAGCGGAATCAGCAGCGTGCAGTCGCCGTCCGTGTCGACGGTGAAACACTCAACGCCGCATTCGCGCGCATCGTCGATTACTTCCTTGTAGTACGGCGTGAGGAACTGCCGGAATGTGTTCGGCGAGATGAGCGGCCCGGATTTGAAACTCATGTCCTCCCAGAAAATCAGCACGTTGACTTCGCCCTTGCGCGAGATGCGGCGCACGACGCCTTTCGTGAGGTCGGCCCAGCGTCGCCCCATCGCGTGAATCAGTTCCGGATCGTCGAAGTATTTGTACATCAGGCTCTCGACGCCGATCAGATGTCTGTGGAAACCGAACAGGCCGCTGAAGTGGATGCCGAGCGGCGCTTTGAGGACTTTCGACGCGAGAACGGCGCTGTCCCAGACCGGGTTGTCGCACCGGCCTGGGAAATCCGGATTCAGGCGCCAGCGCATACGCTTGAAGTCGCGCATGGTTTTTACCGGCGAATCCACATGCTGCGGGATCGAAGACGAGCCGTCGCGGAACTGCTTGAACGTCTTGCCGGCGAAGTCGCGCACGATTTCGAAATTCTCCTCCCTGCTGAGAACCTTCGGAATGAAATGCGGGAAGAAGCCGGGGTCCTCGTGCGCGCCGATCCAGATCGGAACCCAGAAATCGATTCCGAAATAGGGGACCGCGACCGTGGCGTTGAACACATAGCGGGGCAGTCCCTCGTTGTGCCAGCGTTCGATGGTTTCTTCCCAGTAGCCGAGCGTTTCAAACCGCCACGGCCTGTCTAATTCGTCGAATCGCAGCGTCGCGAGAAAGCGTTCCTTCATCGTCATGGATTTCATTTATGAATGCCTCGTTTCAGAGCCGGGTCGTCGGCTACAGCATAACTGTTAGATTCGAATCATTTTATCATAAATTAGAAGATTAGATAACGAAAAACATATGTTGACATTGAATGCGCGTTCGCATAAGTTAATTCGGATGACTATTAAATTGAGAATAGTTTTTATTGCTGTCTGCGCGGTGATCGTGTTCGCATCGCAATGTTCTTTTGCGGCGCAAGCGTGCAACGGGTCGGCGGATCTATGCGGCAAGCGGTATGACGAAGTCACTTACGCCGGCGCGCACAATGCGATGTCGAACATGGATGAGAGATGGAATTTCCCGAACCAGATACACGGGTTGACGCGGCAGCTCGAAGACGGCGTCCGGTGGCTCAGCCTCGATCTCTACTATTTCCGGGACGATGTGTATATGTGCCATGCGCTTTGCGCTCTCGGAAACGAAACGCTGGCGGGCGGGCTTCAGAAGGTCAAGGCGTTCATGGACGCGCATCCGAATGAGATCGTGTCGTTCGAGTTCGAGAATTACGTCTCGCCGAAGGATACGGAGGCGGTTTTCCGCGCCGCCGGTCTTGCGGAAATGATGCACGTTCAGAAGGCGGGTCAGCCGTGGCCGACGCTGGGCGAGATGATAAAAAGCGGACGGCGGATTGTCGCGTTCAACGGAAACAACGAAGGCGCGCCGCTGCTTAACAGTTTTTCGGATTTTATCGGCGCAACGAAATGGCATTACGAGGCTGTTTCCCAGTTCGACTGCGGCGACCCGAACGGGAAGTCGCTCTACAGCATCTCGCACTTTCTCACGAAACCTTATGCGATGGCGCCGCTCGGCAGAAAGGCTAACCGGGAAAGCGTCATTATGAACCGCGCGCTCGGCTGTTGGAAGAAAACCGGGCGAAGGCCGAATGTAATGCTCGTTGATTTCTATTCAATCGGCAGCGTCATTAAATCTGTGCGGAAGCTGAACGCAACAGACGGCTTAGAGGTGGACGCTCTGCTGATTGAATATGGGAATAGCATTAAAACAGGCTTCAAGCTGAAGGCGATAGAATAAGAACAGTAGCTGACAATTGAAGCTAAGTAACTTCGTTTCCGGGAAAATTACTAAGAAATATATTTCGACATTTTGATTTTGCCTGCTCGTGTGGGGATGAAAGCCGGGGACAGTTCGCCGGACGCGTCGGTGGGGAAGGTTTCAGTGATCAGGCCGACGGCGCGAAGCGCGAGAAGCCGTTGTTCAACCGCGCGCGGAGAGAACTGGCGGTCGCGGCCGTAAACCGGTTCGAGCGCCGCAAAGATAACCTGCTCAGTCGCCGGGCTGAGCTCGATGACGGTTTTCAGAACGCTCATTTTCAGAGGCAGTTTAGGCATCGCCGGCCTCCGACGATTGCTCCGGCGCGCGCAGTGAAAGCAGTTCGCTCGGTTTGGCGACGATCAGCAACGCTCCGACGAATATTAGAATCGCGCCCGCGATCAGATGCGCGGTGATTTCATACGATGTCAGAATCGCGCTGTAGACAATCGCCCACAAAACATAAGTTACGCTGAGCGCCATGCCGCGGCCGACGCCCGCCATGTTGAGCGATTTGTACCAGAATAGGTATGACGCAGCGCCGCAGAGTCCGGCGCCAGCGATCAGCAACGGCGGCTTGTTCAGCAGCGCTTCGCGCATCAGCCCGAAACCGCCGATCGCCGGAATGACTATCAAAATGTAACTGAGGAACGAAACGCCCTCGCGGATGTTGATAGCGATATCCGGATCGATGAGGTCCATTCCGTGCGCGGAGATCACGCTTTCGCCGCCCCAGCCGAGCGCCGCAAGAACAGCCATGGCAATTCCGAGCTTGAAGTGCGGATACATCGCGGCGTCGGGCGGCGAATACCCTACTACAATGGCGCCGCAGACGCATAGCAGGATTCCGGCCCACGCGCGCCGCGAAATGCTTTCTTTGAGGAAGATGACGGCGAGCAACGAGCCGATCGCCGGATAGATCGCCGAGATCGCCATCGCGTATGCGGCGCCGGCGTGTTTGATGCCGAGCAGGTAGCCGGTCATGCCGATCGGCCCGCCGGCGAGGGCCGCGAGGCACACGATCAGCCCCGGCCTGACCCGCAGCGTGCGGTATATCTCGGGCAGTTTCCCGGCGCATGCGTTGTAAATCAGCAACCACAGCGTCGCGAACCCGTCGTGGAGCGCGGCGCCGACAAGCGGCCCTATGAACAGCGACGCGTTGCCGGTGAACGGCGCCGCGGCCAGCGCTATGCCGAGAACGACGCCGTCGAGGCCCCACACCGCCCCGGTGAGCGAACCCCATGCGAGACCGCGCCGCGCGTACGCCAGCCGCCTCGCCTCTGATTGTCGCCGCAAGTCGTTTGCCATTCGTTCGTTGTCTCAGCCTAAGGGTAGTTTGAGTCGCTTGTTATTTCAAGAGCCGTATTGTGTGAGAAGCGCCATCTGAGGCGAGGTCCCGGAATCCGCGAAAACTCTTTTAGCGGTTCGCCGCAATATTACAATTGCTTTTCGACGAAATGTTTAAGCAGAATGCCGCAACTGTTTTTATTTATTTTTGCCTTTTGGCTTTTGCGCTTCGGCAGCCATTTCCCTAAGCGCGGTCCATTGCGCCGGGGTCAGAGTCTTGAGGATTTCGAACATGAGATCGGACTGAATTTTCATGAGGTCCTGACGCGCGAAAGTAAGGTCGTCGATCAGGCGGTAAATCTCGTTGCGATCCGGATTCTCGGCAAACGCTGCGTTTTTGAGTTTTTCGCTCGCTTCGCATGTCGTGTCCATCGCTTCTTCCAACTCCGCTCTCGCGGCATCCAGTTTCCCCAGCATTTCCTTTCCCTGTTCGGGCGTTATTCCCAGATCCTTCGCAAGATTCGGCCTTCTTATCAACCGCGCCAAATCCATGCCGGTGTTTGCCTCGGCGCATTGCTGTTTCTTCATCCCTTTGATATTGTTCTGGCCTTTCTTCATTCCGCCTGGCGCGCCGGGCATCTGCGCGGATGCTGTTGCAGCGACGCCCGCAGCGATCAGCGCCGCTATAAATATGGCCGATATCCGTCTCGTCATTTTCGTTTCTCCTTTATTTCTCTTCACATGCAATATAGTGTCTCTCTATTCTAAGTGACGCATGGCGGAAATAAAAGTTAAACGGCGCCGCCATTTCTCGAAGCGCGGCGGGAAAGCGGTTGTGGAATTTACAATGGATAATATGATATACTTGCCACGATGCGAAATATTTTGCGCCGCGCTGTTGGCTATAACGGGCGCGAAACCGGGAGGCGTCTGAATGAATTCATCGAAGCGAACCGCAATTGTATCAATAGCGCTGTTGTTTTGCGTGGTTTTTTCAACTGTTTACGCGCTCGCGTGGAATCCCAAGCAACCCGGCGACTACGAGCCGAAAAGCGACTACATCAGCATGGTGACGAGAAAGAAAGTGTCATGCAAGAACATTCTCGGCCCGCGCACGATGGTCGCTCTTGTATACGGGCAGTCGAACTCGGCGAACTCCGGCGGCTCGAAATATACGCCGAAGCGAGACGTATATGTGTATTATGAAGGCAAGTGTTACACGGCCGCGGATCCGTTGTACGGCCCTAACGGAAACGGCGGCACTGTCTGGAGCCGGCTCGGAGATAAACTCATCGACGCGGGCCTTTACGACAAGGTCCTCTTAGTCGCAGTCGGCGTCGGCGGCACAAATATGGCCCGATGGACGCCGGACGGCGATCTCTATCCCCGCGTTCTGGACGCTATCAAGTCTCTCGACTCAAAAGGGATTAAAATAACGCATATCCTGTGGCATCAGGGCGAATCCGACAACGGCATGCACACGACTAAGGACGCCTACAAAAACATGTTTATGGCGATGCTGAACGACATCCGCAAACATGGAGTCGACGCGCCGATATATGTGGCGGTCGCCACGCGATGCCAGTCGTTGCCGGAAGGCTTTGAAATTCAGCAGGCGCAGCGCGAACTGGTCAACACGTCTCTAAAGATCTATCCCGGCGCCTACAGCGACGGGCTTCTCAGCATCGACGACCGGCACGACGCCTGCCACTTCTCTGATACGGGACTCGACAAACACGCCACGCTGTGGCTGAACGCTATAAAATTTTCGGGGCAGTAGGGGCGCGGCAAGTTTTGCCCTGCAAATGAATTGCGAAGAATTCCATGATCGATTTTAGATGTTAGATATAAATATCATATCCATTTTAATGCGAATCCGAAAACGGCTATGCACAGGACATCAAATGCCAGCAGCGAGCCGACAAACGAGATTTTCTTTTTGACAGTCGGCATGTCATAAACCCAAAACGAAGTCATGAAGAACATAAAGTAGCCGGACACCATGATGATTGAGGCAAAGCCGGCGTTCCACCACGGATATTCCCAAGTGAGAACGCCGATCCTGTTCAGCAGTATCTCGACAGTCGCGCAAATCGCCGCGGCTCCGATGCCGACCGCGAGACGGCTGGAAACGCCGAACACTCTGACGCTTTTGTCTTGTGGAAGATACTTCGACATGACCAATCCGACCAGCGCGAACATGAAACAAATCTCGATGTTCATCCCTATGAGAAGAAGATAGGCGGTTTTGCCGGGCGTGCCCCAGGCGGGCGCATATTGCGTGAAATGAAAAATGAGCGAATTGACAATTTCTATGAAAATGTCCAGCCCGAAATAAGTCAGTCCCGCGAACACAACATTCCAGTTTTTCTTTTCGACCTCTGTGGCGTAAGCCAAAGTCACAAGCGTTAGAAGCGGAATGACATACCATTGAAATTGGCTTGCGTCCCTCAAAATGGCCAGAGCCTGCCGCGCTGATTCCGTCATTGGCATGAATCCTTTCCTGAAAAGATCGTTTGCGACTATATTAACATAAATATGCTTTCAGCGACTCGCGATCACTTAAGAATTATTGTCAGCAATCCATACGCGTTAATTTTGTCGGAAGCGGAGAGTCCGTTTTTGCCTCGCTCGACGGCAAGTTTCTTTTCGGAAACCTCGACGAGGTTCGCGCGTTCCGCCGAAGTGATTTTAAGCAGAGGGTTCGCTGTGAGTTTCACATTTCCGATTTTGCCGTCCATCTCCTGCATTCTGACGACTATGCCTTTGCCGTCCCGCGATGTTTTCACGCCGAGAACGCGGACGTTCGCGGGTTCGACCGACAGGAAGGAGAGGACGCCTTTTGCGGAGGCGGCGCCCGCGGGTTTAGCGGCCCATAGCGCAGGCATGCCGGCCGCGTCGCGGCCGAAGTTGATGATATCGGAGTCTTTCGCGCGACCGGCGCGGCTTGTGAGCGAGTATCGGAACGTGAAATCTCCGCCCTGCGAGGCCTTGTAATTAGTGTCCCAATAGTTGTTGAAGATGTACGAGAATACCGATGTGTTGTTGAGCTTCAGCTTCCTTCTGTATGAAAGCGTTTCGATCGCTTCGGGAACGATGAGCGGCGCGTCAGGCGTGGAGAGAAGAATTGAGTAGTCGTCGCTGACGGCGGCGAGTCCGTCCTGAATCGATATCCAGTCGCGGCATGCGCCGGGCAGCTGATCTTTTTCGGGCGACATCACGCCGCCGGTGACTTCGAGCCGCACTTCGCCGCCGGGCGCATTGAGCGGAAACGCGAAGTAGGCGCCTTCCTTGTTGAGCGTCTCTTCTTTTTTAAGTTCGTTTATGAACTCGACAAGCTTCGCATCGTTGTAGAGCCGAATAGTTTGCCGGATCGATTTGAAGTTTGTCGCGACGCCGGAGACGACGATTTCGGAGAAGGATACGTTAGACTGGCCGGGGACGACGGAGACGCCTGATATGCGCGTCTGGTTCGTGTAGTCCTTGCCGTCGATATAGATGAATTCGTTGAGTTTGTAACCGGCGGCGGAGTCGGTGAGTTCCCTGCCGAGTTGTTTGTCAAACAGACTTGTGATGGCGCCAGTTTTTTCGTCCACAACGATGCGGTAGAAATTGTTTTCGAGCGTATTCTCGGAAACGGCCTTGGTCGCCGACACTGCCGCTCCGGGCAGAATTTCATAGTAGCGGACGCCCATTGCGGGAACGTTTTTCGCGACGAAAGTGAACTCGCATTTAGTTGCGCTTTTGGGAGCGCCGGCGTTCGCTACGGTTGTCTGAGTTCTGCCGCTGTCGCAAACGGCCATGATTTCCCCGCCGGTTTCAGCGTCGATAACTTTAATGCTTTTCTGATCCGATGAGAAATAAACGCGCGCCGACCTGAGAGCGCCGGAATTGTTTACGGCGGCGAGAATCTTTCCGCCGCGTTTCGGGGCGGGCGCGAATTTGTTTATAAGCGGCAGTATTCCGTTGAAAAGGTCGGCATTTTCGATATTGACGGCTGGCAACTGTTTGAAGCGCCACTGTTCGATCGTCTGCGGGCTCTTCGGCGCGTTGACGCTGCCGGCGGCGCCCCATGTGTGTTCGTCGAAGAGGTAAACATCCTCCTCGGCTTTTGCGAGAGTCTTGATAAATTCAGGCGACGGCCCGAGCAGCCGGTCGCGCACGGCGCCGAAAGCGGCGGCTTCGAGAAGCGACCGTTGCGCGCGCCGAACAACCGTTGTTTCCGCCGCGGTTGAGCCTTCGCCGTCTTCCCAGTATGCGGTCCAGTCGCCTTTAAGCGTGCGCAGCGAGCCGCCGTAGCTTTTCTCAAACTTAGCGAAGTAATCAGTCGGAAGTCCGATTACGACGCGCGGCCAAGCCCAGCGGCTGTTCCATTCCTCCACGACCTCGGGAAGAATCTCGGGAATCGGGCCGTCGTCGATAAGGTCGCCGAGGGTGCGGATCGGCATCGTATCGTAGGGATAGTTTTCGGTGTCGAGCAGTTTCAAAAGATCGGGGAAAAGCCGTTCGATGTGGCCGGCGCTACGGGTGAAGCCTTTGAAGAAGCCCTCGTTATAGTTGTCGAAGCTGCGGAAGACGAGAATTTTGCCGCCGCCGGGACCCTGCCACCAGAAGGCGCGCGGCATGTCGGCGA
The DNA here is from genome assembly GCA_041664945.1 of bacterium. GTDB lineage: Bacteria > UBP15 > UBA6099 > UBA6099 > UBA6099 > JBAYJY01. The sequence continues at coordinate 7,971 of JBAYJY010000020.1, read as the reverse complement.
TGGAAAATTCCGCGTGGTAGTCGTTGATGCCGGTATAGAAGTAACGGATGCCGCTGCCTGAGAAAACGTCCGGCAGCGCGAATGTGAAGCCAGGCACGTCGGTGATGAGCGCCGTTTTGAAAGATGCGCCGGTCTTTTCAGCGATTGCGTGCGTCTGCATCATGGAGCGGATCAGCCACTCCGTCGGGATCAACTGCGTCAGGAAATTCATGTACAGGCCGGAGACGTCCATACGGCCGTCGCGGATCGCTTTGACCGCGCGGCGTTGCGTATCGGCGATCGGCGCATCGATGTAGGCCTCGATTTCCATCAAAGTCGCCTGAAGGTCCGGATTCGCGGCGTCCGTGATGTCGATGCGGATTTTATCGGTCCTGGAGAGCGAAACCGGAACGAGCAGGCGCTCGCGTTCTTCAGGGAGCGGGCCGGCGGACTTAGTCTCGGTTTTGCCGTCCGGGCCCGAGAATGTGATTTTCATGGATTTGATTTCGTTGGTGTTGTCGTCGCGGCCGTGGCGGATTGCGATGAACTTAATGGGGCGCGGCTGCTTGAAGGACATTTCGATCCACGCGCCCGCCGCCGGGCCGGTGGAGAACCAGCCGAATGGCGAAGCGTCGACAAGGCGCCGGTCGTTCAGCGAGTCGGAGCCGCCGCTCGCGGAACTGGCGACGGACGCCGAGAAAGCCACGTTCTTCATCTTCATCGAGTCTTTCCAGAACGATTCGGGAACAGTTGTCAGCAGCGGCGATTTCATAATCGACGGGCCGTACTCCTCCCATGGGCCGATTCCGTTGAGAAGGAGTTTGAGGGGCCATGAGGACTCGACGACCCAGGTCATCGGGTATTTGTGTTTCTGTTCGATGACGTCGAGCGCGTTTTCGAGAAAAGTGCGCTGGTCGATAACGATGTTCGGCTGAATGTCGGGGTAGCCGATGTCGAGATGCGAGTGCGGCATGAGATAGACAGTGACGCGGCGCGCGGGAGTGATTTTCTGTGATGATTGAGCGATCACTGCGCCGCCGGAAGTTATTCTCACGGCTGTGTCAGCGGGCTCTGCTGCGTCGGGCAGGCTGATCTGAAAATCGCAATTTCCGGAATTGAGTTTTATGTTTCTGTTGTATACGGAGTCGCCGATTTTGACAGTGAGAGCGGCGTCGAGCGCCGGCCCGGGATTCAGGCATGTGACGCGCAGCGGACGTTCCTCATTGTCGCCGTTGCGCAACAGAAACGGAGGGAAGCTCGCCGCGAAGTTCATAATCGCGGGCTTCGAGGAATCCGGAACCGATTCCAGGGAGATGTAATCGTAAACGATCCAGGGCCCGTCTTTCAGGGTAAGCGTGATAGTGTTGTCGCCCGCGCGAAGCGACTCCGAGGCGATGTAGTAATATAGAGTCTGGTTTTTCGAGGCGTCCGCGCCGATGTTCATGCTCGAGTTCAGAATGTCGTCTTTTTCTCCGGGCAGGACCGGCAGCGACTGCGTTTTGCCGCCTGCCGCCAGTTCGAGGTTCGCTTCGCGCGTTGACGATGCGCCGGCGATTCCGACGGTGAGGATATAGCCGCCCGGTTTGATCCCGGCTATCGGAAAATTTATTCTCAGCGGATAGGTTTTCGCGCCCGCCCATACAGCGTCGGGTCCGGGCTGAAATCCGGGAAAAGCGTCTTTGTTGCCTTTCTTACCGACGTTGTAGTCGAACCCGGAGGGGAATGCTGAGCTCATGCTCTTCATCCACTCCCGGGCGCTTTTGGCTGATAGTTCGTAATAACCGCCGTTCACCTTTCCAATTGTCCAGACTTTCTTCAGGCCTGTCTTTTCCTGAGCGGCGGCGCTGGCGCCAATGGCGGCAAGCGCGAACAAAACCGCTATAGCAGTCGAAATCGTTTTTTTCATCATTGTGACTCCCCGCCGAAACGGCGCAGTTAATGAATTGTTATTCTATCATAAACGTCATTGCGGGCGAAGAGAAGTGATCCGGAACCCCAAAACGTCATTGCGAGAAAGCCGTTTTGTGGCTGACGAAGCAATCCGGAACTCAATTCCCATCTCCATGTTCGGGATTGCTTCGGCGCTGCGCTTCTCGCAATGACGCGCTTGGCGTTCGGGATTGTTTCCCGCGATTACATGATGGCCGGCTATAAACTCTGCGCTCCTCGCAATGACGCGGTGCGCATTCTCTAAAATGCGCGTGTTTTGCATTGATCGAAAAAAACAGGCGTGAAAAGTCAAAAGTAGTGATATAATTTCCCGATTGAAACACAACCGGGGTGAGGTATTGGCGTAATGAAAAAAGTGCTGGAATCAGCTTTCATCGCATTTATTTTGATGATGTCCATGTCTGCCGCCGTGGCGGCGGCTGAAGCCGGCTTTCCCCTGACGGCCGCATGCGCATCCGGCGAGTGGAAGTGTACCGGCGACGCATACACGCTCTCGCAATGCGAAAACGGAGAATGGAAGAACACCGAGTGCATGCGCGACTCCGGGAAACTTTGCGAGAACAACGCATGCGTCGACCCGTGGCGCTACGGATCGCCCGAGTGGCCGGCGCCCGCGCAAAACAAGCTCGACACCCCGGAATCGCTTTCGAACAAAGCCGCATATTACGAGGACATCTCCAAGCGGTTGCATGTAAGCCCGAAACTGAAATACATGACGACAGTCTATATGCCCTGCAAATCTGTCGAATGCGCGCCCGGCCAAACGCCGCCCTGCAAGGACTGCATGGAGACTGCGATCCCGGAGGAAATTGCGACTTGGAACGATGTCGAGCGCTTCGGGCATCACGATAACGACGGCCTTTTCAGCGCGTTATATCTGGCAGCCGAGGCGTTCCGATACGGAGTGACGCGCGACCCGCAGGCGCTGGAAATGATCAAGCTTCTTCTCGACGGCGAAGTCCTTCGCATGCGCATCACCGGCGTTCCCGGCCTGTTCACAAGGTCGTACTCGCCGCCGGATTTCAAAGCCAGCGAATGCCCCGCCGAACCGAAGGCGTACATACACGATCTGATTGAAGGCAACAACCAGAAGGTTCTGATCGGAGACGACGGCTGCGCCCGGATATACGACGGCAAGAAGAAGGAATGGCAGACCACGACCCACTGCGTGTCGAAGGAATTCGCCGGCTGGTGCTGGACGGATAACGTTAGCAAGGACGAGTATGCCGGCCACATGTTTGCGCTCGGCGCGGTGGCGAAACTTGTGGACGATCCGCAGGCGCAGGCAATCGCTAAAGACCTGATCGCTCAGGTCGCCGAACATCTGATCAAAAACAAGATGGAGGTTGTGGACTGGGACGGCCGGGTCACTTCTTACGGACGTTTTCACGCGGCGACATTCGGCGACTACACGGGTCTCAACGCCGCGATGGGCCTCGATTTCATTAAGATCGCCGCCGAAGTCACGAAAGACCACTCGATCGCCCGCTGGTACGACGACTGTCTTCTGCAAAAGAGCGGCAAGCGCAGATGCCTGAATAATATTCTCGAAACGCCAATGCCTTACACGAATCATCTCGTTTACAATGGAATCTACGTGGACGCCGACGGTTGCCAGATGAATTACGACAACAACGCTATGCACGTTCTGAGCATGCACAACCTGATCTGGTTCGAACACGACCCGAAACTCCGCGAAATTTATCAGAAATCATTCGATGAGGATGTCTTCCGCAAGAAAGGGCATCCGCGCGCGCTGATCAATCAAAACAATGTGTTCTTTGATTTTGTCTTTGCGTCGCAGAAGCGGCTCGGCCCGGGTTCGGACGGCCCCGCGCTCGACGCGGTCTCGAACGGCGTGGCGATGCTCCGCCAGTTCCCGACGCGCTACCACTATGAGAACACGCAGCCGCCGCCGGAAAAAAGCAAACCCTTCTGCAAGAGCCGGCACGGCGAGGATCTCGGCGAATTCGCCCGCACCCCCGGCGAACGATGCCCGAACAATGTCTCTTTCTGGGAAGATCCCTACCGCCTCTATTCCTGCTCTCACAATAGCCGCGTTATTGTCGCCCCGACAGATTTTTTGCTTCCTTACTGGATGGGCCGCTATTATGGTTTCATTTCTGAAAAAGAGTAGCGGAAAAGCAGTAGCGAGACATAGGGAAAAGATAAAAGCTAAAAAAGTCGAGACAAATTTGGATTGCGGCGATTCATCGCCGCTTTCTCAGTCGCCGGAGGCGACAAAGGCAACAGCGAGTAGCGAGAACTCAGGTGGGAAACAGTAGACAGCATAAAGTAAATGATAGCTTGGAAAATGATTAATACAGAATACGGAGTCGAGCATTAGCGACTTCTCTAATCCTTTTGCGCGAAGCGCTATGGAATGCGGCGGCTTGACGCCGCTTTGTCATGTTGCGGGACAATACAACCCCCTGCCTCCCTTTTATAAGGAGAAGCGTAAAACCATACGGTTAAGCAATTTATACTCAGTGAAACGACGGCATTGATTTAATAACGAGCGAAGCGCCGGCGACGATCAAAAGAACATAGACGAGTACGCGGAATTTCCGCTCGGGAATGCGCTTGTGGAGTATGTCGCCTACAAACAAACCGCCGGCAAGCGCCGGCAGCAGCCAGCTGAACATTTTCATCGTTTCAACAGTCATTTTGCCGGTGCGGATATAGTCGGCGAGAAGTATTATATTTAAGACCAGCCACAACACCGACAGCGTGCTTCGGAAAATGCTCTTGTCCGTGATTTTTCTGCATGAATAATAGACAACCATCGGACCGCCCGATGCGTAGATTCCGTGGATTACGCCGCCCGCGAACAGCCAGATCATCGACTTTATCGCCGACAGCGGCCTCGCCTCGCAATCAGCCACCGTGCGCAGCAACCGAACCAACTCAACTATCGCGAAGCAAAGAACAAAGACGCCGTACGCCAGCTTCAGCGTGTTCCCCTGCACGATATTGAAAATGATCATGCCGACGATCAGGCCGCCGATTGTGAACGGCAGAATCCAGCGCGCGAGTTCCGGCCAGTTGATCGCCTTCGCGTGCTTGATGAGTATGTACGTGCTGAGAATGATATTAAGCGGCACGACGATCGGCAGCATATACTCAATCTGATACACCTGCGCGCCGAGCGTGAGCGCTATGATCGTGCTGCCGAAACCGGTCACCGCCTCGACCGCTTTTGCTATGAAGATTATCACGAAAAATATTGCGAACTTTGTGTCGAACAAGTTGAATTAACCCCAATAACTCGTTATTGCGAGGAACGAAGTGACGAAGCAACCCCGATCAAATTTCCCATCTCCATGTTCGGGTTTGCTTCGCTCCGCTCGCAATGACGGAATATCTCACAGCCTCACGAGCGTCATGCCGCCGGTGTACGAGATCGCCTGCCCTGTCAGATAGGCGCCGTCGTCCGACGCGATAAACGCCACAAGCCCGGCCACCATGTCAGGCGTCGCCAGCTTGCCGAGTGGAATCTTCTTCTGTTCTTCCTCGATAATTTGTTCCACCGAACAGCCCTTCGCGCCGGCCTTAAGGTCCCAGCCCCAGCGTTCCATGTCGGTGTCCACTTTTCCGGGGCACACCGCGTTGACGCGGATGTTGTGCGTGGCCAGTTCGAGCGCCATCACTTCCGTCAGCGAGATCACAGCCGCCTTCGACGCGCAGTATGCCGCCATGAACGGCGCCGGCGCGAACCCGCGCCACGATGAAATATTAATGATGCTCCCGCTCTGCTTCGACTTCGTCATCCACTGCGCCGCAGCGCGCGACACGATAAACGTGCCCGTCAGGTTGACTTCCATCACCTTGCGCCATTCCGCCGGCGACAGCATATACGAAAGATTAATTCCGGCGGCGATTCCCGCGTTGTTGCAGACTATGTCGAGCCGGCCGAACTCCGCCTTGATCGATTCCATCAGCGCGGCGACCGATTTCTCGTCTGTGATATCGACGTTTACGGCGATCGCGCGTTTGCCGGCGGCCTCGATCTCTTTCACGCGTTCCTGCAAGCCGTTCCATATCGCGTCCTTCTCGCCCTTGTCCTTGCACATGTCGGCGACAACAATGTCCGCGCCGTTTTTCGCCAGCCGCAGCGCTATAGCGCGCCCGATCCCGCGTTCCTTCGCCGATCCGGTGACCAGCGCCACTTTGCCGTTCAAATCACCCATGGTAATGCCTCCGATAAATTGCATTTCAACCCGGATTCACCGATAGAACCTATGTATCCGCGTTCAATGTATCCTATCCATTTTAATGCCTTTTGTCTCGGGAAAAAGAAAGAAAATCATGAACGCGGCGATAACCGGCCCGATAGCGAGCAGCTTCACCGCGGCGCCGATTCCGCCCATGGGCGCTATCAGAAGCGCGACTATTGTCGGGGCCACAACCTGCGCGGGCCGCCCAAGCAGGAAATTGCACCACGCCGCCGCCTGAGCGCGCAGCTCGGTCGGGAACATCTCGGCGTTGTACGTGCTGCATATCGGAATAAGCGAGAAAATGAAGAATATCGCGGCTATCAGAGACGGCAGCATCATCGAGCCGCTTGCGGTGAACGCCCAGACCAGCGATCCCGACGCGCAGAGCAGGAATATACAGCTCGCGATTCGTCTGCCGAATGCGTCCATCACCGCGCCCGCTACAATATACCCCGTCATCCCGAGCACTGTCGCGATCCCCATCTGCACGCCAACCTGAGACTCCGACCAGCCGCGCTCAGTTTTCGCGAACAACACCCAGCTATATATCATTCCCGCGTAGCACAGATAGCATAGAAACCAGACCGCGCCGACGAGCGCGACATTTTTCCGGCTCGGCGTTGTCCAGATGTGCCAGAGCGGCGCCGGCCGCGCCGCCGGAGTGTTGCGTATCGCCAAATAGTTTTTTGTCTCCCTGACGTAGAAAAAAACGATCGGCGCGAGAATGAGCGGAACGCCGCCCACCATGTACATCGCGCGCCAGCCCCATGCCGGAAGCGCGTATTTGCTGAAAATCGCCGCGGCGACTCCGCCGAATCCGCCAGCCATTTCCAAAACGCCGACCGCGGTGGCTCGAATGCGCGGCGGGAATTCCTCCGATATCATTATGATCGCCGTGTGGAATTCAGTTACCAGAAACATCTTCGTGAGGAATTGCAGCGCGACGTACGCATAATAGTTCGGACTGAAAGACGTCGCGATGCTTAAAATCCCGAAACTCACGATGCTTATAATAAAAACCGGTTTGCGCCCGATTCTGTCTCCGAACCGTATCGCGAAAAAACCGAAAACCGCGCCGATGTTTATCACCGACAATCCATACAGCGCAACTTCCCTCTTTATGTGAAAATCTTTTCCGAGATTATCGAGTATCAAGCTTACTATGAAAAAGTCGTAGCCTTCGAGGAATGTCGCCACGAAAAGAAGGGCCATAAGCCCAACGAGATATGGCGTCAACCGCTCCTTTTGCGTTTCCTGCTCCATTCCGGCCTCTCTCTAATGGGCAAAAAAACGTAAAGCAAATAATTGAATCGAACAATGTATGACTTATATATTCGTCATTGCGAGCGGAGCGAAGCAATCCCGAACATGGATACTAATGGGAATCGAGTACGGGATTGCTTCGGCAAAAATCGCCTCGCAACGACGTTCTCTCCGTTCGGGATTGCTTCGTCTCTTTGTTCTTCGCAAAGACGCTTCTTAGCAAACCTTCATATTTATAGTGAATTGCTTTAGCCTACCGCCTAAAGCCGTCTTACTATTTCGTCGAATGCGTCGCGGCCCAGACATCGGCGCCCGGAGGATTCACGTTCGCGTCCGCGTCGATTACGACGTGCACGACAGCCGGCCGATTCGCTTCCATCGCCATCTTGAGCGCCGGTTCGAGTTCGTCCGGAGTCTGAACGAAAGCGCCGAAGCAGCCGAGCGCTTCCCCGACCTTGTCGTACCGCGCCGGCGAGTGCTCGCAATTGACGTAGTAGTCGCCGTTCGTTCCGAAAGTTCGGTTCTGCGACGTCTTCTCCATGCCACAACTCGTGTCCGCCGC
>JBAYJY010000019.1:0-38779 GCA_041664945.1 bacterium | reverse complement strand
CTGATGATCCCAGGTTCCTTGTCGTCGACGATGAAAAGAACATCGTCCGGTCCGACCGTGAGATCGTATGCCACGGCGAGGCCGGCGTAAACCTGTTCGACGGAATAGTCTTTTGTTTCATTGCTGACGGATTCCGCCGCTCGCTGGAATATGTTCTTTTTCGTGACGATGTATCCGATGGAACTGGTATTGACTAGACGCACGATGTCGCCCCAGAGGAACAGGAGCATGATGAAGAGCGCCACGGAGGCGATGACCGCAGTGTTTCTGCGAGTGAAGAGGGCTGTTGATTTCGCTTCGTTGCGGCGGAAGTGGATAATCATCAGACGCGGCGAATCGATTTCTTCGTAGCGTGTCGCGAGCATTTGGATTTTTGAGCAGGCGAGCGCGAGGTCTTCGCCGGCGAGAAGCACATTTCTCAGTTCGAGCTTTGTGGGGTGTTTTATCATTTCTTCGGAAGCGAGAATGATCCGGTCTCCATTGTCGATGGGAACGGCTTCGATCTGCAGGCTCTCGCGGCCGCGGGCTTTCGGCTGGTGGTAAATCGGGCGGAATTTTCGCTCCTTCATGTAAAAGACCGGGCATCCGTTAATCCGGGCGATGTATGCGGCGCCGCCTTTTACCAGAACAACCGTGAAAGCGTGATATGTTGTGTTAGGCTCCACGTGGCCGCCGGTTTCGAGCCGGTTCATGAGGTCAGTGAGAATCTCTTTCAGCAGGCTCGCCGGCCTCGAAAGATCGGCTGTGCGGATGCAGTCCAGATACGGTCCTGTTTTCTCGGCGAGGAATTCGAGGCAGAATCGCTCCGCATCGGCCGTCATTCCTGTGAATATGGCGAACAGCGCGTAGTCTCTCACGCTGTCGTTTGTGTCGTATATGTACGTGCCTTGGCCGAAACGCGTGTTCGGTCCCAGCGTTCCGACAAGAGCCCTGAAAGATTTCTCGATTAGTTTTTTTCGCGCCATATTAGTCCTGTTGTTTTTTGAGTTGAAAATGAATCACCTGAAATTCCTTGTCCAGAAGCGCATCGCGCTGGACTTCTTCGTACCCGGGTTTGGAAACCTGAATCGTATACCGGCCGGGTTTCAGATCGTATCTTGTTCCGGAAAAGCCCGTCATCATGAGGCGGTTGTTTTTGAGGATCATGACCGAGCAGTCCGTGACGTTTGTGTCAATGATGAAAAAAGCGGAGTCGAGGGCCGGTGAGGATTGTATTGGCGCGTTTGAATCCGGCAGTTTTTTAATCTGTTCCAGTTCGCGCTTGTCGGATTCAGGTCGTGTGCGCACAACTTCCACCGCTGATTGTGATTCCTGCGGCGCTCCGGGTTTGATAAAATTTACGCCGGCCGGCAGCTGCGTTTGCTGATTGATTTTTTCGCCCGCGAATCGAACCACGATCGATTGCGTGATTCCGGACACTATTCTAATATTGCGGCCTTCCGTTTCGCCGTTGAGATGCGCTTTTAGCCGGTGGTCCCCCGGCATGATTTCCCTTATAACGATTTCGTTTCTTGGGAAGCCGCCTATAGAGTGGCCGTCGAATTCCATTTTGTCGCAACTCGGCTGGCAGGACACGATCAGCGAACCGTTTTTAGCTTTTATATGGCGAAGAGAGATAATTCTCTGTATGGATGTGTCTTTATCGAGATTCAATTTTTCCTCGAAAGGCTCGTAGCCGGCCGCTTCCACTCTCAGTTCGTTACCGCCGCCGGCCGTAACGGATAGCGTGAACGGAGACGCGCCGGGTTGTTGGACTCCGTTTATGAACACACGAGCGTTCTCGGGTTCAGTTTGCAGCAAGAGTTGCGCTGTCGGCAGGAGCGGTTTTTCCGAGGCAGAGGGTTTATTCTGGCCGATTCCTATGTCGAAAACATCGGGAGCTGCAATTCCGCCGGCTTGTTCCGCACTTTTTTTGCCGTCGGTAATGTTTTTTGTTCCGAAAAAAATCAAAAAGGCCAGAGCCGCGGCCAACAGCGAGACGGTCAGATATTTCAAAAAGAAAACGCCGAGAGGATATTTGATAGAGCTCGAGAATTCGTTCTTCTTATGTTCGGCAGGCGGTTCCAGCCGCGCGAGGACGACAGCTACGTCGCCGGCGCTATCGTGCTTATGCGCTTCGTTCACAATCAGGTCGGCTGCATCATCGAGTGAGTTGGCGCTTGTGATTTTTTCCTGAATGGTCAGTGAGTTGAGGCGGGCGAGCAGGCCGTCGGAACAGAAGATAACAACGCTGTCGGATTTAAGGGTATGGCTAAGGAAAACCGGCTTGAAGTCGGTTTTAGAGTATCCGGCCGGAGTCTGGCCGGGTAGAAGCAGGGTGGGGTCTGTGTTTTCTAAATCGGGTGAATTGGCGTCTTGAGTGATACGGGAAATTCTTCCGTTTTCGAGAATGTAAGCCGCGCCTCCGCCTGCGAGCGCAATGTGAACCGTATTTCCTTCAATATAGCCGCAGACAAGCGCAGCCTCAATTTTCTCTTGATCCTCTCCGGCGTTTTTGTTTATGAATGCCGAGTGGATTTCCTCGAGACAGCCGGGCAAAAGATTGCTCCCGTTCACGCTGTCCGATTCGCGGATCTGGCGAAAACTTTTTTTCAGAGTTTCTATTGCGAGTTCGCTTGCGAGACCTTGTTCGCCGGCGACTCCTTCCGCGATGCCGTACAAGCCGCGCACACGTCCGGGGCCGGAATAGTTGACGCAACAGATGAACTCGCCGCTGACCGGATGCGCGCTGCCTTTGAGCGTGCGCCCCGCGGAGCGTATTGCCAGCCTCCCGGTTTGCGGCATGTCCATTGTTGTTGTTTCCATAATCAGTCAGTCTTTAATCGCGGCCAGCGTTTTTTTGTAAGGCGGCCGGCAGACGCATTTTTCCGTTATTATCGCAGTAATGAGCCGGGCGGGCGTCACATCGAACGCCGGGTTGATAACGCCTACTCCGGGCGGACATATCACTTCCGCTCCGACCCGGCGCACTTCGTGTTCTCCGCGCTGCTCGATCACTATTTCGCGCCCGGAAGCGAGTTTGTAGTCGATTGTCGAAACCGGGGCGGCGACGTAGAACGGTATTCGGTGCGCGTGAGCCAACGTCGCGACGCTGTACGTGCCTATCTTGTTAGCGGTGTCGCCGTTAGACGCTATTCGGTCCGCGCCGACGATAACAGCGTCAATCCTGCCTGCCGCCATCAGCGAAGCCGCCATGTTGTCGCAGATCAGAGTGGCCGGAATTTTTTCCTGCACCAGCTCGAACGCAGTGAGCCGCGCTCCCTGCAACCATGGCCTTGTCTCATCGGCGTACACATGTTCGATTTTACCTTGTTTATAACCGGAACGAATAACGCCGAGCGCGGTGCCGTAGCCAGCAGTGGCGAGTCCGCCGGCATTGCAGTGCGTGAGAACCCGGCTTCCCTTTTTTAATAACGCCGCTCCGTTGTCGCCTATCTTTCTGCAGCCGGCGAGATCCTCGGCCTTAATATTTTTTGCTTCCCGTATCAGCCTCTCTTTGATCTTATCTATCGGTTTTCCGGAGCTATTTTCGATTACGCTGCGCATCCTGTCGAGAGCCCAGAAGAGGTTGACTGCTGTGGGTCTCGTAGCCGCAAGCCGCGCGATCACTTTATCCATCAGTCCGGAGAACTTAAGAAAATCATCGCCTTTGTATTTCAGAGCGCCGAGCGCTACGCCCATTGCTGCTGTCACGCCAATCGCAGGCGCGCCTCTGACTTTCATTCCCTCGATCGCCCGGGCGACGGCTTCAACCGTATTCAATTTCACATATTTGATTTTATGCGGAAGCAGAGTCTGATCGAGCAGTTCAATCTCTCCGCTTTCCACCCAACGAAGTGTATCCACAGAAATGGACCCCATGGCGGTTTGCCCACTTATGCTCAAGTATTAATGCCAAACTTGAACACGGCAACACTGTTGTGTATTTTAATGCAACATGATTAGAGAATCAATAAAAATTAATATATATAATGCTTATTAATATTATATGGAGCTGCCAACGATAATTATTTCCGCAATTTTCAGGTCTAATGGATGAGTGATTTTAATGTTGGATTGTTCGCCGGGAATAGTTGCGACAGGGCGGCCCGCGCGCTCGACAAGAGTGGCGTCGTCGGTCACGCGCCACTTTCGCTCGCAAGCGTGATTGTGGGCTTCCATAATCAGGTCAAAGTAAAAAGCCTGAGGAGTCTGGACGATGTGAATTTCGTCGCGGCTCAGAGTTTCGACAACATGTCCGCTGCGAACGCGCTTCACTGTTTCCTCGCAGGGCAATGAGGGAATGCAGGCGCCGTGTTCGCGTGCGCCGTTTATGACCGCGCGGACAAGTTCGGGCGACGCGAGAGGTCTCGCCCCATCGTGTATCAATACCATTTCAGTGGTCTTCGGAAGAGTCTGAAGTGCGTGGAACACTGTTTCCTGGCGCGTCGTCGCGCCCTCGACTATCTCAAGGTTATTTATCTTCCACTCTTGGTTATATTCCAAGGCGCGTTTCTTGAATCCTTCCGGAACCGCTAAAAGTATGTGGTCGACCTCTCCTGATTTCACGAGCGACTGAATTGAGTGGTAAAAAAGAGGTTTGCCGGCGAGCTCAATAAATATTTTGGGCGTTTGGGAGTTCATTCTTTGACCGGTTCCCGCGCCGGGTATAATGGCTGATATCATATATTCACATCCTTGAAAGGTTTCATAATCAACGCTTTTTGCCGCGCCTGCCGGGCGCGTTATTTAAAAAGTTTTTCGATCAGTGATGCGTGCGCGAAAGGCGACACGAGCCACGAACGCCCTTTGACGTCCGTCAACTGAAGCAGGCTTCCATCAGGCGACCATTGAATGCTTTTTATGTCGGCGGAAATCTGCCATCTTTTTTTTGTAGCGATCTGGTGCGTCCAGACTTCTTCGCGGACCATGAACACGATGAAATTGTCGCGCGGCGACCATTGGGGAGACCTTCCCTCGTCTGCAATTTCCACGGCAGCGCCGTCGAGAGGCTTGATCCAGACGCCTGATTTTTCTTTTTGAGCGAAAACCACCGACTTGCAGTCCGGCGCCCAATCAGCGGAAGCAACATCAGTCGCAAGAAGTCTTCGGGCCATATCCCGCGAATTCAACTGAAAAAGCGAGCCATCATCCGAAACATAGAGAAGCAAAGCATCATTGCCGCGGCAGAATTTTAAGAATCGCGTATTCGCGCTGATAAGCTTTTTATCTAAAAACATCTTGTCCATACTGTCCGGTTTGTCCGCCGCTGCGCGGCTTTTTCCGTTGCCGGCGCTGACTAAGCCGGATAATCTCGTTTCTATGTCCTGTAACGAATAAGGCTCGACCCCCGAGTTTGCGAAAATTACCGCGCGGGACGGGTCTATCAGGAAAAGGCTGGGCGGGTTTCTCACTGAGAAGCGGTTCGAAAACTCAAGAGAGACATCAAGAAGAATGCGGAACTGGACCTTATTTTTTCGAAGGAAGTTGTCGAGCGAGTTCGTCGAAGGGTCCACATTGACGCCGATTATGCGGAGCTTATTGGCGAACTGAGGTTGCTTTCGCATTGCGCTTAGATATTTCAGGGTTGCGGCGGAATTGTCGCTGTAGATTGAAAAGAAAACAAAAAGCGTGAAATGGTCGTTTAGTTCGGAAACGCTGAATGAGCTGCCTCCGGTGTCTTTCAAAGTAGGAATCGAGTTGATTATCTGATTTTCCGGCTGCGCTTTCGCGTGTCCGTAACCGATCAAAGAAAAGAGTGTTGCCGCGCACAGGATAACGAGTAATTTTTTCTTGTTTTTTTTCATGGTTGGTTTTTGCAGTGTGATATCCGGCCTGATCAGGCTTTATACCCGAGGTAGACTAATCCCGCGATCCAGACGCCGAGCATTAAGAAAATCATGACGAACCAGAATAGCGCCTTTTTGAAACGCGGCCGGCCGTCGTTTCTGAAGCCTCTTACGATGAACATGCCTGTCGCGGCCAGCCATCCGAAAAGGCCGATGTACATAACTGCCAACGCTATGTGGTTCAACTGGTCATATATCATTTGACGCCTCCTGCGAGGCCCGGTCGGCCTGTCTTATTTTATCACTTTTGTGAGCGGATATTCAATGATGTCGCTCGCGCCCGCTTTTTTCAGCTTTGGAATCATGTCCCGCACGGCTCTTTTATCGACGATGATTTCGAGAGCGATCCATTTGTCGTCGGAGAGCGGCGAGATGGTCGGGCTCTTCATCGCGGGCAAGGCGGCGGTGATGTCGGCGAGCGATTTTTTCGGCGCGTTCATCTTGAGGCCGACTTTGTTCCGCGCCGACAGCGCGCCCTGAAGCAAAATGTTCAAGTCTTCTATTTTCTGCCGTTTCCACGGGTTTTTCCACGCCTCGCGATTCGCGATCAGCACGGTATTCGATTCGAGAAGCGTTGCGATCACGCGAAGGTTGTTAGCTTCGAGCGAACTGCCCGTTTCTGTAACGTCCACTATGGCGTCGACAAGCGCCGGCGCTTTTATCTCTGTCGCTCCCCATGAAAATTCGATATCGGCGTTCACTCCGTTTTTGCGGAAGAATTTTTTTGTCGCCTGCACCAGTTCGGTGGCGACTCGTTTGCCTTCGAGGTCTTTTATAGTTCTGATTTTTGAAGATTCGGGAGCGGCGAGCACCCATTTCACAATTCCCGAGCCGCTTTTAGCATAAAGGAGATTGGAGACTTCTTTAACTTTCGAGCCGTTTTCGGCGACCCAGTCGCGGCCGGTGACGCCGGCGTCGACGATGCCCTGTTCGACATAGCGCGAGATTTCCTGCGCGCGGAACAGAAGCCCCTTCATTTTAGCGTCTTCATCGAATTTCAATACGTAGGAGCGCGGGCTTACGGAAACGCGGTAGCCTGCTTGCGCGAACAACTCGAACGTCGCGTCCTGTAGGCTGCCTTTCGGCAGAGCGATCTTTAGAACGTGCATCTGGATGCGCCCCTTTCAGATTTTTGAGCTGAGGTTGATTTTTTCAACGAAATCCACCATCGGTCCGACGAGTAATTGCGTAGTATCCCGGAATGCCGCCGGGTCGCCGGTCACAAAGAATTGTTTTGTGCCCGATTCGCTGTGATTGCTGACGAGCATTCCGGTGTCGTGCAGTTTTTTCATGCAGAGGACGGCGGTTCGGCGGGCGGGATCGATAAGCGTAATCGCCGGCGAAACGATGTCCTGAATGACTGTTTTGATGAAAGGCAGGTGCGTGCAACCGAGAATGAGCGTGTCGATGTCGTCGCGCAGCATTGGGAGCAGATAATCCTCTGCGTAAGCTCTGGTCCTGGGAGAGCCGACGGCGCCGTTTTCTATCATAGGAATCAGAGAGGTGCAGGGCTGGGTGATGATCTCGACCGTCGGGTCGAAGCTGTCTATGAACTTCTGGTAGACGCCGCTATCGAGAGTAAGCTGCGTGGCCCAGATTCCTATTCGGAAGTTGTATGTGACGTAGAGAGCTGCGGAGACGCATCCGTAGTTGATCATGCCGATGACCGGTGTTTTATTCGGAGTTAGGTGGTAGTCGCCGAGAAGGCCGCTGACTGTGTTGCAGGCGATAACTATGAGCTTGCAGTTTTGTTTTTCGAGAAAATCTATGATTTCCTGCGATTGGCTGATGATTTCATCCCGGGTTTTCGTGCCGTAAGGCATGCGGCCGGTATCGCCGACATAGATGAAACTTTCATAAGGCATGAGGTTGTCGAGTTCGCGAAGCAGCGTGAGCCCGCCGACTCCTGAATCGAATACGCCGATTGGACGCTTGTCCATCCGAGATGTCTCCTAATATTCGAGCATTTGCAGCGCGATTTTGTCCTGCAGCGCGCGAATCTCGTTAGAATGCACTTTGTAATCGTTAAAAATCATCACGAACGCCGCCATGTGCCCGTCGCCGCGTTGGAAATAGCCGCTCAGCGCGCAGGCGCCGCTCAATGCGCCGGTCTTTGCCCACAGCCGCCCTTGGGCTGGCGTGCCGCGAAGTCGTTTCTCAAGCGTCCCTTTCGCGCCCGGTTCCGCGAGTAGCTGTAAATAGGACTGCTTCAGATATGAATTATAGAACGCGGACAGCGTCGCAAGCAACACCCGCGCCGTCAAACGGTTCTGCCGGGACAATCCGGAACCGTCGACAACTTTTAATGTATTATTGTCCGCGAGCTTATATTTCGACATTATCGTCTCGACCGCGATCGCGCCGGAAGCGTGCGTTCCGCCACCGCTGCCACGTTTCGCGCCGAGCGTCCGGAACATCTGTTCCGCCACGAAGTTGTCGCTGTTTTTTTCCATTTCCGCAAGCACGGTCAGCAGGTCCGGCGACTGCGCGCGGTAAAAAAGCTGGTACCCGACCGGCGGCGAACCGCCGTCCCGCATCGTCGCTTTCACAACTATCCCCGCCCGCTTCAACGCGCCGGAAAGCGCCGTGCCGAAAAATTTGTCCGGATATAAAACCGGGTATTCGTATTCCAATGACTGCCCTTTTCGAATTGTGCCTTTGATTGCTATGCGGCCGCTCTGGCTCTGGCTTATTGAGATTCCGGATCTTGCTTTGCTCGAAAGGCTGACTTTAATATCGAGCATTGCCGGGTCAATCGGCGGGTCGAGCGAAACGGCCACTTTGCCGCCTGCGCCGCTTACTTTGACTATCAAGCAGTTTTTCGATATCGCGAGCGCGCTCGGCCGCGTCGCGTAGCACCAGTTGATGTCTTCAGCTTCCCACGACTCCGGTCGCAGGTTGTCGGGGAAATACGTTCCGGAAAGAATTATTTCGCCGTTGATTTGCCTGAGTCCGGCGCGAACGAGCTGCGCTGCGAGTGTGTCGACACCCGCTTTTGCTGTCGCGTAGAAATCTTTAGTCAGCGTCGGATCGCCGTAGCCTTTAACAAACAGGCCGTTTGCCGCTCCGGTGGCAGACGCGAAATCCTTTAGATAAAAATCTGTATTGAATCGGAAATCCTCGCCAAGTCCAAGAATAGCTGCCGCTGCGGTTACAAGTTTAAGGTTCGACGCGGGAATAAATATTTTGTCCGGATTGAGACTGTAAAAAAGTGAGCCGGAATCGAGGTCCTGAATGATGATGCTAACGCTTGCTCCGTTCAGGAAATGGGCTTTAAGGGATTCGTTAATTGCGGCCGTCGGGTCCTGAGCGGAAGCCGAGGCGGCCATGAGAAAAACAAAGAAAGCCGCGAGAGCGGCGGTTATGCGCTTATTCATGCTTAAGCCAGTTCTCCATGTCGCGAGAGTAATCCAGAATTTCGTCAGCGCTGAAGAATAGGCCGACTTCGCGGGCGCCGGATTCCGGGCTGTCCGACCCGTGGATCACGTTGTATCGCTTGCTGATCGCGAGGTCGCCTCGTATAGAACCGGGCGCCGCGTCTTCCGGGTTGAGCGCGCCCATCATGTTGCGCACAAGCCGGACAACATCCCGTCCCTGAAGCGCGATCATTACTGCCGGGCCGTTTGTCATGAACGCCACCAGCGGCTCGTAAAACGGTTTCCCCTGATGCGCTTCGTAATGTTTCGCGGCAAGTTCGGGAGTGATTCTCATCAGTTTCAACCCGACTATTTTGAAACCGCGCCGCTCGAATCGCGAGATTATCTCGCCAACAAGCCCGCGCTGCACTCCGTCCGGTTTTACTATGACTAATGTCCGCTCTTTGTCCTGGTCCATCGTTTCCTTCCATTCAAAACCAACGGCGATAAGCCGAAATTTCAGAATGATTATATACTTTTGGCCGTGAGTTACAAATATTTTGAAACTTTTTCAGCGCCGGGCGGAAAGATAGCGGCATTTTGCTTGAACAGAGCGTGATCTTTAAATTAGAATAATTAATGTAATGGATTTTATGATAAAGCGGCATATTGGGAGGAAGAATACTTTTGAAAAGAATAGTTTTGTTATCCTCGGTTGTAATATTCGCTTTATTTATTTTTGGTCTGAACGTTAGGGCTCAAACCGAGTCGCCTGCTGAAATCGCCGCCGAATGCGCCAAGTATGAAAGCCGGTTTCAGGGCCTCGAAAAGTGGCTGGCGTCTTCGGCCGCTGTTCAGTTGGACAGCGCGGAACGCGAAGCAGAACTCAAAAAGATCGACGAACCGTTGTCCTATCCGGACGCGTTGAAGCTGCCCTGCGTTGCGGATTTCTTCAGAAACAGGATGAATGTTTTATGGGAAAGCTATTCAAAGTCGAAAGTCGAGAAGGGGCTGCTTGTCTGGAAGTTGTACAATCACTCCGGAATTATTCAGACGCGTGACGCAGTCATCGCGATAGATTTATATGCAGGTTACGATGCGGTGAGGATGGACCCGGCGCTGATGAAGAAGCTTGTTGAAAGCGTCGACATTCTGCTTGTCACACACTCTCACGGCGACCACACTGATCGGGAAACGCTTGAGATGTTTGTCAAGGCGGGCAAAAAGGTGGTCGTTCCGAGAATTTTCTGGCCGGATTTTCTATACAATGACAAGCTGACGGTCTTGCGTGACGGCGAGTTAAAGATCAAAGGCGCGACTGTCCGAGTTTTCCCTGCTTATCAGAAAGAAGAAGTAGACAACATTTATCTGATAACCACTTCCGATGGCTATAAGGTCATGCACCTCGGCGACGAGAACGAGTTCTATAATGCAGGACGTGAATGGTACAAAAAAATTAAGAAACCCGTGGATATTGATGTTCTTATTCCAAATATCTGGAGCCCGAACCTCGTTTCGTTTTTGAAAAAATTTCCGGCGAAGCTTGTGGTGGCAAGCCACGAGCACGAGATAGGCCATCCGGTTTCCGGCCGGCGGACTTATGATTATGTATATAAAGTTCTTCGAACAATTAAAAAGCCATACGTAGTTCCTATGTGGGGGGAAGCCGTGAGATGGCCGCCGGAAGCGGCAAATAAATAGATAGTAGATGGCAGAGGGTAGATGGGAAAAGATAAAAGCAGAGTCCGGGGTAGGCAGTTGGGGCTTAAGCAGACATCTTAATTCGAAAATCCATGTTCGATGTTCATTATTCGCTTTTCATCCGCGCTTGACGTTCTTCCCGAATGAGTTTATTCTGAATTTTCGATATCAATCCCTATTAATAGGGACAAACGGAGGAATTGATTGTGAGCATAGAAAACAAACCGCCGGCCGGCGGCGAGAAAATAACTTTTAAGAACGGCGACATCCAGGTTCCGGACAAGCCGATCATTCCGTTCATCGAGGGCGACGGCACGGGACCCGACATTTGGGCGGCGTCGCAGCGGGTTTTCGATGCGGCGGTGGAGAAGAGTTACGGCGGCAAAAGGAAGCTGATGTGGATGGAAATCCTCGCCGGCGAGAAAGCGCATAAAGAGACCGGCGAATGGCTGCCGGACGCCACTGTGAGCGCGATATCCGAGTACGCGGTGGCGATCAAGGGGCCGCTGACGACTCCGGTGGGCGGCGGGATACGGAGCCTTAATGTTGCGCTTCGCCAACTACTCGACCTCTATGCGTGCGTGCGGCCGGTTCGGTATTTCAACGGAGTCCCGGCCCCGGTCCGCGAGCCGCAGAGACTGAACGTTGTTATTTTCCGCGAGAACACTGAAGACGTTTACGCCGGAATCGAGTGGCCTGCCGGGTCGGAGGAAGCGAACAAAATCATAGCTTTCGTTAAGGATTTAGGGAAGAACATCAACCCCGGCTCCGGGATCGGAATCAAGCCGATCAGCCGCGAATGCACACGCAGGCTCGTTCGCCGCGCGATCCGGTTCGCGCTCGACAAGGGCCGCGGTTCGGTGACGATTGTCCACAAGGGCAACATCATGAAGTTCACGGAAGGCGCGTTCCGCGACTGGGCGTACGAATTGGCCGCCGACGAGTTTCCGAACGAGGTCATAGCGGAAAAGGACACTTGGGACAATCCGGGCGCAGCGAAGGGCAAGGTTATCATCAGGGACCGCATAGCGGACTCGATGTTTCAGCAGGTTTTGCTGCGGCCGGATGAATATGAGGTTCTCGCGACTCCGAACCTGAACGGCGATTATCTTTCGGACGCCTGCGCCGCGCAGGTTGGCGGACTCGGCATGGCGCCCGGCGCGAACATCGGCGACGCGGCGGCTGTTTTCGAGGCGACGCATGGCACGGCTCCGAAGTATGCCGGGCAGGACAAGGTCAACCCCGGTTCGCTGATTCTCTCGGGCGTGATGATGCTCGAACATCTCGGCTGGGACGAAGCCGGCGCGATGATTGTGAAAGCCATCGAAAAAACTATCGAAGCGAAAACTGTCACTTACGACTTGCACCGCCTGATGCCCGGCGCGAAACTGCTGAAATGCTCAGAATACGCAAGCGCGATTATCGAAAACATGTAGGGATGGCGACACAGGAAGAGACGGTAAAAGATGCGCGTGATTTCGGCTAAAGCGATTACGGAAACGGTTAAGGACCTTTGCATGCGCGCGGCGTATGATCTGCCGGCGGATGTGGAAGAGTCGCTTATCGGAGCCCGAAAGAGGGAGGAGTCTCCTGCGGGATGCGAGGCTTTGGACTGCATTATTGAGAATATCGGGATCGCCCGAAGTGAAAAACGGCCGATCTGTCAGGACACCGGAATTGCTGTTTTTTTTGTGGAGAAGGGCGCCGAAGTTTGCGTCGAGGACGGCTTGATTACTGACGCGATCAATGAAGGCGTGCGGCTCGGTTATTCGGAAGGATACCTGCGTGCGTCTATCGTGACGAGCCCGATCGACCGGATAAACACGAAGGACAACACTCCGGCTGTAATACATTTTGAGGAAGTTCCGGGCGACCGGCTGACTTTGTGTTTCATGGCGAAGGGCGGCGGCTGCGAGAACATGTCGCGTCTGAGAATGCTGACTCCGTCCGAGGGCGAGGAAGGCGTAAAGGATGTCGTTGTTGACGCGATGAAGCGGGCGTGGGCGAATCCGTGTCCGCCGGTTGTCATCGGCGTCGGCGTAGGCGGCACGTTTGAGAAGGCGGCGATTCTCGCGAAGAAGGCGCTGTTCCGCGAGCTCGGGACAGTGAACGGGGACGCGCGTCTGGCGGCGATGGAAAAAGAGTTGCTGGAGCGCATCAACGGGCTCGGCATCGGACCGCAGGGTTTCGGAGGCCGGGTGACGGCGCTCGGCGTCCATATTCTCAGTTATCCGTGCCATATTGCGAGTTTGCCGGTCGCGGTCAACATCGAATGCCACGCGCACCGGAGCGCAAAGGCGGAGATGTGATTTTACCTGTGGCAAAATCAATAGTAGTCAGAATACAGGATTCAGAATACAGCAAAACAAAAACGAAAGAAAAAAGAGTAGAAAGATAAAAAGGGGAAAGAGTTTTTTACAACATTTCTATGGAGTACAAGACCATTAACATTAAAACGCCGCTGACGGATGAAGCGGCGGCCGGGTTGCGGATCGGCGACAGGGTCCGGATAAGCGGTGTGATATATACGGCGCGGGACGCGGCGCATAAGCGGCTGGTCGAGCTTTTGGATCGCGGCGAGAGGCTTCCGTTCGATTTGGGCGGACAGATAATTTATTATGTGGGGCCGACGCCGGCGCGCCCCGGAGAAGTTATCGGTTCCGCCGGGCCGACGACGAGTTACCGGATGGATGCGTATGCGCCGCGCATGTTGGAGGCGGGACTGAAGGGGATGATAGGGAAGGGCGCGCGTTCGGAAGAAGTGGTTCGCGCGATGATTGAGCGGCGCGCTGTGTATTTCGCGGCGATCGGCGGAGCCGGCGCGCTGATTGCCCGCTCGATCAAGGAAGCGACGGTAATTGCGTTCGACGACCTCGGCGCGGAAGCGGTCAGGCGCTTTGTGGTCGAGGATTTTCCGGCGGTTGTGGCGAACGATATTTACGGCGGCGATTTGTATAAAGAAGGTTATAAGAAGTATGCCGCCGTTGAACCAAACTCCGATTGATTGACCTCCGATCTTTAAAAAGATAATATATAGAGACTAAAAAGCCAAAAGGCGGGTAAACATGAGCATATTCAAAGCATATGACATTCGCGGAATAGTTCCGGATCAATTAGATGAAAAAATGGCATACGGCATAGGCCGTGCATTCGTGACCTTTCTCGGTTGCCCGAGCGTGGTTGTGGGCCGCGACGTGCGTTCGACGTCGGACTCGATTTTCGCGGCTCTGGCTTCGGGGATAACTGATCAGGGCGCGGACGTGATCGAGATAGGACGTTGCGACACGCCGATGCTTTATTTCGCGGCGCGCGATTCTCACGCAGCGATCAACATCACCGCCTCTCATAACCCGAAGGAATACAACGGATTTAAACTCTGCCGCGAAAACGCTATTCCAATAAGCGGCGACACCGGCATTAAAGACATCGAACGGCTCTACATCGAAGGCAAGTTTGCCGAACCTGCGAAAAAGGGAAAGATAATAAAAAGAGACGCGCTGACTGATTTTATTAAATTCACGCGCTCGTTCATTAAATTCGAGGGAGTTGGCAAACGCCTGAAAGTTGTTATTGACTGCGCGAACGGGTCCGGCGGATTGACATATCCGCATATTTTCGGGAATCTCGCGCTCGATTTCGTGCCGCTGTATATGGAGCCGGACGGAACTTTCCCGAATCACGAGGCGAATCCGCTGATAGAGGCGAATTTGGTTGACCTGAAGAAGAAAGTTTTGGAAACGGGCGCCGATTTGGGCGCTTCGATAGATGGCGATGCGGACAGGTGCATGTTCATAGACGAGCGCGGGGAGACGATCCGGGCGGATATCGCCGGCGCGATCATAGCGCGCGATTTGCTGAAGACGCACAAAGGCGCGGCTGTGCTATACGATCTGCGCTCGACAAAGGCGGCGGCGGAAGACATAGAGGAATACGGCGGCCGGCCGGTCCAGTGTCGTGTTGGCCACGCGTTCATCAAACAGCAGATGCGCGAGAACGACGCGATTTTCGCGGCGGAACTCTCAGGCCATTTCTACTTTAAGGAACACAATTTCACGGAGAGTTCGGCGATAGCGCTGATAAGCATATTGAATCTTCTCGCGGAAACCGGGAAGAAAATGAGTGAGCTGGCGGCTCCGGTGATGCGCTATTCACATTCGGGAGAAATCAATTTTGAAGTTGAGAATAAAGACGCGATATTGAAGACTCTGGAAGAGACATACGGCTCGAAGGG
This sequence comes from bacterium, assembly GCA_041664945.1. Taxonomy (GTDB): domain Bacteria; phylum UBP15; class UBA6099; order UBA6099; family UBA6099; genus JBAYJY01. Next base: position 23,663 of record JBAYJY010000019.1, on the reverse strand, counting down.
CAATATGTATCACCTCGACGGACTGAGCGTGGATTTCGGCGACTGGTGGTTCAACGTGCGAGCGAGCAACACCGAACCGCTGCTGCGGCTGAACCTCGAAACGCCAAATCCGCAAATGCTCGAAGAGAAGAAGGCAGAGCTTGTAAAAATACTCAGCGGGAAATGAGTGGTTAAAATGGCGGACCCGAACGGCGGTAACAAAGAAACACAGGAAGCAAAAGAAGCAAAGGCGGCGAAGAGGGAAAAATCCGAGTTGGCGCAGAAGCTGTCGGTGTACACCGGCATACCGGCGTTGATGGTGGGCGGCCTGCTGGTCGGCTATTTTGCGGGAAAATATCTGGACAACCGGTTCCACGGAAACAACATAATTCTGGCGATATCGATGCTGATTGGCTTCGCCGCCGGTGTGTATCAGGTGATAGAAATGATAAAGAAATTTCAATAATTCGGAGCGCGAATATTTTAATGAAAAATAGTCTTGACAGATTGTTTGTGAAAAATATAATTAAGACCGCTTTTATAATAACAGTCATCGTGGGTGCGGCCTTGTACGGAGCAAAAGCATATCTTCCAGAGAAATTCACCGATGGGTATGTAGTTGGGTCGTTCCTGACAATAGCAAATCTTTTTTTTATGAAACAATTTGTGATATTTTTCACCAGCGGGGACAAAAAGAATTTGCTGAAGGCGCTGATGACAATCGCCGGACTGATCGGAACAGTGGTCGGGTTGGCGTTTGTGGTCTTCTTCAAAATCGGGAATCCGATGGCTGTAATAATAGGATTTACAGTTGTTCTAATAGTAATGATGGTAGGGTCGGTCAGCCTGTTTAAGCAATACGACAAAGAGATGAAGGAAAAACAGGGATGAGCGTAGCCGAAGCAATGATAGCAAGTGGAATGGCGGCGGCGGAAGCTGCGACCGGAACCGTGCATGCGGCTGCGGCCGGCGCGGAAGGCGGCGGACATCACTCCGCGATTCCCGAGCTTCCCAATCTATTAGATTACCTTTTCGCCCACTTCTATAAGGGCGCGCACTTCAAGGGCCCGGAAACGATCCTTTTCGAGCTGAAGCCCTCAAAGCTCTGGGAGTTCACGCTCGGCGATGCGTCGAATATTTTCTTCTCGTTTGTCATAATCGCAGTTCTGATATTTGTCTTCTGGCGGCTGAGCCGCAAGCTGAAGAGAATACCGACCGGATTTCAGGCGCTCGTTGAGATATTCGTTGGCGCGATCAGCGGCTTCATCACCGGCATCATAGGAGATGAAGAAGGCAAGCCGTTCGTTCCGTTCGTCGGCACGATCTTCCTTTTCATTCTTTGCTTGAACCTTTCGGGATTGATTCCATTCTACAAATCGCCGATAGCGCTGAACATCAACATGCCGCTGTCGCTGGCGCTCTGCGTCTTCGTGTTCGTTCAGTATCACGGTCTTCGCCAGAACGGATTAAAAGGTTACATAATGCACTTCCGGGGCGAAGTCTCCGGGATTCTGCCAGTCGATATAATACTGATACCATTAAATTTCATTCTGCACATAATCGGCGAGATAGTGAAGCCGATATCTCTCACACTCCGACTTTTCGGCAACATCACCGGAGAGGACGTAGTGATCGCGGTGCTGGCGACGCTGTTGGTTGGCGGCGCGTTCTTCACCGCATGGATTCCGATACAGGCGCTGTTCTATCCGCTGGCGCTGATGTTCAGCGCGATGCAGGCGCTGGTGTTCACCGGCTTGAGTTCGGCCTACATATTGCTGATGTCGAAGCATGAAGAGCATGGGGAGCATTAATTAAAAAAGCAGTTAGGTCCGTGGGCGTTAAATCGCCGCGGGCACGATAAAGATAAAAAAGAACCCAGAAAGGGGGATGCAATTATGGCATTTGATCCGTCAATGTTGGGAATAGCGCTTCCGTTAGGAGTTGGAATCGCAGCGGCTGGTTCCGGAGTCGGCATCGGCAACGCGGTAGGCAAGGCGATGGAAGCAATGGGTCGCCAGCCCGATGCGGCAGGCAAGATCCAAGTCGGCATGATCATTGGCTGCGCCATGATCGAAGCGTTGACAATTTACGCGCTTCTCGTCGTGTTCATTCTCATGGGAAAATTGGCCTGAGGGCGCGACGGCTTTTAGTTCCTTAAAGTATCGCTGAGAAAGCGATAACTGCCTCAGGTCCGGAGGTGACAGGTGGAAGTTTTAGAACTGTTGGGCGTAAAGCCCATGCAACTGATTACCCAGATATTAGGATTCATCGTCCTATTTCTGGCGCTCGGCAAGTTTTTGTGGAAGCCTATCCTCGGGCTCATGGCTGCGCGCGAGAAGGAAGTCGCTGACATGCTCGGGAGAGCGGACGAGGCTAAACGCAAGAGCGAGGAACTCGAAGCCGAATTCAAGACCCGCATGGCAAAGATAGATGAAGAAGCGCAACAGCACATGGCTGAAGAGCTAAGAAAAGGCCATGAGATGGCGGAGCAGGTTGTAAAAGACGCCCGCAAGCAGGCTGAGTTCGAGAAACAGAAGGCCCTGAACGCCATACAGGAAGAGGCGCGGAAGGCCAGAATCGAACTGCGCGATTACGCCGTCGGACTGTCGATGGACATAGCCGACAAAGTTCTGCACGAAAAGATTGACCGCAAGGCTCATGAAGGCCTTGTGAAAAGATTCCTCAGCGAACTGGACCCGCTGAACTAATCGGAGTGAGCGTCGGATGCTGAAAAGAGCAATCGGATCACGATACGCAAAAGCGCTATTCGAGCTGGCGAAGGAAACTAACTCGCTCGAATCTGCGGAAAAAGATTTTCCGCAAGTGGTCCGCGTACTCGAAACGGAACCTGATTTCAGGTCGTTCATGAATCACCCGGCGATCGTTCCCTCGGAAAAGAAAAGCCTTCTCGAAAAGCTTTTCAAGGGAAAGATCGGCGATGAGATTTATGACTTTCTGAGTCTGCTCGTGGATAAGAATCGCGAGGAGTACATTCCGATAATCAACGAGGAACTGCAGGGAATGCTGATGGAGCATCAGGGCCGGCAGATCATGAAGGTGTACACGCCTTTTGAAATGACGGCAGAAACGAAAGCGATGCTAATTGAAGGGCTTGCGAAAAGCACCGGAAAGAAAGTCGAAATCGAAGAAGTCGTGGATCCGGCCCTTATCGGCGGAGTAAAAGTGCAGATCGGAGACAAGGTTTTCGACGGCAGCGTAAAAAGCGGCCTCGAGAAACTCCGGGAAGCGCTTATGACATCGAAGGTTTAAAAAAATTGAGGTGATCGGCTCATGGGCCTGAGACCTGAAGAAGTCAGTTCAGTCATACGAGATCAACTTGAAAAGTACCGCACTAAGGTAGAGATGTCCGATGTCGGGACGATCCTACAGGTCGGCGACGGCATCGCGCGTATTTACGGATTAAGCGGAGCGATGGCGGGTGAACTGCTCGAGTTTCCACACGGCATCATGGGAATGGTGCTCAATCTGGAAACCGACAACGTCGGCGCCGTTCTGTTCGGACCGGACACGCACATCAAGGAAGGCGACACCGTCAAGTGCACCGGGCGCATCGCGTCCGTGCCTGTCGGCGACGCCATGCTTGGCCGCGTTGTCAACCCGGTCGGCGCGCCGATAGACGGCTTGGGCCCGATCGCGACGGACAAGTTCCGCGAGATCGAAGTCCGTGCGTCAGGCGTTATCGAACGCCAGCCGGTTAACCAGCCGGTCCAGACGGGCATCAAGGCTATCGACTCGATGATCCCGATCGGACGCGGACAGCGCGAACTCATCATCGGCGACCGCCAGACGGGCAAGTCGGCTATCGCCATCGACACGATTATCAACCAGAAAAATTCGGATATCATCTGCATATACGTGGCCATTGGACAGAAAATGTCCAACATCGTATCTGTAGTTGAAATCCTTAAGAAACACGGCGCGATGGATTATACAATCGTTGTCGCCGCTTCCGCCATGGACCCGGCCCCCCTGCAGTACATCGCTCCTTATGCCGGATGCGCCATCGGCGAAGAATTCATGTGGCAGGGCAAGAGCGTCCTCGTGGTATATGATGATCTTACCAAACAGGCCGCTTCATACAGGCAGCTATCGCTGCTGCTCCGCCGCCCGCCCGGACGCGAAGCTTACCCCGGCGACATTTTCTATCTGCACAGCAGACTTCTCGAACGCGCCGTGAAACTTAACAACGAACTTGGCGCCGGTTCTCTCACTGCCCTGCCGATCATTGAGACTCAGGCGGGCGACGTATCGGCTTATATTCCTACGAACGTTATTTCGATTACAGACGGACAGATATTCCTTGTGACCGATCTGTTCCTCGCCGGCCAGAGGCCCGCGATCAATGTCGGCATCTCGGTATCACGCGTAGGCGGCAAGGCGCAAACGAAGGCGATGAAGAAAATCGCCGGACGCCTTCGCCTCGACCTTGCTCAGTATCGCGAACTCGCTGCTTTCGCGCAGTTCGGATCCGATCTCGACAAGGCCACGCAGCAGCAACTCACACGCGGCGAGAAAATGGTTGAAATCCTGAAGCAGGACCAATTTGTCCCGATGGTTCTTTCAGATCAGGTTATTATCATCTTTGCCGGCGTCCGTGGACTGCTCGACGATGTGCCGACCGCGTCACTCAAGAAGTTCGAAGCGGAACTGATTAAATTCGTGCACGATAAATTCCCGGATGTTCCGCAGGAAATTGAAAACAGCAAGGAATTGACAGACACAACCGAGCAGAAACTTACGAAGGCGATTGAGCAGTTCAAGCCAAGCTTCAGAGCATAGAATGAACCTAAGCGGACGGCGAACGCGCCGCTCTGACTAATTTAAGAAGGGGTGTACGGCCATTCCGGAGAATCCGAGAGACATACGCAAACGGATCGGGAGTGTAAAGAACACTCAGAAGATCACAAGCGCCATGAAAATGGTGGCGGCGGCGAGGTTGCGCCGCGCGGAAGAACGCGCGCAGGCATCAAGACCCTACGCCGAACGGCTTCAGACATTCTTAAATAGTTTCACTATCGATCCTGAGAATCTTCCGCATCCGCTCGCTGAAGTGCGCCGCAACGTCCGTCAAAGGGGACTTCTTGTTATCACATCAGACCGCGGCCTCTGCGGCAGCTACAACAGCAACATTCTGCGCGAGGCAAATAAGTGGGTCAAAGCTCACGATGCGGATCAGATTAAGCTTTACATTGTCGGCAACAAGGGCGTTAGCTTCTTTAAACACCGGCATGTCACGATTGCGAAGCAATTCGGCAACCTGGACCAGAAGCTCGATTACAAAGAAATAAAGAATATAGCTGACACAGTCGCTAACGATTTCATGAACGGCGTTGTAGATGAGATAGATCTTCTTTATTCGCAGTTCGTCTCTCCTGCGGTGTGCAGGCAGATAAAGATGCATCTTCTGCCCATATGCTCGACAGATAAGAAGGATGACGTAACAGAGAAAAAGGATGCGCTGGCGGACTTCATATATGAACCTTCGCCGGAGGCGATTCTGAACATATTGTTCCCGAAGTTTTTATACACGCGGATCGTCGCATCGCTGGCTGACAGCTTCGCCAGCGAACAGGGCCAGAGAATGGTGGCGATGACGACAGCGACAGACAATGCGGAAGAAATGGTCAAAGCATTGACCTTGCAATACAACAAAGTCCGGCAGGCTGCGATCACGAAGGAACTTGGAGAAATCGTGGGCGGCGCCGAGGCGCTCGAGAAGTAAACGGAACGGGCGATCAAGCCTGTTGAACGAGGTGACCGAATGTCTCTACCAGACGGAAAAATAGTACAGGTAATCGGGCCGACTCTGGACGTGGAATTTCCGTCCGGACAGTTGCCTGAAATTCTTACGGCGCTGCACGTGAAGAACGTCGCGACCGGCGGAATGATCACAGTCGAGGTCGCGCTGCACCTGGGCAACAACATCGTCCGGGCGATCAGCATGCAGTCCACGGACGGGCTCAAGCGGGGCGATGTTGTTGTGAACACCGGACAGCCGATCACGGTTCCAGTCGGCCGCGAAACGCTCGGCAGACTCTTCAACATGCTCGGCGAAACGATCGACAACAAGGGCGAATGCGGCGCGACGAAACGCTATCCGATCCACCGCCTGGCGCCAGAGTTTGCGGATCAGACATCCGTATCCGAAGTTTTTGAAACCGGCATCAAGGTCATCGATCTGCTCGAACCTTACGCTAAAGGCGGCAAGGTCGGACTGTTCGGTGGCGCTGGCGTAGGCAAAACCGTCGTCATCATGGAACTCATCCGCAATATCGCCACCGAGCACGGCGGCTTCTCAGTATTCGCCGGCGTCGGCGAACGCACCCGCGAGGGAAACGACCTTTATCTCGAAATGAGCGAGTCAGGCGTTATCGATAAAACATGCCTTATGTTCGGACAGATGAACGAACCGCCGGGAGCTCGCCTCCGCGTCGGTCTCTCCGGCCTCACAATGGCCGAGTATTTCCGCGACGAAGAAGGGCAGGACGTTCTCCTGTTCATCGACAACATATTCCGGTTCACACAGGCCGGCTCCGAAGTTTCCGCTCTCCTCGGCCGCATGCCGTCGGCGGTAGGTTATCAGCCGACTCTCGCGACTGAAATGGGCGCTCTTCAGGAACGCATCACATCCACCAAGAAAGGATCGATCACTTCCGTTCAGGCCATTTACGTTCCGGCCGACGACTTGACCGACCCGGCCCCGGCGACTACATTCGCTCACTTGGACGCGACGACAGTTCTATCGCGCCAGATTTCAGAACTCGGAATTTATCCCGCGGTCGATCCGCTCGATTCGACTTCGCGCATTCTCGATCCGCGCATCGTCGGCGATGAGCATTACGCCGTGGCCCGCCGCTGCCAGAACATCTTGCAGCGCTATAAGGATCTGCAGGACATCATCGCCATCCTCGGGATGGAAGAATTGTCAGAAGAAGACAAACTCACGGTAGGACGCGCACGCAAGATTCAGCGCTTCCTCTCTCAGCCGTTCTTCGTCGCCGAACCGTTCACCGGCCAGGCCGGCCGCTATGTATCCCTCAAGGATTCCATCAAAGGATTCGCGGAAATTCTCGACGGAAAACACGACGACCTTCCCGAGCAGGCGTTCTACATGGTTGGAACGATCGAAGAAGCTGTGGAAAAAGGCGCGAAACTGCAGTCTATGTAACCCGACAGAACTGCCCGGCGCGTTAAGCCGCGGCCGTCGGAGGCGAAAACAAAAAAATGGCAGATAAGAATTTCACACTTGAGATAATGACGCCGATGAAATCCGTTTTCAAAGGCGAGATCACTTCTCTCATCGCTAACGGCGCTGACGGCCAGTTCGGAGTTTTGATCGACCATGCTCCGATGCTCGCCGCTCTCGACTTCGGCCCGCTCTTTGTAAAGACCACAGACGGGCAGAGCAAGTGGTTTGTTGTCAGCAGCGGATTCTTCGAGATTCTCCATAATAAAGCTTCGCTTCTCGTTGAGACTTGTGAAGCCAAGGAAGATATTGATATGAATCGAGCGAAAGCCGCAAAGGAGCGCGCGGAGCAGCGGCTTAACCAGCACGATGGCATTGACATTCTTCGCGCTCAGATGGCGCTGCAACGTGCTCTTATGAGGCTGAAGACAGCAATGAAATAGAAATGAAAATATGATACTGAATAATGAAGCGCCTGAAAAGGCGCTTTTTTCATTTGGCCCAATATCTCTGTAGTCCGGAATATAAAAAAAAAGGAGCCTTCCTAAGAAAGCTCCTTTTTGACGTTATGTTGTTGGACACAGCATGCTCTGCGCCACGACGAAAACAGATTCTGAATCAGAATTCGTAATCGAGCGGGCTGCGGTCGCCGGTGTTGAAGGCGAATTCCTTTGCGAAAACGCCGGGCATGATGTTAGTGACATAGAAGGCGGCCGTCTGGATTTTGTTGTGGTAGAAGGCGGCTTCTGAACTGTCGGCGATGAGAGCTTTCTTTTTTGCGTCATCTTCGGCGCCTCGTTCGGCGCAGATGGCGGCGAACTTTTCAGCGGCTATTTTCGCGTGTTCGAGCAGGTAGTAACTGCAAACGACTTCCGAGAAAAGTTCGAGGAAAGGAGTCGCGTGAAGTATCGGATAGTACGGATCTGTTTTGCCCATTTTTGGCAGCTTCGATGTGATGGCGGCGAGCTTGTCGCGGCCCTGAGCGAGAATCTCGACGTATTTGCCGATCGCCGGATTGTCTTTATTCGCAGCGAGGAACTGGTTGAGATCCATGAGGAATCCGAGTAGCACCATTCCGCCTTTCGCGCCGACTTTCCGGCCGAGCAAGTCAAGCGCCTGAATTCCGTTCGTGCCTTCGTATATAGCGGCGATTTTTACGTCGCGGCAGTATTGTTCGACCGGGTATTCGGCGCAGTAACCGTAGCCGCCGAGCACCTGAATGCCGAGCGATGTCGCGAGAAACGCGGTGTCCGTGCAATATGCCTTGCACATCGGCGTGAGGAGTTCGACGAAGTCCTTCGCTTTTTCGGCCTCAACTTTGTTAGGGGAGTTCAAGGCGATGTCGCCGAGGAACGCGGCCTTGTAAAGCAGCGCGCGTCCGGCTTCGACATATGCTTTCATTGTTAGCAGCATGCGCCGGACATCCGGGTGTTGAATAATCGCAACGCGCGGCGCGTTTACGTCTTTCATGTTCAATATGTCCACGCCCTGAACGCGTTCCTTGGCGTAGTCGAGAGCTTCGAAATAGCAGCCGGCCGCCTGCGACTGTCCCTGCAGGCCGACGCCGATGCGCGCTTCGTTCATCATCTGGAACATGGCGACTATCCCCTTGTTTTTCTCGCCTATGAGGAAGCCTTTGCATTTTCCGTTTTCGCCGAAATTAAGTGTGCATGTCGGAGAACCGTGGATCCCCATTTTTTCCTCGATGCCTCCGCAGACGACATCGTTGAAAGCGCCGAGCGAGCCGTCCGGGTTCGGCAGGAATTTAGGAACTATGAAGAGGCTGATGCCTTTCATGCCGGGCGCTTCGCCTTCGACGTGAGCAAGCACGAGATGGACAATGTTATCAGTAAAATCGTGTTCTCCTGAGGTGATAAAGGATTTAGTTCCTGTGATAAGATAGTCGTCGCCGTCTGGTTTAGCGCTGGTTTTGAGGTCGCCGACAGCGCTTCCCGCCGACGGCTCGGTCAGGCACATCGTGCCAGCCCATTGTCCGGAAATCATTTTATCTATATAAGTCGCTTTCTGTTCTTCCGTTCCGAAATTCTCGATCACGTGAGCGGCTGAGCGCGTCAGGCCGGGAGTCATCATGAATGTGACGCAGGCGCCGACGAAAGCTTCGCCTATCGCAAGGCTGACTGATGTGGGAAGTCCCTGTCCGCCGTATTCGGGGCTGCCCGACGGTGACATCCAGCCGTTGTCGCAGAATTCCTTGTAAACCGGAATCTGATCAGGCGGAACGCTTACCTTTTGCGTCGTCTTGTCGTACTTCGCGCCAAGCTTGTCCCCCGTAGTGTTCAGCGGAGCGACCTTTTCGACTGCGAATTTGATTCCCTGTTCGAGCGCCATGTCGAAGTCGGCGATCGTGAAATCCTTGAATGCGTCGAACGCAAGCAGCTTGTTGATATCGAGAACTTCCTTGAGGATAAACTGCATGTCTCTTTTGTCAACACGAAATGCCATGATATTCCCCCTCTTTCGTTTTGATTTTCGCGTGTGTTCGCGTTTATAGAATAATATTAATTGCTTTGTGTTTTATATCACAAACTCACACGTTTTGTAAATGGTTAATTTTTTGGCGTGAAAAATATGCTCAATGCGTTGGCGGCCTAATATGGCATTATTCTTTGCTGGTTAGGAGGCTTATATTGATTTCCGCCATCTACTTGTTCCTCATGCCGGCCAAGAGCGAATAGTGTGCATGAGGCGTTCCCAGTCGCGGTCAGTGCGTTGTTGAACGGCAACAATTTCTTCGGGGTTGAGATGGCTGAAGCGGTTCTGCATCTTGATATAGTCGGCGGCGGGCATGGGTTCTTCCGGGTCGTAAGAGAGGCGGAAGCGCTCGCCGTCCATTATCTCGTAAAGTGGGAAAATGCGGCTGTTGACGGCCGCGCGGCCGAGACCGACTGTCATGTCGGAAGAATATTTCCATCCGGTCGGGCAGGGGCAGAGTATGTGCAGGAAGCGCGTTCCGCGTAAGTCGCGCGCTCGGGCGACTTTAGCCATCAGGTCTTCGGGGAAAGCTACTGATGCGGTCGCTGCGTATGGGACCTTGTGCGCGGCCATGATTCCCATAATGTTTTTCTTTTCCTGATGTTTGAAGTTTTCTTTAGGAGTGGTTGTTGTCCATGCGCCGAAAGGAGTCGCCGAACTGCGCTGGATGCCGGTGTTCATATATGCTTCGTTGTCGTAGCAGACAAAAATGAAATCGTCGTTGCGTTCTGCGGCTCCTGAAAGCGCCTGAAGGCCGATGTCGAAAGTGCCGCCGTCGCCGGCCCACGCGAGCACGTTAGTGTCGCGGTCGCCTTTCATGTCGAGTCCGGCGCGGACGCCCGAAGCGACGCAGGCCGCTGTTTCGAACGCTGTATGGAACACCGGAATTTTTACGGAGCAACTCGGGAAACGATTTGTTATGACCGACCAGCAGCAGGCGGGTAGGACAAGAATAGTTTTCGGCCCGAGAACGTTGAGAACATATCGCATTGCGAGCACGGCGCCGCAGCCGGGACACGCCACATGGCCGCTGTGAACGAGTTCGTGATCCAGTTTCTGGTCCATTATAATTCCTCCCAGACAACCGGGTCGCCGGAGTCGGCGCGTTCGAGCGCACGTCGTGCGATCTTTTCGATCGCCGCTGGAGTGAAGTCGCCGCCGCCGAGGCCGCCGACGATTCCAATCACGGTTGGCCGCAAATCGCGGTTGTACAGCGCCGCCTTGATTTCCTGCGCGAATATGCCGCCGGCTCCGACAGAAAGATTGCGGTCGATCACCGCCACTTTCGGGCAGGCGCCAATCGCGGCCGCTATGTCTTCTGTCGGGAACGGCCTGAACAGCCGCACTTTCAAAGCGCCGACGGCTACGCCTGCGTCCCGGAGCGCGTCTATCGCCACCCGCGCCGTGCCGCTCACTGTTCCTGATGTGACGAGTATCAGTTCCGCGTCGTCGCAGCGATAAGGGGTCACGACTCCATAGCCGCGCCCGAATTTTTTTTCATATTCAGCGTCGATTTCTTTTATAATGTCGATCGAGTTCATCATGTCGTCGTGACGGAATTGTTTCAGCTTCTGATATTCCGCCGGGCCTGTGATGCTGCCGAACGCGTGCGGGTCGTTTGTGTCCAGTCTGAGTTTAGGCGTGAAGGGCGGCAGAAATTCGTCGACATCTTTCTGATCCGGCAGGTCTACGATCTCTGCGGTATGAGAGAGAATGAAAGCGTCGAGAACGTACATGACTGGCAGGTTGATGCGCTCGGCGATTTTAAACGCCTGTATTGCCGTGTCGAGAACTTCCTGATTGTTTTCACAGTATATGTGGAGCCATGAAGTGTCGCGCTGCGCAAGGCTGTCGGTTTGTTCGCACCAGAGGTTCCACGGCGGCGCTATAGCGCGGTTGACGTTCGCCATGACGATCGGTAGCCGCGCGCCGGCGGACCAGTGCAGAATTTCGTGCATGAGGAGAAGTCCGTGCGAAGATGTCGCTGTGAACGTTCGCGCGCCCGCCATCGATGCGCCCATGCAGCAGGCCATCGCGGAATGCTCGGACTCCACTTTAATGAATTTCGCTTTGAGGTCGCCGCGCGCGCAGATCTCGGAAAGTTCCTCGACAATCAGCGTCTGCGGCGTGATCGGGTACGCGGCGATGACTTCAGCCCGCGCGAGTTGAACGCCGCGCGCCACCGCGTGATCTCCCATCAGGACTTCTTTCATTTTACTCCTCAATCATTGCGATGATTCCGCGCGGGCATTCGCGCGCGCAGATGCCGCAACCTTTGCAGTGGTCGCTGTCGAAGCCCGGAGCGTCCGCGTCAGCGGACACCTTTTCCAATATTGACATATCAGGACAGAAAAGAAGACAGTTGCCGCAGTCGTTGCAGACTCCGCAGTGGAAGCAGCGGGTCGCCTCGCGCGCCGAAGCGCCTGAGCCGGCGATTATGTTTATCTCGTCGAATCCGCGCAGACGCTTTTTCGGATCAGTCCGCACGGTCTTCGACGCTTCTGATTTTTTGAAATATGCGAAATTGATATTTTTTGCCTGTACAACACTGTCCGGGTTGAAGGCGGATTCGCCGTTCCTGTACAGCGCGGCGGAAACGGCGCCTTTCCGGCCGATGGAAATTCTTTTGCCAGCGGCTTCGATGTCGCCGCCACGCAACAGGCAGTCCATCGAGATTGCTGCGCGCTTGCCGGATCCGATCGCGTGCGCGACAGTCCTCGTGTTGGGGCCGGCGTCGCCGCAGATATATATCTTCTCGTTATTTGTTTTGCCCCACGTATCCGTTTCGAGCGATCCGTTAATATTTAAAGGAATATCGGCGGCGCTCCCGATCGCTTCGAGGATCGTGTCCGCTTTTAATTCGAACTCGCTGCCGGGAACCGGAACCGGGCGCGCGCGTCCTGAACTGTCAGGTTCGCCGGGTTCCATTTTAATGCATTGAACGGCTTTGAGTTTTCCGTTCTTATCGATCAGCGCGGCAGGGTTCGCGTGGAACACCAGCTTGACGCCTTCTTCTTCCGCTTCCTCGATTTCGTCGTGGAAGGCGGGCATGTCAGCGCGCGCGCGGCGATAGACTATTGTAACATCGCGTGCGCCGGAGCGCCTGGCGGCGCGGGCTGCGTCCATAGCTGAATTGCCGCCGCCGACTACAACGACATGTTTTTCGACGCTGATTTTTTCGCCGGCGTTGACCGAGGCGAGAAAATCAAGAACGGGAATAACGCCCGTTATGATATCAGTTGAAAGTCCGAGCCCGATGGATTTATAAGCGCCGGAGGCGACACAGACAGCGTCGAAGTCGGCGGCGAGTTTTTCTGCATCATCCGATGTTATGCGGGAGCCTGTTTTGAGTTCGATTCCGAGTTCCTGAATGAAAGCGAGTTCACGGTCGAGAACATTTCGCGGTAGCCGGTATGCGGGGATGCCGTAGCGAAGAAGGCCGCCGGGCTTGTCGGTCGCTTCAAAGATTGCGACGCAGTGGCCGAGCAGGGCGGCGTGGTAAGCGCAACTCAGGCCGGCTGGACCGGAGCCGATGACGGCGATCATTTTTCCGGATTTTTGAGCCGGCGCAGGAAGGCATAGCCCATACTTTTCTTCCGCATCGGCGGTAAGGCGCTCGACGATGTTGACGGCGACCGCCGAGTCGCGCTCGCGCCTGTTGCAGGCAGTCACGCAGGGATGCGGACACACGCGTCCGCAAACTCCGGGCAGCGGGTTTTCCGTTTTGAGAATTCGGAGCGCCTCCTCCGCAAGGTTCTCTCCCGCAAGAGTCATCAGCATTTCTATCGGGTTGCCGGCCGGACAGCTATCGGCGCACGGCGAGAGTTTCGTCTCGAAAACAGGGTGCATAAAGCGCCACGTTCCGGTTTTGTTGCCGGTCGTGCCGGTTGTCGTGCATAAGAGCGTCAGCGAGTTGATATCCATATCAGACTTTCACTAATTTCAAAAAGCAGCGTTCGAGACTTCGAAAATCCGGACGGTGTCGTGCGCCTGCCGGCAGGCCTCGATATTCTTGTCGGTTTTAATAGAGACGTTTTTTTGTATCGCCTGAATAACGCTGTCGAGGCTGATGTATTCTGAAACCCTGACGAAAGCGCCGAGAATGGCGGTGTTGACTATTGGCGACATGCGCGTGCCGAGTCCGGCTCCAAGCGCTATGCCGTTCGCGTTGACGGATGCGACCTTAAACCCGGCGGGCAGGTTCAGTTCGGCCGGATCGAGGTCGCTATTCACGAGAATGAGACCTCCGGGTTTGAGGCCGGCGGTGACGTTCTCGATAGTAAGCAATGATTCCGCGAGCACGACGACTGCGTCCGGTTCGTATATCTGGCTGTGGATTTGAAGAGGTTCATTCTGTATGCGGGTGAAAGCTGCGACGGGCGCTCCGCGGCGTTCGAGCCCGAAATTCGGAAACGACTGAACGTAAGCCCCTTCGAGGAAAGCGGCTATCGCAAGCAAACGCGACGCTACAACCGCTCCTTGTCCGCCTCGTCCGTGGAATCTGATTTCCGGCATCCCCGTAAGCCTCACCCTGTGTACAAGCCGATAACATTGTAATGTGGGGCGTTGAATATTTCAATGAATGAAATTTGATAGCGTAAATATTTTGATAAATCAATTAGGGTTTCGGAATAAAAGCCATATAAAAAAAGGGCCACCGAGCATGGCGGTGACGATGCCGACAGGAATTTCCGCCGGGAGGATGACGAGGCGAGCTGCGGTGTCGCATAGAACGAGGAATGCGCCGCCGCCGATGAGGCAAGCGGGCGCGAGGTCGAAATGATCGGCCCCGAAGATGATTCGCATGATATGAGGAATGATAAGTCCGACGAAGCCGATCGGGCCGCATATTGCGACCACGGCGCCGGTAGCCAGCGAGACAGCTATGAAGATGGCGCGCCTTGTTTTCTCTACGTCGACTCCGCGTCCTGCGGCAAGTTCGTCGCCGGCCATCATCAGATTCATCTCGCTTCGTTTAAGAAAAACAACGAATACGCCGGCTGCCGAGAGAACGGAAATCTGTATGACCGGCTTGAAGCCGACAATCGACATGCTGCCCATCATCCAGCGGACCATAGCGAACGAATTAGAGAAATCCGCGATGTACTGCACCATCATGATGAGCGCCGAGAAGAAGAAACTTACGGCGACTCCGGTCAGGAGCATGGTGGCGACAGTGAAACCCTTGTGCGATTTTGCGATGCCGTAAACTATGAAAATCGTGGCGAGGGCGCCGGCAAACGCGAAAAGCTGAGGGCCGATGACGCCGAGAAACGAAAAAGTCAATCCGAACCTGATCGCCACAACCGCTCCGAGCGCGGCGCCGCCGGAGACGCCGAGAAGAAATGGGTCCGCCAGCGGATTGCGGAATATAGACTGAAAAGACAGCCCGCAGACTGAAAGCGTGGCGCCTGCGATGAACGCGAGAAGAACTCGCGGCATTCGGATATCCCAGAAGATGCGCTCGCCGACGGTTTTAGCGCCACCGCTGAAGATGTGGGATATGTCCGCAAACGAAACGGAGCGGCTGCCGAGAAACGGGACGACGGCGAGGATCGCCGCGGCTATGGCGGCAAGCGCGATGTATCGGATGGCGATATTTTTCCTGCGGCTCATTTTTTTCTCCGCGGGAAAGCGAATATGTCGCCGGATTTCTCCTGAGACAGGAAGTCGAAAGGCGTGTCGAAGAGAGATTCGAGGCGTCCGTTGTATAGAACATCGGCGACAGGGCCGTCGAAGACGACCGCGCCTTTTTTCATTGCGATGACCCGGCGGCTGAAGCGCGAAGCGAAGTTGATGTCATGCGAGACGGCTATGACGGCGATATTGCTTTCGCGGTTGAGTGATTCGAGCGTGTCGTGAATGTCGCACTGGTGTTTCGGGTCGAGGAAAGTTGTGGGTTCGTCGAGGAGCAGAATATCGGGCTGCTGCGCGAGCGCGGCTGCAATGTAGATTTTCTGGCGTTCGCCGCCGCTCAGCTTGTCGAGTTGGCGATCGGCAAAAGACGCCATTCCGACTTTGGAGAGCAGCGATAAGGCGCGCTCTTCTTCGTCGGCGCCAGGACGAGCGAGCGGATTGATATGCGGGTAGCGGCCCATGATGACGAACTGCATCGCGGTGAAGGGCAGGCTGTCCGGCCCGTTCTGCGGAACGTAACCGACTCGCGCGGCGATTTCCCTCTGTTTGAAGTCATTTATGTTGCGTCCGAAAAGTTTCACTGCGCCGTCAGCCGGGCGGATGATGCGTATGAGGTGCCTCAGCAACGTCGATTTTCCGGCGCCGTTCGGGCCTATGATCGCCAGGAACTCGCCCGCGCCGACGCGAAGCGATACGTCGTGAAGCAGAGTCGAGCCGTTTATTGAATACGAAAGCCCTGAGACTTCGTAAATTGGTTTAACGTCTTGTTCGATCATAAGTGTTTTTAAATTGAAGAATCGATAAAGTCTAAACGATTTTCAATCAACAGGGATCAGATCGCAAAACATATAGCGGCCATCTCTCAATATAACCTCGCCTTTTTCGAAAATTATTTTATCCTTGAAAATCGGGCCGTCAAATACAAACGAGTGAAATTCACCGTTTTCTCCGCATGGGTCCACTGATTCAGGAAGGTCGGACAGAAACGATTCGTCGAATGCTCTTCCGGCGAATGAACCATCGAGATGATTTGTGTCAACGCAGGTGATAATCGCTTTGAATCCCAAATCTATAAATGCCTGCGCTGTTTGTGCGGTGTCTTTTTTCCAGATCGGAAATATGCCCATAACATCGACCTTCGCAAGATTGTCCTCGCGATATTTCTTCAAGTCCTCGAGGAACAGATCGCCGAACGCGACAAAAGAAACGCCGAGTTCCTTATAGCGCAGCAATATTGCGGCCATTTTTTCTTCATATTCTTCATTGCTCGATTTTTTTGAAATGTAAACTTTTTCGAGAGGGATGCCGATTGAAGCGACCTGTCGATCGAGCAGTTCAACCCTAACGCCGTGCATGCTCGTTCTATTGTAACCTTCAGTCACTGTCGTCATAAGCGCTCGGATATCGAAATCGCTGTTTTCTTTCATAACGTAAAGCGCCATCGCGCTGTCTTTGCCGCCGCTCCAAGCGAATAAAGCTTTATTGTTTGTTATCATCTGTTTCTCCTATTCGCCGGGTTGGATTTTGCCGGCGCCGGTTCGTTCAACGCTTTCTCAAGTTTTTCCAACAACTGGGGCAACCGCGGCCCGGGGATTGAAACGTAGTCTTCCGTCCAGACGTAGACGCGGTGGTTTTTGACTGCGTCGACGTCGCCGAGCGCGTTCCATTCGTTGACGAAGCGTTTGACGTCTTCCGGTTTGTAGTCGAATCCGACAAGCGATTCGATGATAATCTGCGGGTTGCGTGAGATTATTTCTTCGAGAGAAGGTTGCGGATATTTGAGCCGGACATCGCCAAAAATATTTTTTCCGCCGGTTATAACAAGCGCTTCGTTGAAGAAATTACTATTCCCCGCGACATAAATGTTTTGAAGAGTTCCGGGGTTGCGACCGACTACGATCATAACGCGAGGGCGTTTGGAGTCCGGTCGGACGGAGCGCGCGGATTCGATCTTGGCTTTCAAATCCGAGACGAGTTTGGCGGCAGCGGTTTTTTTGCCGGTAGCGGCGCCTATCGCTTTGATGGAACTCAATAGATTGCTGATCGTTTCGTTATTGACGCTCAATGTTCTAACACCGAGATCGTTTAACTTTGATACGGTCGCAGCATGGCACGGCAACGCGATGACAAGGTCGGGCTGGAGACCGAGAACCGCTTCGAAATTCTGATCCATAAGGCCGCCGGTGCGCGTCTTTGTTTTTGCTTTTGGCGGATAGTTGCAGTAGTTCGTCACGCCGACGATTTCCTTGTCCAGCCCTAGCGCGAAAAGCGTTTCGGTTACTGTAGGCGCGAGCGAGACGATTCTCTTGGGCGTCTTCTTCGACGCAGTTTGCTCCGCCGTTTTGGCAACCGGCTCTTTACATCCCGAAAGAAATATCAGCGAAGACATTACGACAAACGCGATTAATAAAACACGCGTCGGCTCTTTATGGCTAGTTCCCGAATTTATCCGATATCGCATAAGACAAAAACCTTTATCCGTCTATTCTAATCGACGCGTATCCGTTCCGCTTGACGATCTCTTTTGTGACGAAGTCGATTTTATTTCTGAAAACCGGGCCGTCGTAAACAAAAGTATGATACTCGCCGTTCTCTCCGCAAGCGTCAACGCCCAACGCCGTGAGTTCCTGAGCCGAATCGTGGTCCAGCGTGCGCCCGAGCCAACTATCATCAAGCATGCTTTCGTTGACGGTTACAATCATAGCTTTAAACCCGGCGGAAATGAATTCGCCGAGCAGTTCGTCCCTGTTCTCCTGCCATAGCGGAAGTGAGGCCGCCATGCCGGCGGCCCCGCAAACTTTCTCTTCCCATTGCCTGTGGGCCACGATGTCTATATCTCCGAACACGCCGCTGCTTATGCCGCGCCCGCCCAGCTCCTTCATTTTTGAAATGAAAACAGATTCGTAATCAGCCCATGAGGCGGCGGCGAATTCAATAGGAAGCCCGGCGGCCTCGGCCTGTTTTTGCAAAACGCTTTTAGGCAACCCGTGGGAACGGGAATGCAGCCCGTCCTCGCATAGCATGCAAAACAGAGATTCGATTCTGCAATCGCGCGCCAAGGCTCGATGGAAAGCGAGGCAGGAATCTTTCCCGCCGCTCCAGGAACAAAAATATCTGGCTTCGTTCATAGTTGCCTCTGTTCGTCCGTCCGGACGCTTGCGCAATATTAAAACTCTTTCGACAAACCGGCTCGTAGCGAAACCCCGGCCGCCGGATAGCCGACAACCATCTGATAATCGTTGTCGAGGATATTATTCGCTTCGAGGAAATACGAACATTTATTTGATTTCCTGTATGTCGCTTTCCCGTCGAAAACCGAATATCCACTGGCCGGTTTTGTGTCGTAGGCGCTGCTGACGATTTTTCCGGTCAGCGCCCAGCCCCAGCGGCTTTTTCCGCTGTAGGAGGTTCGCAGGCTGAATTGATCGCCCGGCGCTCTCCTTATCTCCATGCGCGTGTCATAGTTCATTGTGTCGAGGTGCGTGTAGTTCATAGTGTACTCGACATTGTGGCCTGGATAGTTGACCGTTTCGATTTCGACGCCGTTGATTCTCGCTCTGGAGACGTTCATAGGCGCATACTGGAAGGTCAACGGGTTGACGAGAACGGTCTCAATCAGATCGCGGTATCTGTAGTTGTAACCTGAAATGCTGAAACTCAATCTTTTCGAAAGTTCGTATTTCAAACCGAGTTCCCTATAGGTTGAATATTCCGGGTTAAGATTGGGGTTGCCGAAGTTGGGATAATAAAGCTCGACGAAAGTCGGCGCCCTGAAGTTTTTTCCTGCCGAGATATAGGCAGTCGTTTTTTTGTCGAAAGTTTTAGTGAGAGTGAACTTCGGATTTAACTGGTTATCGAAATTGGAATAAACATCGTATCGAGCGCCCATGGAAAGGCTGAAGCCGTTGTTCAAAGAGGTCAGCGTATTGATGAACGCCGCGTTTGTATTCCATTCTTTCGAAGCCGAAGTGGGAAGTCCTGTCATCCAATCGGGGAACTCTGTGGAGCTATCGTTTTGATTGCGCAGGACGCCGATCACGGCGTCGACCTTTTTCAAGCGGCGATTATACTGCGCTTCGAAACCTTCGTCGCGGTTTTTTGTCATCGAATATGACAGGCCGAACGGGCTCGGCGCAAAATAAGAAATCGAGGATGTGCGGCTGTGAATTTTCGCGTTTAAGCGCTCGTTAGCGCCGATTTTCCAGTCCCAGGAGAAGCTGCCGAGAAAACTGTGATCGTTCTGCCTGTCGTCGGTGTCGGTTATGCCGCCCATGCCGATGGAAAGGCCGTTCTTCATTTCGGAACCTTGCAGATTCAGGTCGAAACTGTTTGCTCCGCAGCCGAAAGTGAAGCCGCTGCTCCACGAATTTCTTGTGAAGTCGTCGTTTTCGCGCAAACCGTTGGATTCGGCGTTATTGAGAAACAGCCGGTAGGCGACGGGTCCGGTTTTGTCTTCGAATGAAAGCGAAGAGTCCATGGTTTCGAAACTGCCGTAGGATTCCCTGATCTTCACCTTCCTGGCGCCTGTCGGTTTCTTAGTGAATATTTGAATCACGCCGTTTATTCCTTCGGAGCCATACAGAGAGGACACGCCGCCGCGAACAACTTCGACGCGTTCCACGTCGTCGAGACTGAGAATCGCCATGTTCACCGTGCCGTTCGACGGATCGTTAATCTTAACTCCGTCAACCAGATAAAGAAGCTGCGAAGTCTTTGAGCCGCGCAGGCGGATGTCGCTTAGTTTGCCGAGCGAACCGCTCTGCTGATAGGTAATGCCGGCGTAGGTCTGAAGCAGGTCGCCGAGCGACTGCGCGCCGGAAGAGGCGATATCATCGCTGGTGATCACAGATACATTCGGCGTGATCTTGGATTCAGGCACCGGAATCCGTTCTGCGGTGACAATCACCGGGCCGACATCGAAAACGTCCTGCGCGGATGCGGCGGCGGCGGAAAAGACGAACAGCGATGCGAACAGAAAAGCTAAACACTTTCTCATGGCAAAAGCTCCTTTGGTTTGATTATTGCTGGCTATATTTTGTGAAGTAGGGGCGCAGCATGCTGTGCCCTTTCCATTTCGATGACAAACGGAGAGAATTGCAATGTCAAAACGACCGTCGTTATTTATTGGTTGAGTTTGGAGGCGGTGTTTTTTAGGCATAACCAGTCCTGTAAAGAGGACCGGTGTTTGCCCCTGTTATCGCGCGGCGTTTCTCTCTCTGGGAGAAATCGCAATGTGCAAAGCCGCACGATTCTTTTGCATGTCTTCTGGCTTATGGATCAACCTACTCGCCGAACCTTCCCGCTTTCGCAGTGGTTATACTCGGCTTTCGTCCCCAATCACAGCGGCCGGACCGCGACGGATTCGCACCGTCTTCCATTTTCACCCCGTCAGGGGGCAAAAGAATTCATTCACGATATTAGACCCGCTGCTCGCGGTTGTCAAGCGGACATTTTATTTTTTGAAACGGAAAGGACGAAATGAAAGTTAGTGAGCTGAATATTTTAAAAGCTGTATTTTAATGTGGTTATTCCGTGCCACATGCCTTTCAAGGCGCTCGCGACATTTGAAAACCTGACGAAGTGTGTGATAATATTGTTTAATAACTAAAGAAAAGGAAACGCGGACGATGGCTGACACAAGAATCGGGTATATAGATATTCACAGATCGGGACGCGGCGAGTACATGGGCGGATTGCTGATCACTGACAGGCTCGGCATTCCGATCGAGTTCAGGCACACCGAGCCGGTGTCGCCGACAAAAGTGCAGCAGGTGCTGTATGGGAAGGCGCTCGAACGTTTTCTTAAGAGCGAGACGCTGGCGAAATGCCTGCTGAACGATCTGGAAAACAAGCCGGACCTGCTTGTCGTACCGGACGCGGAGTACTATTCGCTGACTAAGCAGTTTCACTTCCCGTTCGTTCAGTTGACGAAGGCGGCGCGGGAGCCGCTCGCGCAGCACGGGGATTTCGTGGAAGTGAGCGAGGCGGAGATCAACCTGCAGGTGCTGTCGTTGCGGGAACCGTTGCGAGTGCGCGTCGACAGGAAAAACGCTGCGTCGATGGCTGCGGTAAAAACGATACTTGTCGATGTCGGCCGCACGATGGACATGCTCGAGCCGCTGGCTCGCGTACAGGAGGCGCTTAGGGCGCTGATCTTGGAAAATCAATAATGGCACATAAGATCAAGACAATCGATTTCCCTTTGCATCCGCCGGTGTCTTCGATTCTCGCCGACGTTTTAATCGGCGTTCGCATGGCGGCAGACATCGAGCCGATTCTCGGAGTCCCGGCTGCGTCGAAATCTTATCCGATACAACAGGAAAATGTAGCGACTAAAGTTATCTCGTTTCCCTCGCAGCCTCGTGTGTTCAAGATCGAACCGACAGTCGACATACCGAAAAAAACACCAACATATAAATATGAATTCATGCCGCCAAAGACTGTCGCGACAAGCACGGAGCGCGTCAGTTTCGAGAGCATGAAAGGACGCGTTCGCCGGATTGTCCTGCAAGCTCCGGATAAGCTGCAGACTTTCAGAAGCCACTATCTGGACCACGCGATGATCGGCCGTGAGTCGATCGACAAGCGCCGCATTCCGTTTCCGGCTCTCTCGGATTTCATGAGCGAATTGGCAAAAAGGAACAGAACGACGTATACGAATATAAGCTTCATTGGGGCGTTCGATCCGATACCGCTGCACCTCGCGGAGAAGATCATGATAGACACGACATTCGGAACGCTTAAATATCACATAAGAAAGGAGCCGAAGGGTGAGCGGAGATTCGTCCGGCTTGTTTATGGTCGCAAGCGCGACACGGGTGAAATTGTATCCGCTATCTTTCCGGTGATGTAACGTGACGGCTCTTGTAATAGTTTTGTTGCTGATAAACCTGGGTTTCCTATCATACTTCGTTAAGAAGTGGCTGGACAACGCGCCGAAGGAACCGAAATATCCGCGCGGCGGCGAGAAGCCGATAAACGATTTTTTCAGGTCTTCCGAACCGGGCGACGGAGGACGCAGGCCGTCGCTTCCGCTACAGGCTATGAACGCCGGGACAAACGAAGTTTATGAGATCGGCGAACAACTGTTGGAACGGATCGACCGTAAGGTCGATGTGCTGCGCGAGCTGATCCGGCAGGCGGATACGAAGATTGAAGCGATGAATAATACATATCATGTATTGCCGGCTGAGATGCCGGTTCCGGAATCTTCGCTGTCCGCGGGCAGCCATGACGCGAGAGGCAGAAACCGGGCCGGCGCGGCGCCGAAAAACGAACCGGCGGCGCCTGAAGATGACAAGCGCGCGCGTATAATGCAACTGCGACGGAGAGGTTTGAATTCGTCTCAGATAGCGCAGGAGATAGGGATGGGCCGCGGCGAAGTCGATCTGATTTTGAATATAGAAGAAATGACGATATAAGGAAAATCGGCGTTGGGCCCAAGGCCGAAAGACGATTTTGATTTTTTACCGAGGAGGGCAACTATGAAAGCAGTGCTGATGGCGGGTGGGGAAGGGACGCGGCTGCGGCCGCTGACGTTGAACACGCCGAAACCTTTGGTTCCGGTCTGCAACAAACCGATTATGGAACACATACTTGAAAAAATGGTCGCCGCCGGGATAAAGGATTTCATCTCGACGCTGTATTATCTCGGCGACGAGATCACCGCGCATTTCGGAGACGGATCGCAGTGGGGCGCGCGGATGGAATATTCGGTCGAGGAAACGCCGCTCGGAACAGCGGGCGCCGTTAAGATTCTCGAAGATAGAATAGACGGAACATACGTCATTCTCAGCGGCGACTCGATGATGGACCTCGACGTAATGGAGGCGGTAAAGTTTCACAAGAAAGTCGGCTCGATGGCGACGATAATGCTGACCCGCGTGGAAACGCCGCTCGAATACGGCGTGGTCATTATCGACAACGACGGCAGGATTATCCGGTTTCTCGAAAAACCGGGTTGGGGCGAAGTTTTCAGCGACACTGTGAACACAGGCACTTACATACTCGAACCCGAAGTTTTCAAATATATGGTGTCGGGCGGCAATTACGACTGGAGCCGCGACATATTCCCGATGCTGCTTGCTGAAGGGCAACCGCTGTTCGGCTACGTCGCGGATGGATACTGGTGCGACATCGGCAGCCTGAAACAGTACCGCGAAGTGCACGAGGACGCCCTGAACGGGAAAGTTAAAATTATACCGGGCGGAAAGCAGATCAAGCGCAAAGTATGGGTCGGAGAAAACACGGTGATATCGCCCAAGGCGAAAATCATCGGGCCGGCGATGATAGGCGCCAACTGCCGGATCAAAGACAACGCGATTATTAATGAATTTACGATCATCGG
>JBAYJY010000018.1:0-40742 GCA_041664945.1 bacterium | reverse complement strand
TGTCAAATAAAGCAAACATTGCGGCCGAGCGAGTTTACTCACTTGTTGCATCACTTTTATCGGATTGCGAACGTGTTCAAGGACTTCAAGCATTACAATTGCGTCATAGGCGTTTTCAGGCAGGGAAGCGTCGAGTATTTCTTCCTGTGTAACGTCCAGTTTTAAATTATCGCGGCAGAATTTCGCCGCTTCCGCTGATGGTTCAATTCCTCTGGTTGTCCATCCCCGGGTTGCCGATTCTAAAAGAATGCCGCCATATGCGCAACCGATATCCAGCATGGCGCCCGGCGGGATTTTATATTCCTCGATGTTGTCCACATGTTTTTCATAAACTGAAAAACCTGACACGAATTCCTGTATAGGATCCGGAATACTGTGTCCGTCTATCTTCCTGAATTCCGGGTCCGTATAGATTTCGCTGTAAAAAGTATTTATTGATTCTTTGGTGGGTATCGGGTCGAGGTAAATCAGGCCGCAGGCAAGACATTTGAAGAAGCTTGCGACATTGCCGCATACCGCAGGCAGATTTATTATATGCGTTCTGTTTTCAGACCCGCAAATTGCGCAATTGCACAAGGTTTCTGTATCGAATTTGAATTCATTGACGTTCATAAAAGAGACTCCCAAAATCAACGTCGGACGCTGTTTCATCCTCGAATGCTATTTTAGTTATTATATTGCCTCACAACTTCTATATTTTGCAGCGCAAGGTCGAACCGACGAAAAAATCGTTAGGAAGTTTGCTCTTCCTTGAGTTCCCAGGCGTTTTTGATTTTCATTTTCATGAGAAAGCCCAGACTGATTGTCAGGCAGACGGGACCGATCAGGAAAATGACGCGGGCGTGCATTCCGTTGAGAAGCGCCGTGCAAAGCCAGCCGGAGACGAATACGCCGACCGCTCCGCCAAGCCCGGTCGCCGCGCTTAGAACGCCCATGTAAAGCCCCATCTTGTCCTTAGGCATAAGCGTTGGCGCAATCGTGCCGACGAGAAGGAAAACGTCAATAATCGCAATAGCGGCGACTGTCACGATTACCGCCGCGCTTGTCATATCCTTGATGAAAACGAAACCTGCGGCCATCGCTAAGATCGCTCCGATAAGGCCGACTATAAACATTCCCTTGCGGCTGATCTTGTCGGCTAATATGCCGATCGGCACCGCGAACACAATTGCCACAATCGGAATAGCTCCGAGCAAAAGAGACGCTTTGGCTGCCGGCACGCCCACGTCAGCGTCCATGAACCGCGTAAAGAATTTCACGAACCCCTGAAGACCGGTCCACATGAAGAAATTCAATCCCATGAATAGCGTAAGGTCTTTATATTTCGGCAAGTCGGTGAGCACAGATTTCGCGCGTTTGAGAATCGGTTCCGGCGCCGGCTGATCGGCGTAATTCGTATCTTCTCGAATGAAGGCAGTTGTGATGAGCATTGTCACGAGCGCAATGCCGGCGGTAGCGTAGAAAGGCAGGTAGCGGTACAGCTCCGGATACTTTGTTTTATCCGCCAGCATGCCGCCGATAACGAGGTAGCCAACGATTGTTCCGATAGCTCCGAAGACCGAAAAGAAAGCGTTGCAGGTTCCTAGTTTGGCTTCAGGCGTTGTGTCGGGTATTAGTGAATAATATGGAATCGCGCCCCAAACGAGGGCGAAATATACAATTGTCTGAATGACAATTAGAGCGGCGATGTTGTTAACGTGTGGGATCATCGCATAACCGGCAGCGACCACAAGAACGCCGCTTATGAGAAATGGCATACGTTTGCCGAACCGGGTTCGGGCGCCGTCGCTAAGCAGCCCGATAATAAATCCGATGCAGATCATGAATTGGCCGATCGAAAGAATTGAACCGGCGGCGGCGTCCGTCAGCGCGAACGGGCTGTAATCTTTCTTCGTCAGATAGTTGGTCATGAAGGCGCCGTCCACCGACCAGAAAGCGACAAAGCCGATATTTATGATGTTCAGGAGAATCATCTGCGGGATTGTGGTTACAGTTTTTCTCATATGATGCCCATGCTCCTTAGCGTTTGATGAAAAGCATACCATTCATTTTTCCGACAAACAATATCCGCGAAGTAATGTCGTTTGCTTCCTGCCGCCGGAAATATTTTCGTTGGGTTTTGTATATGTGAGGGAAGCGAAGATTCTGAGGATTCAGAAATCATTTCGTTTATCAAGAGTAAACGAGGTGAATTATAATGTTGATTTCGCTAAGGGCTTTGACGGGATTGAAAAATGGATTTCTAGAGCGTCACAGATAGCCGCTTATGAGTCTTGAGAGCAGGCCGCTTGCGCCGGAACTGAGACTGCTTGTATACATCGTCAAAAAGCCTGCGCCGCTGGTGAGTCCAAGCATTTGGCTGACTGCGCTCTTGGCCTTGGCGGCGACGGTTGTGACGAAAGTTGTATCGTTGAACGCGGTTTGGATGTCTTCAGGGTTGCTTGCGGCAGCCTCTTTAAGAGCGGCCGAATCAACGACAAACTTTCCGGCGTTGTCGATTGTTATTCCGATGGCTTCGAGCGCGGGGGAGTTCGCTCCGGCGATGGCCTTGAGGCTGTCCGCGTACTGATTGCTTATGGAACTGGAGCTGCCGGAGAGCGATGTTACGGTTTTGTTGAACGCGGTTACGAAGTTTGTGACAGCTTTTTCGATCATTGCGGCGTCCTGATCGCTTGAGAAGACTGAGAGGGGATTCCCGACCGTGAGCGACCCGGCGGTGGTGATCAGGCTCACCGTTGCGAGGTTGGCCGACAACTTGCTTGTTGCGGTTGTGGCCGACAGCAGCGACGACGAGCCGGCGGTGTTGCCGAGCAGGCTGTTCAGAGAGTTTGCGCTCATCGAACTGTTGAGCAACTGGTTAACCAGGTTGAGAGAATTCAGATTGCTTATCAGTGAAATGTCAAAAGTCATTTTCGCCATCTCCATTCTTAGGCCCGGTTCCGGCCAAATAACCTTGTTAATCTTATTATCGGCATATTTCCGGCATAAATAAGAACAAAACAGATAATTAGCGTGTGATGGAGGTCACGTCCCTGTGCGGAATTTTGAGCAGTCTGAAAATTGGGAGTGTTGGTGGCGAAGCCATTGAAAGGCTGGAAGGCGGAAATAGCAGGCAACAAACGGGAGACATAAGAAAGAGAGATACGGGAAAAGGATCTGCGGTCTTTGT
This sequence comes from bacterium, assembly GCA_041664945.1. Classification (GTDB taxonomy): domain Bacteria; phylum UBP15; class UBA6099; order UBA6099; family UBA6099; genus JBAYJY01. The sequence goes on along the minus strand of JBAYJY010000018.1, from coordinate 37,573 downwards.
CGGTATTGATAATTTTGCTTATAATCCAGTATAAGAAAACACCAGTCAAAGGAGACGAATCATGGAGCGGTTGAGGAAAACAATATCTATTTTTTTCGCATGTCTTTTATTTGTGACGGCAATATTGGCGATAGACTGTCAGGCGGACGCGGCAAAGAGCGGAAAGTGGGTGGAATTGCCGGGAAAGGCTATAGATATCGGAATCGGCGCTAACGGAGCCGTATGGGTTGTAGGAACGGACAAATACATGAACGACTGGAGCATACACAGATGGAACGGCGCGGTATGGGAAAAAATTCAAGGAGCAGCGACGCGCATTTCTGTCGACTCGAAAGGGAATGCGTGGGTTGTTAACAGTCTTCAGGATTTGTACGCGTGGGACGGTTCAAGTGAATGGATCGACATGAAAATCAAGGCAATGGATATAGGATTAGGCGCTGACGGGACGGCATGGGTTATCGGCTCGGAAAAGGTGGGCGCCGACGACTGGTCGATCCACAGACTCGGCGCGAACGGATGGGAGAGGATGCCCGGCGGCGGCGTCGGAATAGACGTTGATGAAAAAGGGAACGCATTTGTTGTGAACAGTCTTCATGATATGTACAGGTGGAATGGCGCCGCATGGGACAGGATTGCCGGCAAGGCAACGGATGTCGGCATTGGCGCGAACGGGAAAGTCTGGGTAATCGGAGTGGACAAGACAGGGGAGGACGGAGGCATTCATCGGATGGAAAACAATCACTGGAGAAAGACGCCCGGCGAAGGCTATAGGATAGACGTTGACCCGGCCGGTTTTCCGTGGATTGTAAAAAGCGACACAAGTATAGTCAGATGGAGTGAGGACGATAAGTAACCGGCAAATGAATTGCCAGTTTAAGGCTTGCCGATATCGCAAAAGACTCAGCTAATTTATTTCGCAGGCGCGAGATACGGAAGTTCCAGAAATGATCCGTCGGCGCCTCCGGCGTAGATTGAATTATCGACAGTTTCGTATTTAATCCCTTTGTGAGCTGAACTATTATCTTTTCCTTTAACGGCATTGAACTCCGCCTCAAGCAGGTCATGCGGGAAAGCGATATCCGGGCAAGTGTTCGTATTGACGGAAAAACGGGGGTGATTGGAACTTGAAATCGCCAGCCGCATTATGTGGCCTTTGTTGAAAGTGTATGCGAAATCTCCGGTGTAAATTCTGACCTTCATCTTTTCATTTTTTACCGCCGGGAGCATTTTCCCGCTGTCGGCCTCTCTAAAACTCACTCTCGCGATTCCGTCGTTGATAAGCATGGAGCGCCCATCGGGATAGACATCGGTGATCTTTGCTGTGAAGTCAGTGTCGCAGCCTGTTGTCGACACGGTTAGATCGGCATAAATCGGGCCCGCGATCGCGTAAGGCTCAGTAAACTCCGGGGAGTTAAAAATCAATACATCCGGGCGGCTCTCTATGTCGCGTTGGTCTATAGATCCGTGTGTGCCGATCGTCAGGTTTCCGCCGCCGACGGTCTTCACAGGATTGGCCGGATCGAATTTATAGGTGAATGTCTTTGATTCTTTCGTAGCGTTTGAAGCGTCCAAGCTCCCCGACGGGGCGAGGAACCATTTCTGAGTTTTGACGCCGGCGGGCGGCCACGTCGCGCTTTTTTTCCAGATGTTCCAGCGAACGTCGTTTGTGTCCACGTCACCGACCATATAGTACTGGACAGGCAGCGTTTCCGGTTTCAGTTTGCCCGACTCGCATTTGCTCACCCAACCCAGAATATTCGTAATCATCGGGATTATGCTCGCATTTGCGGGGAACTTGAGGTCTCCCTGTTTATCGCTTGCCTCCCCGCCGTGCGTCCATGGGCCAAGAATCAGATGCTGCATTCCGCGGGCGCCGGGGCCGCCTCTTTCCTGTAGGCTGCGATACGCGTCGATCGTGCCCTGTGTGAAAATATCATACCATCCGCCTATGTGCATGATGGGAACCTGCACTTTTCCGGCGTTGTATGAAAGATCGAATTTTTTTACGAAGTCGTCATAGAAGGGGTGGTCGGACATGAAATGGATGGTTGACACGTCGTAGCCGGTGCCCACTGCCCAGCCTATGGCGAGGTCTTTGCGCAACTGGCCGCCCCAGAGAATTGCCTCGGACTGCAGGTTCGCGGGGGCGACTGCGGCAATCTCGCATGTCAGATGCGGCCGGTTCGCTATCGCGGCCTGATATCCGGCGATCGCCAGCGCCGACCCGCCAACGATCGTCACTCGTCCATCGCTCCACGGTTGCGAGGCTATCCATTCCACTGTGTCATATCCGTCTGTCTGGTCGAATATAAATGGAATATTTTCGCCTTCGGAGTCGTATCGTCCGCGCGCGTCCTGAGACACAATCACATATTTGCTTCCCACGAATCCTCTGAACATGCCTAACGCGCCGCCAAGCTGCCGGGTGTAAGGACTGCGCAAGAGTATCGCGGGCATCCTCTCCTTCGCTTCCGCCGGAATATCCACATCTGTAGCAAGCTTCACGCCGTCGCGCATGGGCGCCATGAAAAGCTGTGCGTTTCCCGGCCCTGCCGCAACCTTGGGTTTTTTAGCCGCCGCAGTTTCAGCGAACGGTATGCTGAGCGTTAAAGCTATTATGATTACGTAGAAAACTCTTCTTGCGTTATTTGATATAAACATTCCGACTGCCTCCCGCATTTTATCGCGCGCCATAACCCGCAAATTCTAACTGTTCGCGGCTGATTAGGCTACAAGTTCTTGATTTTGTTCCGGGAATGGGCGAGCCGGAAAAGTCGAGATAGTGATGTTGCGGCGATTCGCGGCAGAGAACTGTTCGGGAATACGCGGTTATGGTATGATTGTAAATCTTAATGCCGAGTTCTGTTTTACAGAGAGCGCCAAAACGAAAAATGGAGCGATATGAAAAACGATAAACGAGACGGGAAATATCCGATGGAAAGAAGAGAGTTTATCCTGAGGTCGCTCGAAACGGCGGCGGCGATAAGCATGCTTCCATTAGCGGGCAGGCTTGCGCTGGGCGCAGAAGCGAAAACAGGCGCTGCGTCAACGGCGAATTCCGTCTCAAAGGTATGCCTTGTGCGAACGGAACGGAATATGTCGCCGAATAGCGACAATGCTGAAATAATCGGCAGGATGATTGATGAGGGGATAAAATATATAACGGGCGGCGATGCGCCTGAAAAATACTGGAAGAAGAATTTCAGGCCCGGCGAGCGGGTCGCCATAAAAGTAAGCGCTGTGATCAATAAACAAATAAATTTCGGACCGCAGATCGCCGGCGAAATTATTAAGAACCTGAAATCGGCCGGGCTCAAGGAAGAGAACATTTTTATTTACGAGCGCAATTCCAGAAGCCTTAAGGCCGCGGGATATAAAGTAAACAGGGGCGGAAAAGGGCCGCAGAGCTACGGAAACGACGAAGGCGGCTATTGCGACCATGAGGATTCCCACGGCAAATTCAGCGACTCATTCTGCAACGTCGTGGACAGAGCCGACGCCCTGATCAACATGCCGATACTCAAGGCCCACACTCTGACCGGCGTTTCCGTCGCGTTGAAGAACCATTACGGTTCGTTCAAATCTCCAGAGAAATGCCATGCCAACGGCTGCGATCCCTATATCGCGGACGTGAACGCGACCAGGACAATAAGCTCGAAACACCGGATTGTAATTTGCGACGCGATGAGAGTTCTTTATGCGGGCGGCCCGGAGTTTGTGCCGGAATACACTGTGGATTTCAATGGAATAATCGTTTCCACGGACCCCGTGGCGGTGGACGCTGTTGGCGCGAATATCGTCAGGAAGCTCAGGAATGAATCCGGCAAGAAACCGCTGCCGTATTACACTAAACCCAAATACATTGAAACCGCCGCGAAGATGGGACTTGGCAACTCCGCTCCCGATATGATTGATTTTAAGACCATTACGATATAACCATAATTGGAATCGTCTCCCGGAACGATCAGGATTAAATTAGGATTAATAGGGAAGGGCGCGTCCACGCCTGTCCCCAATCAACCTCGAAAGTTTCTGCTTTTGAATATCGCGTAACATCATTTGCGCGCCTTCCGGAGTGTAATATAATAGGCGCGGGGTGACACAGTGGATTCAAATGTTTCGGCAGCGCAGAGTGAAGGCTCCGCGCAGGCCGTTAAACCTTCTGCATTGACAACGCGCGTGATGACGTTATACGCGATGGCCAACATCGGTCTGTTCGCGGTTGACGCCATTTTCGATAATTACATCGGAATGCTATATATCGACCACAAATACATAACCGTCCCGATACTGCTCGGAATCGCCTGTCTGATCGGCCGGACGGTGGACGCTGTCGCCAACCCCGTGATCGGATACCTGAGCGATTGTTCATACGGGCCTCGGGGAAAACGCATACCGTTCATTCGTCGCGGCGCGTTTCCAATGATCATTTTTTTCATACTTCTCTTTTTCCCAATTTCCAAAAGCAATTCATTCAATTTCGTCTACACGACGATTTGCGCCAGCGGCATGCTCTTCTTTTTCACATACGTCTGCGCGCCATACAACTCGCTCATTCCCGCGCTCGGCGGCACTAACGAGGAACGCGTTAAGCTCGGAACTTTCTACACCGTCGCCGGGATATTCGGCATAGTCATCGCATTTGTCGCCGCCGGCCAGATAGTGGATGGCCTCATATCATATTTCAAAGCGTCCGGCCGCCCCGGCGACAGCCACTATGCATACTCCGCCATGGCTCTGATCACCGGCGCGTTTTCGCTGTTTGTCATCTATGTCACAGCGCTGACCGTTAAGGAAAAACCGTGCCCGATAGAAAACCGCGTCACGCTCAGTTTCCGGGAGAGCTTCGTTCCGTCTCTCAAAAATCCGCTTTTCATCCTGTACGCGGTCAGCATTTCTTCGTTCTGGATCGGTTTCAAAACGCTGCAGACATCCGTCAACTTCATCTGCAAATACGTTTTCGGGAAAAGCGAAGCGTACGGCTCTATCGTCGGCTTTGGAGGCATGATCGCTGTGATGCTCATAGCCACGCCGTTCGTGTTTTTTCTTCAGAAAAAGTTCGGAAAGAAGGCGCTCTTCGCGGGAGCGCTGCTGCTGATTTCAATAATTTCGTTCGCGCAGGGATTCATCGGAGTCGTTCCGAAAAGCTACGGGCTCTATTTTTATATCGGGATGATTTTTCTGTTCGGAATTCCTTTTTCCGCGATGCAGGTGCTGTTCAGCGCCATCATATCCGACATCATAGATTCGGACGAGAAGGAGACGGGTGTTAGGCGCGAGGCGATGTATTTTGGCATGGAGGGATTCGTGTCGAAGCTCGCGCGCGGAGGCGGGTGGGTGGTAGTCACCGCTCTTTTCCAGATATTCGGGACTCCGTCTCCGGCGAATCATACCGCGATGATAGTCGCCGGCCCAGTCTGCGGTGTCTTCGCCTTCGCCGGCTTTTTAGCGTTCACTCGATATCCGATCAAATACTAAAATGGTTATCCGATAAACGCGAAGAACGGACTCGCAACAGGATTGTATTTGATGAATTATATGTACGCTCTGCTTATCTTATAACTATTTCGTCTTCTTAGCATATTTTGACAGTGATTCAAAATCCTTATTCCAGTCACTATTTTCAGCTTTCTGGTACAGATCCAAAAGAGGCTTATATTGGTCCAGCGTCACAGGAATTATCTTGATTTTATACATTTTTATTAAAGAACGATATTTCTTTGTCGCTTCTTCCTTTTCAAAATTCATTAACAATGATTGAAACTTGTCTGAAAAATCTTTAGGCGTTTTTTTTGAACGCAGCACAGGCTGCGCCATAAACGCCGGAGAACACGCAATTTCCGTAATTTGCTTTACGGGCCCGGGATTTGTCAGCTTCATAATCGCCACTGTATTGTCGAGAATAAAAGCGACGCCGCCTTCATTTAATGCGAGCGAATATATGGCTGACACTCCGTTAGGCAATATCTTTATAGAATTGAAATATTTTTCAGGCTTTTCATCCAGAAAAGACCTCAATTTATAGTAATCTTCCAGCCAGTCAACCAATAATAACTTTCCGTTTTTTAACGAAGCTAAGCTTTTGTCTTCACGGTTTTTGTTCACATAAAGACACATTTTTTGTTTTTCGTATCCTAAATGGGTAAAAGCGACGAAAGGCAGATAATGTCCTTCTTTTAATATTTTTATGATATTTTCGCCTTTGTAGGCGCTTAAGAAGTCTATCGCGCCGCTATCAACCGCAGTGAAAAAATCTTTATCGTTATTGAACCATACTATTTTTATATCGATGCCGTATATTTTTGAGAATGAAACGGATAAATCATTAAGTATCGTTTTTGTCTGGCCGTCAAACTCGTTGCTCACGCCGCTTCTTATTCCGAATGTATAAACCTTCTTTTCTTCTGCCGCCATCGGACTCGCCAACAGCCCCGCAATCGCAATCGCTATAACCATCATCACGCAGCTATTCTTCATGCTCGCTCCTCCGAATGCGGTTATTATAGTCTATTTTCCGCAAAAGGCGCAAATGAGGCCGATACAACGGAATTGAAAACCCGGAATGATTTCAGAGATTATACTAACTGAATATTTATTAGATCGCACAACAGTTATATCGCATTATTCACAGTAGCGAAACCGTCAGGAGCGTAGCTTTTCGTTAACGCGCTCGGCCTGCTTCAGGAGATGCTCGCGCAGTTGCGCGCGGGTAAGCGCCATCGGGTCCTTGGATGTCTGAACGGGCAAAAGGATTTCGCGCATGACGACTTCGATGAAGCGATACTGCGGAATGCATGGCTTCGGAACGGCGTATTCGAGTTCGTCAACGAAAGTTTTTATTAGCGGGTATCGCTTCAGGTATTCGGAGTATCTCTCGCCTTTGAGGATGGAGTTGCGGAGCGGCAAAGCTCTATCAATGGCGGAAATTTTGAAGAACATCGATTCAGACGTGAGATATTCGATCAGTTTCCAGGCGGCCGCCTTGCATTCGGGTGTGGCGCGCGCAGAAATTGCAAGCGCATAGATTCCGCCGGAATCGCCGTAAGTGTTGGCGCGGCGTTTCCCTGCGGGGAGCGGAGCGATGAAATAGTTAATATGCTTGTAAAGCCCGAACATGTTGGAGGTGACGCTGATTTTCATAGCCATGTCGCCTTTTTCGAAATTCACATGGTTGGGCGAGTATTCATGAACCCGGCGGTAAATATCGAGCGCGTCCACGGCATCCTCGCTTCCGAAAGTGGATAGGCCGGTCACGGGGTCTGTCACGTTAAGTCCGGAGGAGAAAATTTCCAGCGGGAACTGAAAAGAGCATTGCGAATAACCGAAGACGTCGGGTTTGCCGTCGCCGTTTGTATCGCGAGTGCAGCGGCGGGCGATCTCGACGGTTTTTTCCCATGTAGTCGGCGGATTCTTGATTCCGGCGGCGGAAAAGAGGTCGATGTTGCAGAACAGGGCGTAGGGGTTGCCATAGATCGGAATGCCCCAGAGTTTTTCTTTGTAGGTAGCGGAGTCGAGGACGGAGCCGTAGCGGCTTCGGTGGTAGTCGTCGCGGGAAAGCCCGGACGAAGAGTCAATGAATTCGTCGAGAGGGCAAATGGTTCCTTCGTCGGCGAGTTGGGCGAGGGCAGGGCCGCGCGCGAGGAAAACGTCGCCGCTTCCGCCTTCGGTATACCATTCCGGAGCGCGGTCCGTGCGCGCTCTGTCATATTCCCAGCCTCTGTCGCTGTTCACGTAGGAAGATGTTGCTGAAAGGCCTTTGTGTTCCTTTGAGAAGCCGGACAGCAGCGTGGCCATGATCAAATCAGGCATGAGGTCCTGCCTGAAAATTATTTTCTGCTTTGATGTGAGAGGCGCAGCCCAACTCGCGACTGTGGACAACGAGCCAGTGGCCGCGATTCCGGCGGTCGCCGCGGCGGCCTGCGCGAGGAATTTTCTGCGGGTGATCTTTTTCTTTTCGTCCATCATGCTTATTCCACCTCCGTGAAAAGCGCCGGTTGTCCTACTCGTCTTTCCCTTCATCAAAAGAGGATGCTGTTTGCATCTCATATCTTCTAAAGAACACAGCCATCTCAGTGTCAGAGAGGCTTCATAATGCCTTGTTTCAGATACCAGTTGTAACATTTCTCGATCGAGGCGCGGATCGGCGCTATTTCGAAACCGAGAAGGCGCTGCGCTTTTTTACTTGTGTAATAGTTCTTGCAGGAACTCCAGAATGCCTTGTCGAATGTGATGTCCGGCTCCTTATTTGTGAAGATCGAAATAAAGTCGAATGTTTTTCCCACGATGTGGGCCACTCCGGCAGGCGCGTACAGCGACGGCGCTTTGCCTCCGACCACATCGGCCACTGTTTCGAATAATTCCTTGAATGTCACATTCATGCCGGCCACTATGTGACGCTCCCCGACGGCGCCGCGTTCGGCCGCCGCGATGTGCGCCTTAGCAACCGCGTCAGCGTCGCAGACTCCGTTTCCGCCCGGCGGGCAGATGGGCATCTTGCCGCCGCGGATGTCCAGAAGCATGCTGCCGCCGTTCAGATTCACGTCGCGTTCTCCGAGGATCATGCCCGGATTGAGGATGACCGCCTGCAGTCCCTGCCGGACGCCTTTTTGAACTTCCTTTTCGCCCTCGCGCTTTGAGTGGTTGTAGGCGAAGTCGAACGGCAGGCTCCATTCGAGCGATTCGTCTCCGACCTCTCCGTCCTTTGGAACGCCGAGAGAGGAAATGGAGCTTGTGTGAACGAAGCGCTTCACTCCCGCCTTCAGAGCCGCCTCAACCATATTACGGGTTCCGCCAACGTTGATTTCGTGTGACTGTTTCCAATTCCCCTTCCACATGCTCACAGAGGCGGCCACGTGGAAAACCCAGTCCACGCCATTCATCGCCGGGGCAAGCGAAGCCGGATCGGTGATGTCGCCCCACGCTTTCTCATACTCAAGGTCGTCGATCGCCTTTGTGGACGACGTTTTCCGCATCAGAACGCGCGTTTCGTGCCCTTGTTGAATGAGGTGGTTGACGATATTGGCTCCCAGAAATCCCGTGCCGCCTGTTACCAGCGCTTTCATATAATTAGATGCTCCTACTCATTATTCTACGGCCCTAATTATATCCTGAAACCGGAAGACGTTGACGTTTTATAGAGTTTTTCTTTGCGCTGAATTCGTGTTCCGGATTCTGTATTCTCGTTTTAATTCATTTCCCTGTGTTCTCGCTACTCGCTACTGGTTACTTACTTTGCCCCTATCAAGACACGAACCTGGCCACCGGGATACACATTTCAACTGCAAGAGTTCACGGAGCAGATCATCGAGTAATGAGATTGCCGAAGCAGTGAGGACAGTTGTTGACAGAGGGGAGAATGTGATATGATGGAGAAGGGAAGAATAGGTAATATTTAAAAGGAATCTATTTTTATTGGAATACATCAATAACTTTTTAAATCAATATGAATACGTAATCATAATGTTAAGCGTTTACATAATCTGTTATCTGTATTTGGTTTTGACATATTATTTTATTTATTTGATTGCTGAAAGAAAAAAAGCGAATATCAGTGAGACTATACATATAACATCACTATTCTCCTTTGGCACTTTCTTCATTTCATTCACAATATTGTTTATTATAGACTTTGGTATATTTCCGAGTTCAGTAATTGCATGTATATTCGCGATGTTAAATATTTTGATACCTATTATATCCACCACAATATCTTTTGTGTTCTTGAAAAAAATAGGTTGGCATTATAAATGGGTGTTAGCCAGCACAATATTATTATCCATCATGGGTTGGTTTTTATATGAGATGATAGCAAGTGGCGATTATGTTAGGCTTCTAACTTAACCCACACATTTCACCCACTTCCAACTTCCTCCCCACGCCCTCATTTACTACTCGCCGCTCCATATACCATCCTTCATCTTTTTGTTACAGCTTTGTTACAGGCAAAATAATTGATTTGAAAATCAGCAGATTATAAAAAGCTCAATAGACATTCTGATTGTTTTGAAGGGATTTTATATACTTCTTTAACGCTTTTTCCTGTATTCTGTCTGCTATCTACTGTCTACTTCTTTTAATGCCCCTACCAAGACTCGAACTTGGCCACCGGGATTAGGAATCCCGCGCTCTATCCATCTGAGCTATAGGGGCAGACGCCCAAAGCAAAAAAGATTATAGGACAAATCGCGTCGCCGGTAAATACCGGAAATGGGGTAGTGAATAATGAGTTGGAGATTGGAATTGAGATCGGGATTGCTTCGTCAGCCCAATACAGCTTCCTCGCAATGACGTTTCTTCGCTCGGGATTGCTTCGTCAGCTCAATACAGTTTCCTCGTAATGACGTGTTTCTTCGTTCGGGTTTGTTTCCCCCGCCTAAATAAAGAGGGGCAGGCTAACAAAATTTCGAAAACGGCTTTCTCGCAATGACGATTGTTTGCTGATGCGCCCGACAGGACTTGAACCTGTGGCCTTTAGATCCGCAATCTAACGCTCTATCCAGCTGAGCTACGGGCGCGACTCTATGGCGGCGTTTCCACCGACTAAAAGATTGTAACAGGTTTTGTTAGGGTGTCAAGAAAACCGCCGCCCGGCGCCGTCCTATTTTTCGCGGCTGTGTTATGATTTCTCGCGCGTTTTAAGTATAATTCCAAATGTTTATGAAAAGCTCTGAATCATTCAGATCTCCAACCCGCGCCGAGTGGGCGATGATTGTTTTGAGCCTGCTTTTTTTCACAGCGCACTGTATTTATGCTGCGCGCGTCAACTCGGTGACCGCTGACGAGTATGTGCATCTTCCCGCCGGAATCGCGATTCTGCAAACGGGCGATCTCGAACTGGACCACACGGGCAGCCCGCCTCTTCGTGCGATAACTGCGCTCGTCGCGCTGCCGTCCAAGCCGGCGATGGATTACACGAGCGATAAATGGGGAAAGCGGGACACTTACGGGTTTTCATGGCTGTTCATGGCGAAGAATTTCGCGCGCTATCACCAGCTTTTCTTTTTGCCCCGGATGGCGACGGCGCTGTTCGCGCTTCTGCTCTCGCTGTTCGTGTTCCTGGCTGCGCGATCGGTCGCAGGCTCGAAAACCGGCGCTCGCGCGGGCGCGCTCTCCGTCTTTCTTCTCTGTTTCAACCCTGAAATTCTCGCTCACGCGCCTCTTGTGACGGTCGACGTTTTGGCAGCTTGTTTTTTTTTGCCTCGTTTTATTCCTTCATCCGGTTTCTCGAAGCGCCAGGCGCGCTTAACGCCGTTCTGCTCGGCCTGAGCGCAGGGCTCGCGCTACTCTCGAAGTTCACTTCCGCGATTCTGCCGCCGCTTCTTTTTGTTCTCCTGATTTTTTTCTTTTTCACGCGCGAATTCAAGGTGACGGGCTGTTCGCGCCTGTCTTACGCCTGCTGGTTCGCCGCCGCGCTGGCGGTCGCTGTTTTCGCGCTCAACGCAGGCTACGGGTTTCAGAATGTCGGCATGACGCTGTCGGCGTCCGACTGGCGGAGCGGATTGTTCAATTCATTAAAAGACACTGCGATCGGGCGTGTCCCGCTGCCTTTTCCGCGCCTGTATCTTGACGCTTTCGATGCGCAGTTTCTGAGCAAGAGCAGGTCGCCGTTTATATATTATTTAAATGGCGAACTGTCGCGGACGGGCTGGGCGTCATATTACTGGATCGCGCTGTTACTGAAAACGCCGATACCGCTGCTTGCGGGGTCTGTCGCGGCGCTTGCCGGGGCGTTCCGGCGCGGGGCGTCATTCAAGGAGCGTGCGCTCTGGGCAGCGCCTGCGGTTTTTCTTTTGGAGTTTACTTTCTTCGTGCGAATAGACATGGGGTTGCGTTATCTGCTGCCGATCGTTCCATTTCTGATAGCGCTGTCGGCATGCGCGTTCGTGCGGATAGCGGCGCGGGGCAGGGGAGCGGCGGCTGCGGTTGTCGTCCTGTGCGTGTGGTATGGCGGCTCGATATTCTGGACGTTCGGAAACGGGCTGGCATACTTCAACGAGATAGCGGGCGGCCCCGGCGGCGGGCATAGATACCTCGTCGAGTCCAACCTCGACTGGGGGCAGAATTTGGTTCGCCTGAAGGAATATGTTGACGAAAAGCATTTAGACTCGCCGCTGGTTTCGAACTACGGACTCGTTCCGGCGTCGGCTTATGGAATAAAAGCGGGCTGGGTTCCGTGCGAGCCGGTTCGCGCGGTCATCGCCGTGAGCGTGAACCACCTCATGGGCGTCGACCCCTATCAACGCAGAAGCAGGGAATGTTTCCGCTGGCTGACGGAACGCAAGCCGGTCGTGGCGCTTGGATACGGGATGTACGTTTACGATACGAGGAAAGAGAAAGATTTACAACGGATTCACATAGGCGCGGAGAAAAGCAGGTAGAACTAAAAGTTCATTTGAAGCGTGACAAAGGATTCACGATAACAACATTCGGGAATGACGATCTTTTTTATCGTCGGGGCTGATTAACAAATATCCAATTCAACTATTTCGGCATAGACTGCATTATTCGCGGCCAGTTCTTCTTCGACCTTCGGTTTGTCCGGCGTGAAAAAACGCATGCAGACGCCGCAGCTTGAGCTGAGTTGCCGAGGCACGGGAAGCAGCCGGATGCCGATGTTTGCTTTACGGCAAATCTTTTCAGCGTGCATGGCGTGGCTTGTGCTATTGAACAAAACGACGCAGTATTGGCTCTCGCTCATGATGATGACTTTCCGGCGGCAATGGCGCGCAGCGCGTCAGCGGCGCGTTCGATTTCTTCATCCGTTGAAAAATAGCTGAGGCCGAAACGGACGGCGCCGGCGGGGAAGGTTCCGAGGGTTTTGTGGGCGGCGGGCGAGCAGTGCAGGCCGACGCGGCAGAGGATTCCGAATTCGTCGTCGAGCCGGAACCCGATGTCTGATGGCGATAGGCCGCCGATATTGAAGGCAACCGTGGCGACTCGAGTTTTTGGGGCCGGGTCGCCGATGATATTCAAGCCGGGAATATCGCGCAGCAGCGCTATGAGATTGCGCATAAGCGATTGCTCGCGCGTGTGGATGGCGTCGACGCCCTCTGACAGAACAAATTCGAGGCCGGCGGCGAGTCCCGCGATTCCGGGAGTGTTCGGCGTCCCGGCTTCAAACGCGTCCGGCATGAAACCGGGTTGCATTTCGTATTCTGAACCGCTGCCGGTGCCGCCCTGTTTCAGAGGCGCCATTTTCGCGATGTCCACCCGGCCGCCGACGACGAGGCCGCCTGTTCCCTGCGGGCCGAGCAATCCTTTGTGGCCGGTGAAAGCGAGCAGGTCGATCATGTCCGCCTGAACATCGATCGGGAAACAGCCGCCGGTCTGCGCGCAATCGACGATGAGCAAGATGTCTTTTTCGCGGCAGACACGTCCTATATCACGGACCGGAAGAAGCGTTCCGGAGACGTTGGATGCGTGGTTCATGACAACGAGTTTCGTATCGGGGCGAATTGCGGTTGCGACATCCGCCGGCGTGAGCTTCCCTTCTGCGGAACAGGGAACAACGGTTACCGACACGCCGGCGGCTTCGAGCGCGCGCAGAGGGCGCATCACGGAGTTGTGCTCCATTCCGGTGGTTATCGCGTGGTCGCCCGGGCGTAGAAGTCCCTTGAGCGCGAGGTTGAGCGACTCAGTGGCATTTGATGTGAATACGCAACTGTTAGGGCCGGGGACGTTGAAGAGTTGCGCGACGAGTTCACGGGCGCCGAACAGAACGCGCGCGGCTTCGATTGAAGCCCGGTGTCCAGACCTGCCGGGGTTCGCGCCGATCTCGTTAATGAAATGGGCGACGGCTTGCGCAACGCCCGGCGGTTTCGGGAAGCTCGTCGCCGCGTTGTCGAAGTAAATTGGTTTATTTTTATTCATTACGTTTCGCAGTATCCATTTCCACCCACAACATGGTTGTGAGCGCCACCTTCTTCATTATTAGAATGTGATTACGATCGGCTTTCCGCCGACGGGCGCGGCCTGTTTTTTCTTCCAGGGAAAAGTCATTTGAATCGGCCTGAATTCCTTGTCGAGAAAAGTCACCGGGCCTGCCGAAAGAAAAGTGACGCGGTCGCCGGGTTTGCCGGCGGCAGTCAGGCGAAGCGATTCGATATCGGCAGGTCCGACGCCATCGGGAAGCCAGATTCCGACGCGCGCTTTGCCCGGCCGGTTGAGGCGCATCGGCGCTATTCCCTGATCGGCTGCGTACCATTTGTCCTTGCCGCGAATTTTCAAAGCGACTTCAATTGCAGAGCCGAACGATTCCGTGTCGAGGTCCACAAGCGCGTAGCGCCGTAAGTCGTCGACGCGGCCCATCCCGAAGTCGGGAACGATGCGGGAGAGCTTTTTTTCTTTTTCCAGTTCCTCGTAAGCGATTCGGTTAATCCATGGCAGCCGGTCCATCATTCGCTCGCGGGTTCCTTCGGTATCGAATTGCAGGGGCAGATAAGTGAAAATGAATGGGGAGTCGCCAGTGTCGTCAACCATATTGTTCGTGGTGCAGGTTCGCAGAACCGGGTGGTTGCCGATCTTACGGCCGGCGAACGAGCGGACGACGTGATCTGCGCCCTGAATTATTTCAGAGACGACTGCGCCGGATTTGTCGAGCTTCATCGTGTATATGCTTTCAATGTCGACGGTCCGGCCGTACTTAGCCAGCAGTTGCGCTGTCGGAGTTCCGCCGTCCTCGTTCGACCACACGACGGTATAATCGATCAGTTTCCCGTCCGGCAACGATTTTTCGGCATACCAGAAAATGAGCGGAACGTCCGAGTTTTCATTTTCAGGCCTGCCGAGAAGGATCGGGGAGTGGCTAAGCGAGTCATAGCTGGAATCTACCGGCGCAAGCATTTTAATAGAGATTGGAGCGACGTTAAGTTCACGCGTCGTTTTAGCCGGGTCGACGAGCGAAACTGTGTGCCGGCCGGGTTCGACTGGCCCGAAAATGAAATCGTAATCTGCCTGTTCGTCGCCGCGGAAAGGAACGAGCGAAGAAACTTTTTTGCCGTCGAGCCGGATTTCAAGCGGAGGGCTCCACGGCCCGGCGCTCCAGCGGTAGCCCGGCGCGGACAAACTGATTTTAACAATCGCTTCTCCGACAGCCTCATTATTGAACTTAGCGGCAGCCGCCTCGCGTTCAGCGAGCGCAACGCCGCAGGAAAGAAATATAAGCGCGCCTGCGAGTATGGCTGCTTTTTTAAATGTCATTTTCCCTCCGGCCGTAAACAATCCGTTCGCAGATCAAGCTTCTGGCCCGGCCCGCGCATCTTCTTATTATATTGTTTGACATGAAATTTTTGTTAAATAAGTTTAATAATTGTGTATAATTGAAAATGCTTGTTATAAATGCGTGTATATAAGAAGGAACGGCGCGGGGCGATGAATTGAGAGTCCGCGGCGCCGGGTGTAAAGCGATGAATCTGATGAGCGAATCGAAACTGCCTCCGTCCGTGATAGGTAAGCTGGAGCGAATAGTAGGCGCGGCGAATGTGAGCATAAAGGATACGGATCGGGCAGCGTATTCGAGGGATTTGTGGCCTCTGGGGCAGATATGGATGCAGCACGGACATGTTCCGCATCCGCCGGACGCGATAGTCTGGGTGGAAAACGAGGAACAGATCGTGGCGCTGCTTAAGCTGGCGAATGAGGATAAGTTCCCGGTGATTCCATTCGCGGCGGGTTCCGGAGTATGCGGCGGGGCTCTGCCGATCAGCGGCGGAGTCATCATGGACATCAAGCGGATGAACCGGATACTCGATTTGAATGACGCGACGCTGACGGTGACAGCCGAGGCTGGCATAATCGGGCAGCATCTCGAAATGGAACTGAACCGAAAAGGATACACGATGGGGCATTTCCCGTCCTCGATATATTGCTCGGCGCTGGGCGGCTATCTGGCGGCGCGGAGCGCGGGGCAGCTTTCCGCAAAGTACGGAAAGATCGAGGACATGGCGATGTCGATGCGGGTGGTGTTGCCGAATGGCGACATAGTCGAGACGCGGACGGCGCCGCGTTCGGCTGCGGGGCCGAACTGGGATCAGGTTTTCATCGGCTCCGAAGGCACGCTCGGCGTCATAACGCAGGGAACGATGCGCATCTATCCATATCCGGAGAGCCGGTTGTTCAGGGGCTTCATCTTCCACGGAGTGCATGACGCGCTGGAATCCATGCGCCTGATATTGCGCGCGGGCGTGGTTCCGGCGGCCATCCGGTTATACGACGAGCTCGACACAATACTCATCGGCTCGAAAAAGGAAGACTCTGTAGAAACGCCGATCAGGTTCGAGCCGGAAGAGAAGAATCTCGTTAAGACAGCGATGCACAATTTTTTCGACGCTTTCCAGAACATAATGCTCGGCGTTCCGAAAGTCGCCGGAAAGCTTGCCGAGAAGGTTAAGGGCAAATGCCTGATGGTAATTACGTTCGAGGGGCGGCCCGACATGACGGCGACTGAGTTGAAGATCGCGCAGGAGATATGTCTGAAAAACAACGGAATCGACGCGGGCGAGGAGCCCGGCAAGCGCTGGTGGGAAAACCGCTACAACGTTTCATACAACCAGTCGCGAGTGTTCGACCGCGGCTCGTTTGTTGATACTATCGAGGTGGCGACGACGTGGGACAAGGTCGAGCCGCTCTATGACGCGGTGCGCAAGGCGGTTTCGCCGCGCGCGTTCATCATGGCCCATTTTTCGCACGCATATGTTCACGGCTGCTCGATTTATTTCAGCGTCGTCTCGCGCGCGAAAACCGAAGAGGAAGCGGTTGCGCTGTACCGCGAAATCTGGGACAGCGCGATGGAAGTGACGCTTAAGGCCGGCGCGACCGTGACGCACCACCACGGAGTCGGCATGCACAAGGCCGCCTACATGGTTCGCGAGCTCGGCCGGCTTGCCGACGTCTATCAAAACGTCAAGGACGTGATCGACCCGAACAACATCCTCAACCCGGGAAAAATGGGACTGAAGCCGTTCAAAAAATAGGGGGCGCCGCGTGCTCGACAAATTCAAACACGAAATATCATACTGTACGTACTGCCCGAAGATGTGCCGCTTTTCGTGTCCGGTGACGAACGCCGAGACGCGCGAAACGGTGACTCCCACGACGAAACTGAATTTCATGCAACTCATAATGGACGGAGCTATAGAACTGGACCGCGAGGTCGCCGAAGTTTTCTATCACTGCGCCGGTTGCTTGACATGTCGCGCATACTGCAAACACCGGATTAATGTGCCCGACGTGATTGAGGCGGCGCGGCAGGAGGCTGTCTCTAAATGCGTTCAGCCCGCGCTTCTTGACCGCCACATCAAGACTTTCGCTGAACACAAGAATCCTTACGGAGACAGGCTCCGCGCGAAACTGGACGGCCTCGAACAAGCTCACAGGCTGGGCAAACCCGCTCAATATCTCTATTTTATTGGCTGCACGACTCTTTTTCACTATCCCGACCTCGCGAAGAGCGTGATAAAGCTGATGGACCGAAGCGGCCTTGATTTCGCTGTCTATGCCGGCGACGCGCTATGCTGCGGGACACCGGCGTTGCTGAGCGGCGACGTGAAGGCGTTCAAGGAGGTCGCCAGGCAGAACGCGGAGATTCTCAACCAGTATGAAACGATAGTTACCGGCTGCCCGAGCTGCATGGCGACGTTGAAGCTTAAATACGCCGAATACGGAGTCCATATTAAGTCGAAATTCGTTCATGCGACTGAGCTTGTGGCGGAGAACGTTAAATCCGGCAGGCTGCAATTGAAGCCGCGCCGCAACGAGACGGTGATGTATCACGATCCCTGCCATCTCGCGAAGTATTTCGGGGTGTTCGATCCGCCGCGCTATCTTCTCGAAAAAATATATTTTGCGGACAACATAACCGAGTTCAGTTGGAACCGCGACAAGAATTACTGCTGCGGCGGCGGGGGGTTGCTCCCGCTCACTGCTCCCGGAGTGTCGCGCGATATCACGAAAAAAAGGCTTGAGGAATTCAACGAAGCGGCGGCGGACATACTCGCGACAGCATGCCCGACGTGCGAGCGAACTTTCCACCGCGCCGACCCGAAGATGACGGTGAGGGATGTCATTTCGCTTGTCGCGGAGCGGCTCGATGGATGAAAGACGGGCATGTTTTTTCACGCCCGGATTTGATGGATTAACAACAATGGCTGAATATTTTAAAACAAAATTTGTAGTCAACCCTCGCTCGGCAAATGGGCGTACGCTTAAGATATGGCCACAAATCGAGCAGACTATTCACGAGTATCTTCCCAATTTCGATCACGAATTCACGAAGGAGCCGCGCGACGCGACGCGCATCACGGCGGAAGCGCTGAAAGCAGGCTACGAGATGATTGTCTGCATCGGCGGCGACGGAACTATCAACGAGACGGTCAACGGTTTTTTTGAGAACGGCAAGCTGATCAAGGAAGACGCGGTTCTCGGAATTCTGTGCATGGGCACCGGCTGCGACTTCATCAAAACATCCGGAATACCGAGGGATTTTAAAGAGGGCGTGAAGCTTCTGAGCGGCCGCGACACGCAGCGCTGCGATGTGGGGCATGTCACTCTCCAGAAACACGACGGCGAAACGGCCGAGCATTATTTCATCAACATAACCGATTTCGGGATGGGCGGCGATGTCGTTTACCGGGTGAACAACTCGTCGAAATTTCTGCGCGGGTTCATGTCGTTTCTATTGGGGATGGCGAAGTCGCAGATTTATTACCGGAACAAAATCGTCCAGTTGGAAGTTGACGGCAAGCCTATCGGCGAACGAAGGATCAAGAATGTGATAGTAGCCAACGGACAATATTTCGCGGGCGGGATGCGGATCGCGAAGAACGCGCGGCTGGATAGCGGCAAATTCGATGTCATTATCATGGGCGACATGAATATTAAGGAATCGATCAAGTGGATTCGCAAGCTATATACCGGCGATATCATCGAATTTACAGAAAAAGTGGAATATTTTCACGCATCGCACGTCAAGGCAAATTCGGAAGATGATGTTATGATTGACATGGACGGCGAACAGCCTGGGAAACTGCCGATAGAATTGAAGATAATCCCCGGCGCGATAAGGCTGAAAGCGCCTGCGCCTCAAAATTAATTTCCAATACGAAAATTAACGCGATCATTTCAGCGCTGCTTGTCCGAAGTCGCAATGCTTGAGCAGTTTGCAGGCGTCGCAAAGAGGCTTGCGCGCGTTGCAGACAGCTCTGCCGTGGTAGACGATCTGATGAGAGATCTGCGTCCAGCCGTCTTTTGGGAAAAGCTCCATCAGATCGAACTCTATCTTGACGGGATCTTCGTTCCTGGTAAGTCCGAGCCGTTGGGATAAACGTAAAACGTGCGTGTCGACAACTATGCCGGGGACTCCGAAGGCGTTGCCAAGGACGACGTTCGCAGTCTTGCGCCCGATGCCCGGAAGCTTAACGAGTTCTTCCATCGTTTTCGGAACTTTGCCGCCGTGCTTCTCGATTATTTCAGAGCAACAGTTCTTTATGTTTTTTGCTTTGTTCTTGTAGAAGCCCGTCGAATGAATGTCATTCTCGAGTTCCGGAAGCTCCGCGTTCGCATAATCCTTAACGGATCTATATTTTTTGAACAGATCTTTAGTGACGATGTTCACGCGTTCGTCCGTGCATTGGGCGGAGAGAATCGTAGCGATCAGGAGTTCAAGCGGATCTGCGTGCCGCAGCGAACAGCCGGCGTCCGGGTATTCTTTGCTTAGCAAGTCGAATATTTGTTTGGCTTTCTTTTTAAGGTCTGCGCTCGCCATTATTTCCTCCGTTATTGAACCTTTCAGCAATAAATTATTCTATCATAATAATGATCTCAAAAAAATGAAACGGATTCCCGATAGTTACATTCGGGAATGAAAGTCTTTGTCAGTGTTATTTGCTAATTGTTCTAAAAGACTCATTTTACCAATTCAGCGACGGACCGCCTGCAGTTGATGATCCCGAGGTTGAGGATGCCGCTGTTGATCAAGCCCTTGTTCGCGAAACCCTTATTGATGAAGCCCTTGTTTAGGAGGCCACGGTTGATGAAACCGTTATTTTTGATTCCGTAGCTGAAAACGCCGGCTACTTCGAGGCCCCTGTTCACAAGCCCGTTGTTGAACAGTCCGAAATTCACGAGTCCGAAGTTCGACATGCCCTTGTTGACGATACCCATGTTGAATCCGCCGTGATTGACGATCCCGTTGTTCACGAGTCCCCGGTTATAGATGCCTGTGTTGAAAACCCCCTTGTTGACGATGCCGAGATTCATCAGGCCCTCGTTTTCGATCCCTATGTTGATAAGCGCGTTGTTTTTAATTCCGATGCTGAAAATTTTCATATTATTCTCCTTCTAATAAATGGCCGGCAGTTTTCCGGATTTGTTGCTTAACTATAATGCGATAGCGCTGTTTTTGAAAGAGGGGCGCCGGCGCAACGTACGGTCAGGGCGGGCCGAGATCGACATTCTCGAATTCGAATTGGTTGTCGGCGTCGGTTTTGAAGACGTCAGTCCACGGCGTATAAGTTTTTACAGACACTTTGCTCTGATTCGGATCGATTTCAACGATTCTCAGATATCCAGTGCCGCCGAAGGGAAGCGTCTGGTAGTTTGCCATCATCTGATAAACATTGTTTCCGTTGTCGCCGACGCTGACTTGCCGTGAAGCCTGTGTGTCTGTTATGTGCCCGTTAAAGACAAACGATATGTTTTTATGTTTTTTAACGAATTTTGTCCAGATGTTTTCGCCGATGCTGTCCCTGTGGTTATATCCGCTCAGGTAGGCGTGAGTGAGGACGATCACCCGCCGGTCGGGATGCGCGGCGACGATTTGATCTGCCCACGCGAGAGCTTCATCCCGCGGGTCGAATTCGAGAGCGACTATCATCCATCCGATTCCGCCGGCCTCAAAGAAATGATAGGTGTTGTCGATTTTATCAGGCTCGAAGACGCCGCCGAAAGAAGGCAGACTGCTGAAACGACTCACCGGGAAGGCCGCATTGAATTTAGCGGTGTTCCGGCCGCTTCCATCGTCGTGATTTCCGGGCGCGATCACGTATGGAACGACACCTTCAAGATTCGCCATAGCTTCCGACGCGTTGGTCCATTCTTCAACGGAGTTTGTGTGCGTGACATCGCCTTCGTGCAGAACGAATAAGATGTTCTTGGCGGTCTTATTGTCGGCGACCCACTGCGTTTGTGTTTTAAACAGATCCGGATAGCTGAGAGAAAGATATTGTGAATCGGGAAGGGCAATGATTGTGAACGGAAGGAAAGAACAGGTCGCTGAAGCGAAAACGCCGTCCGAGTAGTTAAGGTTCTCGTCGAAGGCAAAAGCAGAGTAGAAATAAGCCGCTCCACTCGTAAGGCCGGTGTCGGTGAAAGTTGTAGCGGCGCCGGAATAAACAATAATGTCGCTCGCGACGCCGGGAGCGGCCGGGTCCTGCGGGAATCCCTGAGTTCCCCGCCGGATCAGAACGCCTCTGAAGTCTGGATCGGCTGGGGCGGTCCAAGTCAGGACGATCCTGCCGTCATTATTCGCGGCGGCGAAGCCGGCGGTTTTTTGGGGCGGCAGCGAATCAGCATTCTGCCACGAAATGTCTTTCCCACATCCTGAGAAGAATAATATCGCGAGAAGGCACGCCGCCGTTCCGATGCGCCTGAGAGAAATGAATCGAGAAATCTTTTTCCTTTTGTAAGCAATACCCATATAATTAACATAATTATAAGAAGAAACAGCGCGGTTGAAAGCGCTATTAGTGAGAATCGGCGGATCGGAAAGGAAATCATAATGAACAGCATCAGCGGCGATTCAAAATCTGTAAGGACAGGAATGAGTAGTTCAAGCGTTTTATTGGCGCTGACGATCGTGTTTTCTTGCGCGCTCGCTTTTTTGGCGGCGCACACGGCGAAGTGCGCCGAAGAACCTTACTTTAAAACCGAGCCGGTTTTTCAATTCGACGCGAAGAGGCCGTCCAATCACGCGTCGTCGATAGCGAAGATGCCGAACGGCGATTTGTTCGCGACGTGGTTCGCGGGAGAACATGAGGGCATGCCGGACGTGGCGATCTGGTCGGCGCGGAAACCCGCCGGCGGGGAATGGTCAAACCCCGTCGTCTTCATAGACGACACGAAATACGCCGAAGGCAATGCGCTACTGTTCACGGATTCAAAAGGAGTTGTCTGGCTGTTCTATGTAAAAAAATACGACACTAAATGGGACGCGTGGGACAAAACCTACTTGTACATGCAGACATCGAAGGACAGCGGATTCACATGGACCGAGCCCGTGAAGATGGTCGAAGAGATGGGCAGAATGATCCGGAACAATGTAACCGAACTGCCCGACGGGCGCCTGCTGCTGCCGATTTATCTGGACACGAAGCCGCTTCAGAGTTTGATATGGATCAGCGGAGATGGTTTTAAAACCTGGGAGGAGCGGAATGTGCCGTTCACAACCCCGTCGAACCTGCAGCCGGCGTTCGTATGGCTCGGCGGAGAGAAACTTCTAATGTACGCGCGCCACAACACCGTTCCTGGAAAAATCTGGACCGGCCGCTCGGACGATCTCGGAAAGACCTGGCGCGACCTCAAGAAGACGAAGCTGCCGAATCCCGACAGCGGCATCAATATGATCAAACTGAAAAGCGGCGCGCTTGTCCTCGCTTACAACGACAGCCTGCTGAACCGCTCGCCTCTCTGCGTCGCGATATCCGACGACGAGGGCATGACATGGCTGAAAAAGAAATGCATCGAGAAAACGCCGATGGAGTATTCCTATCCGTTCATGATCCAGACCGATGACGGAATCATTCACCTAACCTACACCGCGGACGACCGTAAAATCATCAAATACGCGGAATTCAACGAAGCGTGGCTGAGAAATTAATTCGAACTGGCGGTTGCGCCCGACAGGATTCGAACCTGTGGCCTACGGATTAGAAGTCCGTTGCTCTATCCAACTGAGCTACGGGCGCTGGTGGCTTAAACAAAAGCTTTTTTAGTTATTCCTCAAATGCCACAACTTTGTCAATAGCAGTATAATAGCAGAATTTCTGAGCAAGGGAATTGATTCCCGCTTTTTGTCTGTCTGCAATTGGGCGAGCATATCGCATGGTTGTTTTTATATCTCTGTGTCCGAATGCCTCTTTTACCTCTGAGGGTCGCCCGGACTATGCCATCAGGCGAGTTGCGAATGTGTGCCGCAATGTGTGAAAGGATATCCGGTTATTCTTTATCGCCGCCGAGCGCTTTGTCGGGTCTGATATGCCTTCAAGTTGAGCAATCTGCCGCGCCTCGATATCTGTTGCTCTTAAAGCTTTTTCATGCGCTTTACGGAAGGCTTCTATAGGCTTCTGCTTCAATTGCAAGGCTATATGGACAACAGATATTGCAACGAAGCATCTATGAGCAGGGTGTGGAATCTCAGCCGATTTATTCCAGGACTCAATGATACCTGATGAAAAAATAGCGATCTTCAACAGGCTGATCGGAGAAAAGGCAGAGACAAAACGGCTTTAACGCTTCATGGCGACACATTTTTTTGGGGTTGTCAGTACGCGACATAAAATAATCGGCAATCAAGTCTTATGATGTGGGCTGGCGTTTTCCTCTGGATCTGCTCGAATGGCCTGATTGATTCCTGTAAGCGACATCACACGCAGCCGATGGATGCATTTAGGCAACCCAGGCCACATTTTCTGCGCCTGTTGCGATCTGAGCCGCGAATGCTCGTCTTGGTGAACCGTTATGGAATTGTTCGCGTAGCAAATGATTAAAACGGCGTTGCATAAATCCGCTTTATTGTTTCATTAAGCAAATGTCATTCTTGGTTCAAGTTGCTGTCTCAGCGAGATCTGTATCTATCAGCTATCTGAACTTATTTATCCGACCTTAATTCAGCCGGGAGCAGGAAGGCCGGGAAGTCGGATGGAATGTACTTCTGCTGAGTGACCTTTGAAGCGACTCTCGCCATGGAAACTTGTCCGGTCGGTATTCTCCGCGTGTATATCGCCATGGCGCCGAAGCTGTCGTCGCTCGCGACGAATACTATGTTGGAGGAAGAAGTCGCCGGCATCGTTCCGGAGTACGAGTATTTCCCGGGGATGCCGCTCTGTACCATCTGGAAAGGTCCCTGAATGACCTGAAGCGTGTCGGCGTCGAGAAGTTTCCCCATGATTCCGGTCAAGTTCGGATCGCCGTAAAAATCGACCGTGTATTTGCTGCCCGGAGTCAGGCTGCCTGTGCCATTGAACCCGAAAGGGTTGGTGTTGTTTGCGATATCGATTCTGTATTCGCCGGGATCGGTTTGGTTCGACATGAAGTTGTCGAAAATGGCGTCGATGGATGAGTTATTTCTGGC
Source organism: bacterium (assembly GCA_041664945.1). Taxonomy (GTDB): domain Bacteria; phylum UBP15; class UBA6099; order UBA6099; family UBA6099; genus JBAYJY01. The sequence continues at coordinate 13,230 of JBAYJY010000018.1, read as the reverse complement.
TGAACCGTAGATGAAGAATGTGAGCCGCTGGCCTTCGAGATCCGCTTCTATCGTACCGATGAGCGCGCCGTTGAAATAAAGGCTCGCCTGTCTGTTCTGATAAACGATCTTATAGTCGCCTTTGCCGGAAGGGACGCTGACAGCAGAGTAACCGCGCGGAGAAGAGAGATAAATCGTCGGTTGCGCCATGCTTGAGCCGGCCGAGTATCCAGCCGCGATGCCTGTCGTTCGCTGATTATAGATTCCAAAACCCTGCACGAAATAAGAGCCGGATGAGTTATCAGCGTTGAGAGATATCAGGATTTCGAGTTTCTCCCCCTGATTGATCTTGAAATATTGAATCGGAATGAGCTGTCCGAATGAGTACGACCCGCCCTGAATTCTGAAATTGCCGTTTTCTTCGGTCATTGAGCTTGTGCCCTTGAAAACGTTGGTCCACAGTCGGGCGTCGATGCTGTTGTCGTCGAACAAGTCGTGAAAGCCGCCGTTATAGATAACGAATATCGAGACCGGAGCGCTTGTCATTGAGCCGACTTGAGCCGTCACCGAAACCGGCCCGATATTTGCGCCTGTGAGAAAACCGCCGGCTGCTACCGTCGCCGCGCTTGAGCCGTTGGTCTGCCACAGCGCTTGGTCGGAGCAGTCTTTGTCGACTGAATTGTTGTAGTTGCACACAGCGGTCAGCTTGATTGTTTCTCCTATTCCCATTGTCTGCGGCGCCGCGGCAATGCTTACCATGGTGAGCGTCATGAGTTGGATTATCGATTCGACGTTTCTGATAGCCGTGTCATATTCGGAAGTTGAATATACTATTGCGTTGATCAGGTCGTCCTGTGTTTCGCCGCCGTTTCCGCCGTCGATCAGCGGGTAAAACTCTGACTTGATGATTTCTTTCGCTGTATCCGGGTCCTGCTCTTCGAGACTGATCTTCGCCTGATCGATCAGATCGAGAAGGGCGGATTGAGAAGCGCCCGCCGGATTCTTGAAGTAACTGTCCGGCGCGTTTTCCAGCATCGCGCTGATTTCGCCGATGATCGCAATGAGATTCTGCCTGTATGCGTCCCATGACGCGTCAGCGGCGCGCGCTGCGCTTTTCCCGTTGTTGTCAGCGCCGTTTTTCAATGCGTTCAGCAGTTCCGTGGATTTAGCATAGAGGTTAATTGCCAATTCACAACTGATAACGAGATCGTTTTCATCATTTCCGCCATTGCAGCCGTCGAATTTTGGAATCAGTCTCTTTTCGACATCCTTCGCCGCCTTTTCATATTTGCCCGTTTCAATGTTTTTGTCGATTTGACTGACAATATTTATCAAAAGTTCTTTGTGATTTCCTGCCTGAACACCGTCATTTCTCTTCCCATTCTGAATGACAAAATCGCTATCTTTCAGACTCAATACCCATGACTCCAGTTTTAGAAGAGATTCATATTTATTCTGGTTTTCAGGAAGCACATTCTGTGATATGGAGCCGATTTTTGTAGCATTTGTAAAAGACAAGTCGTTTGACGACGGAGCAACGCTTACTGGGTTGCCTCCACCGCCTCCGCAACCCGATATTAATATTATCATTGCCGCTGATGATATTATTGTTGATATTCCTCTTATAATGGTTTGACTTTTCATTGTCCTCGCCCCCTTTGCCGTCCTACTCATCTTTTCCCCCCAATTCATCTTGTTAAAACAAATAAGCGCATAATTAAAAGTTTTTATTTGTGTTTAACATTCAATAAAACTGCGTATATACACATGGCTGTCAGAAGCTAATAATTATCATCATAAATTAATTTACAAATAGTGCATGGTATTATATACAATAATAATCATTTAAATAATGTTAATCGCGACGACAAACAAAAAGCGCACGTTGTTGCACGTTAGTGAAACGCATTGCACTTCGCGATGCGATGTGACTAATATCACGCGCATTTTAACAAAATATAATCTCATTCTAATAGCTTTAACTACGGTTTCAATAAACATGACAAATTAGAAACATAAAATAGTTGTGTATTCCTTGATATTGTAGTTATATTCCAAACACTACTATATCAATCTTGATAAATTATACATTAATGGAATTATACTGTAATTCAATATCTCGTGGCTTTATTATTGATGGTACTTGTCTGGAATTCAGCTTAATATTGCTATTCAAAGAGGCCTTAAAGGATGACAAAAAAACTTAATAAAACAACATTGATTGATATGATTCCAAATATCGAAAAAAACAAGGTTAACAAAGCAATTTTGCTGGCAGCCATAACTCTGTCGCTGATTTTATTAATATTTTCGCCTGCCAAGGCTGCGATCACATCAATAAGCAACTCACCGGACCCATTTGACAATCAGGTTGTAGGCCAAACATCTTACATGCAAGCTTCCCCCGGCAGCGGCACATCCGCGTTTCCGAACCATAGTGACTGGCTCGGAACAGACATGTGGGACCTGACATTCGACATATTCGATCCATCCGGCGCATTCGTGAGGCGTCTCTGGGCGAATCACCTGAACGCATGGCCGGCGCGCCCAAACGGCAATCTTCCGCCGGACTTCGACGGTCGCGGCCAATGGAACTCCGCGACCGGCGTCCGAGGGAACCCTCTTGCGTACGGCACTTATACCGGAAAGCTCACGCAAGGCATAACGGAGACTTTTTCAACAAAGGTGCCGACTCTTTATCTGATGGGCAGACCCACTGACATCTTCGTCAGCAGTGACGGGACGATATACGTGTTGAACGACGCGACAAAAAAAGTTCTGAGATACAGCTCGGACGGAACGCTTCTTCTTTCGGGTTTCGATGTAACGCTCGACAATTCGAATAATGAACTACAGGGATTGGTTCTCGATTCCTCCGGAAACATTTTAATCGCGGAACACGATATGGCGTCAGATATGAGCAGGATACAAAAATACAGCTCGACAGGAACTCTTGTAAACGCCTGTTTCATCCCGTGGAACCGATCTTCATGCCCGACGCCGAGAAATAGTCCGGGAATACAGATCGCAGACGGCATGGCCATAGATTCGAGCAATAATATTTATTTAGCTGATTCCATGGCCGGCAAAATATATAAGTTCACAGCGGCGGGCGGCAATCAAGCGCCGGTGACAGTCGGCACTGCTACCTCTGGCTGGACCCCGAGAGAAGTCGCTGTTGACCCTTCCGACAACAATAAAGTTTATTTCATTCAGGCGAAAGACGGAACTCCGAACGGAAATAACGAAACAGTGTGCAGGTTATTCTCCGGAAGCTGGGGAAGTTGCGCGAACCCGTGGAATTCAAACTTGAGCCTGGTATCAAACTGCGATCCTCTGGGTGTCGCCGCGGACAGTACGTACCTTTATGTTTCATGCGCATGCGACGCCGCCAACTACGTTTATGGCGGTACAGACACCAACTGCGCTGACAATTTGCACACTGTTTATAGCTTCAACAAAGGTACAAAAGCGTCCGTAAGCAATTTCGGCTCCACGCCGCCGGGGAGCGCGAACGATAAATTTAATGTTCCTCACGGATTGGCGTTGAGTTCCGGGTTAACGAATACAGTGGGATCAATATTATACGTCGCTGAATCCGGAAACAACCGAATCAAGAAATTAAGCCTCGCCGCTGGAGCAATGACCTTCTCCAACCACATTTTTGATGAATATTCCACGCCTTATCCTACAAGCATTGATATGGACGCGGACGGAAACGTTTATGTGGCGCTTGCATCGTCCGGGTTGATAAAAAAGTTTGATCAGGACGGGAATCTGAAATGCGCTATAGGCGGCTTCGGCACGGGCAGCGGATTGTTCCAGAACCTGTACGGACTCGCTGTTAGCGACGACGGAACATACCTGTGGGCTTCCGACGTAAACGACGATTCGGTTGATCGATATATAATGACGGATAAAACGACATGTACGGGAAGCTGGACGATAATTGATACGCCCGCTCCAGGAAACATGAACGCCGGGCCGCGCGGAATAGTTGTCGAACCGGGAGTGGCCGGTTCATCCGCGCACGCATATGTGCTGCACGATCAGAATAAGAAAATATACAGGTATACCGCAGCTGGAGTGAGGGATAATTTTGCTAGCCTTTCGGCGGACCCGAGATACATTACGATGGATAAGCAGGGATTTTTATATGTCGTCTATGAAAACGGGTCTATTGATAAACTCAGCAACACGGGAACTGTGATTGAGTCTTTTTCAAACGCTGCGACATATGTCACGGCGGGCGGCGGAATAGCGGTTGACGATTACGGAAATTTATATGTAACGGACAGAGGCGATTACACGGCGGACCCGCCCACGAAAGGAATGACCGTACATCGTTTTGGAAACTATGTAAACTACAATCAGGTATCCGGCGCTCTGACTGCGCATGTCATCAACTGGCAGAACCAGTTCCGGGGCGTATGCGACCCGCGGCTGGCGACCTGCACACCGCCGGGCTCCGGCGACACGCAGTTGAATTCTGCGTGGGGCGTGGCGGTGTCGAATGACGGCAGATACGTATGGGTGGCGGATTACGGCAACAACCGGCTTGTTAAGTACAACATCGGATATGCCGCCACGGTCACCGATCAGATCACGATCGGGAACGCAGCGGCGCCGCCGGACGTTTCGTCGGTCAGCGTAAACCCTGTTTCTCCTGTTCCGGCAGGCCAGATGAAGGCGGTTGTGAGCTTCAACAAGGCGATGATGGCCTATGAAACGCCATCAGTGCAGGTAATAACGCAAAACAATTGTCAGTTGCCGATATATGACGAAGCCGTTGTGCTGGACAACGGGGACGGCGTGTTCACGGCGGCGGCCGACACAAAATATTTCGGAGTGACTCCTCCCGACGGGACGGCGCTCGTATCATTCAGGACCGTTGCCCCGAAAGAAGGTTTTATTGATTTTCCGCTTGGCGGCGGAGGAGACGGAATCTGGAATTACAACACTGGCGAGCCGATAGTCGGCGATAGCGCCAGTTCCGCCAATCAGATATTCAACGCGACCGCCGATAGCGTGCTTTATACGATGCAGACAACGCCGAGCGGCATCCCGATCGACTTGGACACGAAAGCGTTCATAACCATGAACGCAAGCGTGAAACACACGGACACCGGGCCGACGGCAAATTATTTCGACGGTTACTATAACGTAAATGAATGGCGTGGATGGATAACGATACCCGCCGGGAGCACAGCATGCTGCGGCGGATCGTGCGACGGAACGGCGCAGATACAGGTTGCCAACGGAAAGGACTCGGCAGGCACGATTGAAAGCCCGAACCCATGGAACGTGAACACTTCCACCGGTTTTCACTTTGTGATAGACACTACGGCGCCGACCGAGCCGACAATAACTGTCCCGTCCGACGGAACGTATACATCTCAGAACAGCGTAGCTGTGGACGGTTCGTATAATGACGCCAACGGATATCAGGTGACAGTCTCATCGACCGATTTTACATGCGTTGTGCGTGAGGCGGCCGCATCCAACAACAACGTTTATAACGCAGGCACGGACACATTGATATACGGTTCGTGCGCGGACGGAACGGCGCTGCTGCCGATGACAACCAAAGAGGGCTGGATAGACGCCGTAACGGCAAATAACCAATATGACGCCGGCGAACCTATAATCGGCAACTACTACGACATAAACCCGGCAGATCCGCGATACGATCAGGGGACGGAACCATGCTCCAACTGCGACAGGATACTTCTCAACCTCGGCTCTTTCAGCAACCTTGCCGTTGTTAAACTTTTCAGTTCCGCGGACGCTCGAATAAAAGTTAACAGAGTTTCGACGCAGACGGTCGATTCAACCGGCACATATTCCGCAAACAATATCAGTCTTCCTTCGCTTAGCACATATTACATAACCGCTATCGGCGTCGATACGGCGGGCAACTACAGTCCGTACGTTTCGAAAAGGGTAAAAGTGTCGAGAGGACAGGGCAACCCAGGCGTGGCGGGAATTACTCCGTCGACATCGGTTGGAATCAGCACTGCCGGCCAGTGGGCCATATCATATACCGCGGCGTCTGCTTTCAATTATCCGACGCCGACGGCTGCCTGTTCGTGCGGAGCGACTCCGACCCCGAGCACGGAAGCTTTATGTTACGTCACGATCACGATTCCATCAGGCTGGGCTCCGCCGACGGAAACCCCAAACACTTCGGGCACAGTTTCAGTAAGCGCGACAGGCGATACCATTCTTTGCCCGACAGACACTTTCAGCGTTAGCGGCCGGACGATCAAAGTGCATGTATATTCGATGAACGCAGGCCAGACGCTCACTGTTAATTACGGATATCCCTCTTCAGGCATCGACGTTACGGAACAGGCGGCGATTGGCGGCAACTCATTCTCAGTTCAGTCAAAAAACTCAGGAGACCCGTCGCCGGTGACGGTCCCGCCGGAAACCGGGAAAACACTTTCGATTATTGTTGAAGGCTATGCGATGAGAGTTTCGCATATAGGCTATCTGCCCGGAACTATTTACGATAATCAGACAAACATCAAAGTCATGACGCTCAACTTCGAGAATCCCAATACTGTCGGGTCCGGGAAAACGATACAGGTATCGTCGATAAAATTGAGATTCAAACCGTCCGGAACTCAAACAACGGTTGGAACAATCGCGCGAATTGTGGCAAAAAGCGGCGCGACTGAATTTCTGAACTCTAACAATATCAGTTCAATGACTGACATTTACAACGATCTTACACTCACGCTCACAGACGCTGATTCCAATCCGCTTACGGTAGGTGAAAGCTCGGTAAAAACGCTTGACATATATATGGACTTCAATCAACTGTCGACATTGTATCCGGTGGGAAGCGCTCTGGAATTTATTCTGGACGGGGACTACAACACTGAATCCGGGACAAGCACGGGGCTGACCAGCACGGTTCTGACAAAGGCAACCGCGGCATGGACGACCAACCAATGGGTGTCGCACACGCTGATACCCGATCTCACTGTTCCGACGAAATCTTATCGAATCAAAGCAAATACTGCCACGACTCTTACGATCCGTTCAGGCGACATGATTGCTGACGGCGCGGTGTCAGGGCGCACATTTGCGATAGGCGACGCAAGCAACTATGTGATAGCAAAAGATCAGACCTCTGGAACCGCAATACACATTGCGCCAAGAACGGGATCGGTCACGGACACTTTTTATCCCGATCTCGGCGAGACGAACCCGCAAATGACAACGGGCGTGACAACGCAGTTCAAGGCGCCGCCGATCGCAAATGGGCTGTTGGTCGTCAAGAAGGACACGTGGGCGGTCGGGCAGGTTTTATCAAGAGGACAGACTTCCACCAAGCCGATTGTGCTATCAGTTCGGCTTTTCGACCAGATAGTCACAAGCACTAACGCCGGCGCGAACTGCGCTCCGAACTGTTCCACGCTTTTCGTCGGCGACACGAGCGTTTTCACGGGCATGGAAGGGCAGACGGTAATAATTGGCGACGACGACAATTACACCTCCGCCACTATCGCTCCTGGAGGTATAGACGCGGTCGGAAAAGCAATTACGCTGTCATCGACCGTAGGCCCGTTCTACGTGAATAAAAATATGTTTATCCTCCGCGACGGCGCGTCCGCGAAAATTGCAAGGCTGGTTTTCTCATTGTACGATTGCGCGACAACGGGCTGCGCGCCTTCAACCGTGACAACCAATCCGCGAGGGCTGCTCGACAGGGTTGCTCTACGGCAAACAGGTTCAGACCCGTCTTTCTTTTATGTCAATAAAGAGGACTCGTCGCTTGAAAACACTGGCTCAACCGTAACCCTTGATTTCTCAACATACCTTCAACTTTCCGGCGCGGAAAAGAAATCGATGGATCTGTTGCTCGATGTTGACAGTGTCACAACAGCGCAGTCGATGAAGATTTCGCTTCTGGACGCAAGCATGGTGTATCCGAACTCAAGAAAAGCGCTGACGAATAACTGCGCGGCCTGCTCGCGCGTTTACATCAATAATTCTGTCACAAACGATATCATTCAAAACGAACGCATGTTCATTTCCACGAATGGTTCAACCGGCGAATGGAGCGCAGTCTCCGGGGAGAACGCCAGTTACATCGACGTCACTCCCGCTTACACAGGCAGTTACACAACCACTTCCTTTGTAGAACACACTAAAGTGCAATCAGGATATGAGTCTACGGCGCTTCAGGCTTTTCCGCTGAATTCGCTGAGCGTGAGCATCGTAAACGCGGCGCAGATACGAGTTAATAAAATGTATGTAAGAGACGCAAACGGCGCCGCGCTTTGTCCAAATACTGAAGCCGGAACAGGCACGGACAATCCCGAACTTTATTATGGAACATCCTTCAAGGTCTATCTTGATATTGAAAACATATCAACCGCGCCGAGTTCGATGGCGTATATCGACGCGACGGCCAGCGACCTGTCATTCATCCGGTTGTCTGATTCGACGGATTACAGAAGCGAGTTCGTGGTCACCCCGCCGAGCATAGTGGGCGGCACATGCATGCATCAGGCGTGTCTCACAACCGCCGCCACCTCAACGCTTGTTTATACGGTAGTGCAATCCGGCGGCACTACGGTCGCTCCGACCGCAAGCGCAAACTATTTCAAGATCGACACATACACTACTTCAATGATTGATGCGCCTGAATGCGACACGAGCAAAACCGGCCGATACAAACCGAAATCGGTAGACAGCAACGACTACACCGATCAGGATATATTCTGCGTGAATCCCGACTCGAACGGCGTGGACGCCGATCCGCCGAATTGCAGGCTCTCGACCAAAACTGCTGAAGCGTATGTTTTGACAGACCCGGTTCAGTTGAAGTATGTCAACGCAGGAAGCACGTTTGTGCCGATAATGAATTTTTTGGTCTACGACGGGCCGACGGGGAACTCGGGACAGATTATTACTGAGATGAAATTCCAGAGCCAGAACAGCAGCGATACATACGTGAGCGCCGTTCAACTGTGGAAAGACGACGGCGACAATGTTTTCGATCCGTATGTCAACAACGGCACGGCAAAACAGATTTTGCTTGATGACTGCAGTTCCTGTTCAGTGCTGAAAGTCAACGACGCCGCGCGGTATGCGGTCGGCCAGAACGTCACTGTGTGTCACAATGCGGCCTGTTCCGCGAGTTCGGCTAAAACGGTTACAGCCGTGGACACATCCGCGAGCCCGAACACGATCACTCTTAATTCGGCGCTCGCGGTCAGCATTAGCCAGAAAACAGCGTTGGGATATATTTACATAAACAATTCGCAAGTATGCAATGCTGGCGCAACAAACTGCGACACGCTGCTCGGCACGGCTACGTTCAGCGGAGGCGTCGCGACTTTCAGCGCCCTTGCGCAAAGCATACCTGACACGAGCAATGTCAGATATCACCTTTCGTACAACATAAATACATCTCTGGATTCAAACGGTTACTACGCCGACGGCTCGACAATAGACGCGGCGATCAAAACAAGCGGCATCACGTTCACGAACAACCCTGCGGTTGTCAGCCCGATACCGAGCGCGGACACCGGTTCGTCCGGAAGTTCCAAGATAGACTTGGTCGCCGTAATGGTGACGGCAGATCCGCCAAACTCACAATCCTGCGTTCAGGGACAGCGCCTGATTACCTTCAAAGCCTCTGATATTTTTGAAAATATAGACCGCGGCTCATACGGAAATCCAACTACGTATGCCAATGCTAACATCACTGTAACATTCACTGAATCCAAGAATACTGGCGGAAGCGCGAACACTGTGGATTTTGTCAGCAGTTCCCTGACCGGAGCGACATATTCGCCCGCAAATCCGCCGGGCGACGCTAATCAGGTTAAGGGCGATTTGACCAACGGCATTGGCACGGTCACCATAACGGATGTTGAATCGGCGCCGCCGGAGGATGTTACTATCAACTTGACGACTTCATTGACATATAAACCGGCGGGCGGCGCTGTGACGACTTTCGGAAACAACGTTTGCATGAGCGCAGTTGATATAACCGGGCTTGAGCCGCCTGCAGGACAGGTTAAAGCGCCTGTACTGACGCTTCAGGTTATCAATGGCTTAGGTTCTTCAATAAATATTGACTCATTAAAAGTCAACAAGTCATCTTCTGACACTTTAGCCAGTTCTGAGCTTTCTCTTATACGCCTATGGCGCGATGGCGGAACAGCGGGCGCTTGTGAAGTCTGCTATCCGACGCTCGGCGCTGGAGACACTCAGATCGCAACCGGCAATTATTCCGGAGGCTCGGTTACTTTCTCGGGATTTGCGCCCGTGCAGACAATAGCTTCCGGCGTTAAAACATATTTCTACGTTACGTATGACATTAATACGACGGTGACCGACGGCCGCGTTATAGACGCTGAAATTCCCATTAACGGTTTAACATATTCGGTCGCCGGCGTTCCTACTTCCCTCGACCTTACAAGCGCCAATTCGCCAGGAATTTCGAGAGTCAATATTCAAGCTCACACTCTGGAGCTTTACCCTTATGCCTCAACTTCGACTGTTACTGTCGACTGTAACGAAGGGCAAGGCGTCGGCACGAACTGCAGGACATTCAGCGTAAGCGATGTGGCGATATTCGTAGCCGGCGATAGAGTTTCAATACAGGACAACGATTCCGGAGTCATAAGCTCTTTCCTGACAGTTCAGAGCGTCAACCCGTCCGGCGCTATAACGCCGACTGCGGGCACGATAACATTCACAAGCCCGGCGACAGGCACATATACATTAGCTCAGGAAGCTTACGTTTCGAACACGCCAGAAGTTTCCAAACAGATCACCGTTCGCGCGGTTGACACTTACGGCAACATCGCGTCATACGCCGCTAACGAAACGTATGAAGCGACGACACAATTGAGCGTTACGGCAGACACCACACAACCCGACCCGTCCGACACTAAGGTTATTGCGACAAGTCTGGCTGGCGGCTCGCTCGGCGGCCCTTCGACAAACGGAGCGATCAGCAACGGCGTCGGAACAGTCACTTTCATCGAAAATTCATGCCCGCCCCGGAGGGTTCTTATAACTCCGGGAACCGCCGCCGCCGGATTCACCACTTTCAGAACCGCGACGATCAGGTTCCCCGGCGACATCAACAGAGACAACGTTAAGCCGGTCGCTTCCGCCATCGCATTAAATGTTTCCGGCAGTTGCATCACTACAAGCACGCCGGAAATCAGCACGATCGAAGGTTCGGACAACTGCAGCGGCATATCCGGAATGAGGTTCGCCTGCAAGGAATCTGAATTAGCGAACGCGCCTTGGGTGTCGATACAGCCGTCGCAGATCGATCTCGATGTCTGCTGCAACTGCACGGGCGATTCGCGCGACATAAAATGCGGTTTCGACGTTACGAACGGACAGACATGTCTCAACTGGGACGGAACCGCTTGTCTGTCCGGCTGGATTTCGAATACAGGCGATCCGAATGGGGGCTGCGCGGACAGCGCAAACAAAACAGTTTATTTGCAGGTTAAGGACAGAAACGGCAATCAGTCCGCTATCCCGACAGTTTATACTTCCCCGCCGGTCGTAATTGACAACACTCTCCCGGCCATCACGGGCGTTTCGGTGACTTCAAACCAGAATGCTTATTTCTACGGATCTCAGGACAACGGCAGCATCTGCGATGCTAATCCGCAAAGCCAGAATAAAGCGGGCCTTAACGCGGACTGCACGGTGTGGTTCAACAGTCTCGCCGGAATGGGCGCCGGTCAGATTCCTTCCGTTCAACTGATTGGAACAGATAACAATGCTATCACCGCGCTCGAGGGCGACGCTGCTTTCGGACTGCCGGCCCAGTGGAATTATGCAAGTCCCGCCGGAACTCCGAAAACTTTGTCAGTCAGCTATAACAACATCACCGCCGGCGCGGCGAGCTCGACCGTCTACTTCACCGACTACGACACTTGCTCCAACACAATAAGAGTGCGCGTGGATTTCGGACAGGACAATCAGGCGCCTGTCACTCCTGCTGTCAGCGGTTATTCTGATAGCGGAAAGACAGTCGCGCTCACAAGCGGAAACTGGTACAATTATTCGAATCCTTATTTCGAATGGGCAGCTGTTTCCGACCTTCCTTCAGGCGCAGCTTCGGGACTTGCCAAATATACAATTAATTTCAGCACAGACTCAACGGCGACCCCGATTTACGATATGACGGCCAATAATTTCACTGCGACCGGGCCGCTCGTTGCGGGTAATAGTTACTACATGCGATTCACCGCTTACGACAATGTCGGCAATTATATTAATCCCGCAAGCACCACCTTCGTTTTCAAGTATGACAATTTGCCGCCCTCAACCACTATCGTCGGCCCTGCCGCAAGTTCATGGCATAGTTCGGCATTCACAGCCGACGTCACAAACGCGGACACTGGTGGCTCTGGTCTGAATGTTTGTTATTATCGTGTTTTGAGCAACGCTGTTCAAACGCTCGCGTGGACTTCCTATGCCTGCGCCACTGATCCTTCAATTTCCGTCGGCGCGGCGGCTAACTGTCGCGATCAAGGCGCTGACAAATGTCAGGTCGAATTCTACGACACTGATCTTGCCGGCAACACTGGAACGACTGTTACTCGAACATTCTCGATCGATTGGACGGCGCCGACATCGACTATCACGGCTCCGGCCGCCAGCGCTTGGGAGAGCGCAGCTTTTGACGTAAGCGTAACTAATTCAGACGCGGACTCTGGGCTTAACTTGTGCTACTATCGCGTGCTGAGCAATGCGGTGCAGACGAAAGTATGGACTGCATACGGGTGCGCGACAAATCCGAACATTACAGTCGGCGCCGGCATGAACTGCCGCGATCAGGGCGCGGATATGTGCGATGTTCAGGTATATGCCACAGATAACGCCGGCAATACCGGAACCTCAACATCGCGTACGTTCTCGATCGATTACACGGCGCCGACTACAACTATCGTCGGTCCTGCCGCAAGCTCGTGGCAGAGCGCGGCATTCACCGCCGACGTCACAAATGCAGATACAGGCGGTTCCGGACTCAATGTTTGTTACTATCGAGTGTTGAGCAACGCTGTCGAAACTCTGGCGTGGACTTCCTACGCCTGCGCCACTGATCCGTCGATCACCGTCGGCGCCGCGGCTAACTGCAGGGATCAGGGCGCCGACATGTGTCAGGTAGAATTCTACGACACAGACAATGCTGGCAACACCGGAACAACTGTCACCCGCACGTTCTCAATTGACTACACAGCGCCGACT
>JBAYJY010000017.1:0-40930 GCA_041664945.1 bacterium | reverse complement strand
TCGATGAGTTTCGGGAATTCCGGCGCCGCGCGGCTCATCGCCGCATCAGCCTCGATGCCTGAAAAGGTCGCGTACACGTCGGCATTCGTGTCGCCCGCGAAGCTCGCGCCGCCCTCGAACACGAGCAGCCGGGCGCCGGCGATTCCTATCTTGCCGCTCGCGCGAAGCATGCCGGCGGCAAGCTCGAAGCGGGCCGTTCCGCTGTCGAATTCGAGATCGAACGCGCTGAAGTTCTTTATTTTTAGAAAGCCCGTGATTCGGGGCGTGAGCGGGTCGCCGGTCAGTTTTCCTTGAGCTGCTACCAGGCCGCCGAACCGCAGGAGACGTTCGGTTTTTGCCGCCTCGCGCAGGAATTTCGGCGGCGCGCCCTTGAGCAGATTTTCAGTTTTCCATTTCAGGTCGAGCGCGTCTGCGCGCCGGCTGTTGATGTGTCCGGAGATATGAAACCGGATTGAGCCGAAGTCCGCAGAGAGAGATATCTTCGCCGGGCCGGTCCGTTTAGCTGAAGGCGGCGCGATGCCGCCGTTGATGTTCGTCAGGGAGAAATCGACCGGTTTACCGCCGGCGCGATTGATTTTCACGTCTATCGATCCGTCGCGGACGGAGATGCGTTCGCAATCGAATGTCCGCTGTCCGGGGTAGGGGAGCGGCGCCGGGCCGAACAGTTTGTCTATCGCGTCGGCGACGCTGTAGTCGCCGGCTTCCGAGCGTTCGACGCGGATTGCGGGCCGCTCGAGCCTGACATCGCCGAACCGCAATTTGCCGTTCAGCAAAGCCGGGAATGACAGCGGCAGAAGCAATTTAGGGATAGAGACTGAAGCCGGATCGTCCGGCGCGTCTCCGGCGACCCGTACGCCGCGCAGATAGAAGCCCGTGAAGATCGTTCCGCCGAAACCGGCGGCGACTGTTTCTCTGCCGGTCCGCTGTTGCGCCGCCAGAAGCGCTGCGGCCGCGGCGCTGCCGGCGCGGGCTTTGACGGCGAAATTCAAAACAGCCGCGCACAAGGCGGCGGCAAGCAGCGCGACAGCCGCGAGTTTTGCAAAGCTCTTGAAGCGATCCGGACCCGGATCGTCGAATTCGAAGCCGTATAGTTCCACGCGGGAATTATAACCCGTAACAAGCGGTTTTTGTCACTGCGTCGGCTTTTCCGGGCAAAAAATGAACGAAACGGGCGGCGAATGGATTTATGAATGAAAGTTCGCGAGGCTGGGAGCGCGCGTGTCGGAGCGCGGGACAACAGGATTCGGGAATGGCGGTCTTTGTATGACTGTTTACTTAAAGCCGCCTTAGTGGCTATGATAGAAAGGGTTGGACGCAGTTAAAATACTATTTAACGGGGACTGCATCATGAAAAAATTGTTCAGTGTTTTATTGATCGCGCTGTCGGTTTCGGTTTTGGCGGCGTCGGCTAACGCGAAGGATATCCTGAGAGTGAAGGACGGGCAGTTCTATCTCGACGGGCAGCCCTTCCGCATAATGTCCGGGGAAATGCACTACGCGCGCATTCCGGAGGCGTACTGGCAGGACAGGCTGCTGAAAGCTCGCGCGATGGGCCTGAACACGGTTACAACCTACGTGTTCTGGAATGTTCACGAAACCCGGCCCGGCGCGTTCGATTTCTCCGATCAGCGGGATCTCAAGCGGTTTATCAAGCTCGCCCAAAGGAACGGCCTCCGCGTGATTCTGCGCATCAGCCCTTACGTCTGCGCCGAATGGGATTTCGGCGGGCTTCCCTCGTGGCTGCTCAAGGACAGGGGCCTCAGGATACGGTCGATGTATCCCGGCTATATGAGCGCGGTTAAAAAATATATGATTCGGCTCGGCGAGGAAGTCGGCGATCTGCAGAGTACCCGCAACGGGCCGATTATCATGGTTCAACTCGAAAACGAATACGGCAGCTATGGCAACGACAAAAAGTACATGACAACGCTTCGGGATATCTACAAGGAAGCCGGTTTCGACGTTCTGTTCTCGACCGCAGACGGGCCGGAAAGCTACATGCTCGAAGCCGGCGCTGTTGACGGAGCGATTCCGACCGTGAACTTCGGAGCCGGGGCGGAGAACGCTTTCAAAAAGCTCGCGGAGTTCCGAACCGGCATCCCGGAAATGACAGGCGAATACTGGGTCGGCTGGATCACGCACTGGGGAGACCCGCGCTGGATGGACCAGTCGGAAGAACGCCAGAAAAAGGAATTGAAATGGCTGCTCGATACCGGCAAGTCGTTCAACCTCTATATGTTCCACGGCGGCACGAATTTCGGGTTCACCGCCGGCGCGAACGATTTCGGCGGAAAATATGCCGCCGACGTCACAAGCTACGACTACGGCGCGCCGCTCAGCGAGTCGGGCGAGATCACGCCCGAATACAAATGGATGCGCGCGCTGCTCGTGAAATATCAGAACAACAACGAAAGCGTTCCGGAACCGCCGGCCCCGCTGCCTGCAATCACCATCCCGGACATCAAATTCACAAGCGTCGCGCCGCTCTTCTCCAACCTGCCAGACGGGAAGGAAGCCTATCAGCCCGAGCCGATCGAGATGTTCAACCAGTATTCCGGCTACGTTCTCTATCGAACGAAACTCATAGGCAGAAAGTCCGGCAAACTCACGATTCACGATCTTCACGACTACGGCTACGTCTACCTCGACGGCAAGCTGATCGGCGAACTCGACAGGCAGAAAAACGAGAATTCCATAAATATTCCGGCGTCCGAAAACAAGAGCCCGACGCTCGACATACTCGTCGAGGCGCTCGGCCGAGTGAACTCCGGGCCGCTGATGATCGACCGGAAAGGCATAACCGATTTCGTCGAACTTGAGGGAATGACGCTGATGAACTGGCAGGTGTTCTGCCTGCCGATGGACGAAAAGCAACCGGGCTCGATGCGGTTCGGCAACGCGCCGGCGACCGGAATGCCGGCCGTGCACCGCGCGACGTTCGAGCTGGCCGAAACCGGCGACAGTTTCCTCATGATGGACAAATGGAACAAGGGCGCCGTGTGGGTCAACGGCCACAACCTCGGCCGCTACTGGAGCGTCGGGCCGCAGAAACATCTCTTTGTTCCCGGCTGCTGGCTGAAAAAAGGAAAGAACGAAATACTCGTCTTCGAACTCAAAACGCCCGAAGACCTCACGATATCCAGTTCCTCAAAATGGCCCTACAAGTACCAGCAGGTTTTGTTCTGAGGAGGGGAGGCGTATCCGCTTTGCGCGGATATTCACCCATGACGTCCTGTCTGCAATGGATTCCCGATCTCCGTCGGGAATGACGCTCTTTTTTACGTGGCGCCAAGAAATGATATAACGCTGTCGCAAATATTTAAGATAATGAATGCGGCGTTCTATACAAATAGAGAATATGGCGACTTGATGTTCCATTTTGGAATATCATGTAAAAGAGCAGATGCATGAAAGAAGAACACGTCGTGTTACACGTTCTGCTTATAACTCCTGCCTCCGCACGATCAAACGCAAACAGTTTGTCGTTGGAATCGGGATATGTTAAACTTTGTAGCCATGAAACAGAAAGAACTGTCATTAAGCAAGGGTTTGAACCGGCTGTTGGCGAAACCGGTGGCGGGCCGGATGATCGGGAAGATCAAGATTTTCGGGCCGATCGTGCCGGGGAGCGCGCCGGTTTCGCAGTTTCGTGGCGTGAGTTCCGACCGCATTCTGCAGAAGATAAAGTGGGCGCAGGACCACGGCGTGCGAGCGCTGATATTCGAAATCAACAGCCCCGGCGGGAGCGTTCTGCCGAGCAAGGAGATTGCGGACGCGATCAAGCGCCTGAAGACGCCGACGGTGGCGTGGGTGCGCGATATGGCGGCGTCCGGCGGCTACTGGATTGCGAGCGCATGCGACCGCATCGTCGCCGACCCGTGCAGCGGCGTCGGCAGCATCGGCGTCATCTCAATTCATCTCGAATTCTCGGAACTGATGAAAAAATTCGGCGTCGGATACGAAGGTTTCAAAACCGGCGACTATAAAGACATGGGCGTTCCGTTCCGGAAAACGACGGCTAAGGAAAAGGCGTCGATTCAGGAGCACATTGAGAAGATACATAAGATGTTCGTGGATTCGGTTGCCGAGAACCGCGGGCTGGACGCGAAGCGTATCGCGAAGCTGGCGGACGGGCGGCTGTACCTCGGCGAAGAAGCAAAAAAGGACGGTCTCGTGGACAAGCTCGGCGGTCGCGCGGAAGCGATCAAACAGTGCGAGGCGCTGGGCAACTTCAAGCACCTGATGGTGGCCGAGATCGAGGACTTCCGCGAGGAACTTTTCTTCATGATGAGGTCGTTCATGTCCATGGCGCCCGGAGAGATCGGCCGCGGCATAGCGGGCGGAATATCCGACCTGCTTTCGGCGGGCCAAGGCATTAACTTCAAATAAGGCCCCGTATTTCCCGGATAATATTTTCCCTATACACCATGCGGCGGGTTTATGTTATAATCTCGCAAACCTGTTTAGACCGGATTGGGCCTCTGGCGCCGTATCCGGACTAAAACAACGAAGGAGGCGGCGAACATGGCTCTCGATTTCAGCAAAATGCAGAAAATTATTGAAGGCAAAACAAAAACGATATATCAGAATCCGGACGATCCCAAGACGGTCTACATGGTTTTGCGCGACGACATAACGGCCGGCGACGGCGTGAAGCACGACGTGATGGAGGGCAAGGCGCTTATCGACTGGCAGACCAACCGCGACATCTTCGAGTATCTGAATCGCAAGGGCGTGGTGACGCACTACATCTCCAGCCCGGAGGAAAAGGTTTCGCTCGTTAAGAAGCTGGACCGGAAGATCAACATCGAAGCCATCTGCCGGCGGGTCGCGGCCGGCTCGATATTGAAATGGGGCGGCGCCGCCGAAGGAACGCGCTACGACCCGCCCATCGTCCAGTTTCATTACAAGGACGACCCGCTGCACGACCCGATGCTCGACGAGGCCTATGTCGACTACATGATCCGCGACAAGAAGGCGTTCGAGTACGATTCGATGCGGAAGATGAACGTTGAGATATTCCTGCTGCTCGAAGCGGCGTTTGCGAAGTTCGGCGTTCAACTCGTCGATTTCAAGCTTGAATACGGGATCATCGACGGCGCCGTGAATCTGATCGACGAAGTGACGGGCGGCTCTCTGCGGCTCTGGCCGTACTTGAAGGAGAACCCGAATCTGAACCAGCCTAACGTGCTGTCCGAACTGAATCCGGCCGGCCGGCTCGACAAGGACACCTACCGTATGGGCGAGGACCTGAAATCGGTCGGCGACAAGTTCGCGCAGATCGCGCAGATCACCGCCGGATTTAAAAACCTTTGAAGAAGTTGCGAGTAGCGGGAACTTAGGGAAAAGATGTAACTGCCTGGCTTTAGCCCGGCAGACATTTCAGATGCCAAACATAGGGGCGGACTCAAAATCCGCCCCTTTTGCATTTAAAGTCAACTACTAATCAGCGTTTTCACTGTCTGCTGTCTACTTTATGCTGTCTACTGATTTTAGTGAATCGTGGAGCCGTCCTGATGGAAGCTTCCGACGGCCACATCTTCGGTGGCCATGATGGAGAAAACTTCAGTCAGATTCAGAACGGAAAAAATATTCAGGTTCTGTTGCGACAGGCCGATTATGTGGATGCCGCCGACGACGGGATTGACGATTTTCTGGCCGTAAATGAGCGAGCCGACCCCGGTGCTGTCAATGAAATCGACGTCGGAAAGGTTGAGGACGATCTTGTTATGTCCGAAGCTGATCAGCGATTCGAGGCGCACTTTAAGCAGGGGCGCCGAGCGCGAGTCCAGATTCCC
Organism: bacterium; assembly: GCA_041664945.1. GTDB lineage: Bacteria > UBP15 > UBA6099 > UBA6099 > UBA6099 > JBAYJY01. The sequence goes on along the minus strand of JBAYJY010000017.1, from coordinate 35,132 downwards.
GCTGATGTCGAGAATCACCACATCGTTTGCGTTGCGCTGCTTAATTTCGAAGTCCACCAGGCCGCCTCCAAGCGATTATTTCTGTTTTCACCACACTTTAATTATATTAAAAACGCCGCCATGTCAACAGCGACGCAATCTGTTCCCTCGCGAACGAACGCAAATCAGGCGTTTTCATTCGGGCGCAATGTGAATTCGAACGCTTTATGTTGCCGTTTTTGTCCGAATCTTCTATATTGAATTCAGGCAAAGCGTGACCGAGTTAAAATGCTCAAGGAGAAACGAAAATGGCTCGAAATGCAATGAGGCGTATCGGTGAAGCTCTGATTTTGATTTGCGTGGCCGGGCTCGTAACGGCGGCGCAAGCGGTTCCGGAGAAAAAAATCAACGAAATCAGGCGCCCGCTTTTCAGCGCTCCGGCCATTGTCCGCCAGGGCGATTCCTTCGACATCGTCCTCAAGATAGAGGGGGACAAGAAGCCCTCGCGAACCACACTTGTCGCCGTGGCGGATTCCTACTCGGCGGTCGGAATAAAACTGACGGAAGATGGCGCGGGGCAGGATGGAATAATCTACAAGGCGGCTGTTCCCGCGAACGCGCCTGAAGCGCTCTACGATCTGCGCATTCTCTTCACCGACGGAACGACCGATGCGCAGCTCCATTCGGTCAAAATCATTAAGGAATTCAAAAAGGATTACGATTTCGTTCACCTTACCGACATCCATTTCAACGATCCGATCAACGACGGGAAAGACAGCAATCTGGCGCGCATCAAACTTTTGTACGAAATTGCGAAAGTTAACCCGGAATTCATTCTGTTCGGCGGCGACCTCATGCTGAACCCGGTGACTTACGACAGGGACTATCCGACCGGCTACCAGATTCTCACGGAATACGTGAAATCGCCTATCTTCATGGTTCCCGGAAACCACGAGCAGTACATCGACGGTCGCCCGAGCCCGAAACTCGACGGCCGCCCGTACTGGGAATCCGTATATGGGCCATACTATCAAGCATTCAATTACGGCAAGCTGCACTTTGTCGGACTGAACACTTTCGATTATGCGGACATCTGGCGTGACAGATACGACGAGAAACTCATCATGATCGGCACGGCGGCCAACGGAAACGTCGGCCCCGAACAGTTCGAGTGGCTGAAGAAAGACGTCAAAGCCGCGACAGAAGCCGGCGAAACTCCGGTGTTCTTCACGCATGTCCCGATCGGCATGCTGCAAGGCGGCAAGAAACTCGGCTATGCTCCGCCTGCGGTTGTAAAAGGCCCTTCTCTTGATACTTTCCTCAAATTCATGGAAGAATACAAAGTCCCTCTGGTTTTCGTCGGCCACATGCACATGAACTACGATAACAAAAAACTTACTCCAGTCACCACCGAGATCATGACACAAGCCGCAGGCACAGGCGGCTACCCTGCCGGAGAACACGACATGTTATGGGGCTTCCGCATCGTGCATGTGCGAAACGGCGAAATAACCGGCTCTGAAATCAGGCAGATAAGCCACGAGTCCTCGCAGCCGTAACAGCGCGGCGTGAGTAATTCGCCGGAGTTTCCAATTTAACGACATGGTCAAATCTTGTTTGCCCTATATGAGCGGTCTTGTCGTTTATGGAACCATGCGCATGCCGCTGTTGTTATAACCGTGTTAGGATGCAGTTGGGAGGTGTTGAACATGAAAACAATGTTAAGAGAAAAAGAAATGGCGCTCGAAAGTTATAAACACGGCGAATTCGTAAAAAAACGAAACAGCAAAGGTCTGGTTTCTTTTTTGTTACGCCTGCGTTAGGCGGTCTTGACCCTTTAATTTTGTGCCTATAAAGGTTTGCCTTAAGACTGTCGTAAAGAGATATGATTTTAAGCGGTTATAGTTTTTTGATTCTACATTATTAAACAGACATTTTTTGCATTCGGAAACTAAAAGGTTTTCCACATCATCGTATTCCATCAAAGCGTAAAAAGCGATGCAAATTTTGCGCGCAAATTCCGGGAATTATCTTTTGCTTGCAGTTCCGCCTTCGATTGGGGTATAGTAGTTAGCGTTAGCAGGAATTTTCGGGTTGCGCATTTCTATCATCTTGGTCCATTCATCCGTCCCGGCGATAAATTGTTTTTGGTTAAGCAATTTGAGGCGGCATTTTCACGAAGTGTCCTCAAAAAGCAATTGCTTGAAGTTAATTCAGACAACAAGGAGGCGACTCGGATGGCGCTGCAAGGAGTTCGAGGCAAGGTCGGCATAATCGGGTTCGGAATGAACAAGTTCGGGCCCGGCGATCCGACGAAGGATTATAACCATCAGGCCGCTATCGCGTTCTCGAAGTGCGTGAAGAACGCCGGAATATCGCCGGACGCGATAGATATGGCGGTTTACGGGCATTACAACCCGCTGTTTCGCGGCCAGATAATGGGCGATATTTACGTGAACGAAACGATAGGGTTCGAGCTGAAGCCGACTCTGCGAGTCGCCGCGGGCGGGGCGACCGGCGCCGCCGCGCTCGATGCCGGCGTCACCTATGCGCTTTCGGGACGCGCGGACACCGTTCTCGTTCTTGGGTTCGAAAAATGCAATGACACATACAATTACGAGACGGGCGAGGGCATTTCCGAAGCGTTGAAGGCGATCTCGTTCTCCGCCGACACGATCTGGGAGGAGCCGCTCGGCGTCACCGCTGCGTCGAATTACGCGAACACTGTCAACGCGTTCAAGGCCGCGCATGACGGACACCCGACAGACGCCGAGGCGTCGCGCATCGCCGCGGAACACCATAACAACGCGCTCCTCGTTCCGGAGGCGCATTGCTACGGCCAGAAGGAATACACGCCGGAGATGGTGATGGAGTCGCCGCTGATCAGCGAACCGTTCCGCCGCATGCACAACTGCCAGATATCGGAAGGCTCGGCGGCCGTGCTGCTGATCACCGAACAGAAGGCGAAGGAACTGGGAGTCGCCGACCGCGTGGCGTGGATCACCGGAATCGGCTGCTCGACAGACACCGGCATCGTCGGCCTGAGGCCGATCGTTTCCGAATATAAAAGCGGCGTGATCTCAATGCAGCGCGCCTACAAAACCGCGGGCATCACCAAGCCGCGCGAACAACTCGGCACGATCGAAATTCACGACCCGTTCGCGCATGTCGTTTACATGGCGATGATCGAGATCGGGATCGCGGAGACCTGGCAGGAACTGAGCCGTCTGTACGAGGAAGGATTTTTCTCGCGCGGCGGGCGGCTGCCTGTCAACCTTAGCGGCGGGCTGATCGGGATGGGGCACCCGGTGGGCGCGTCGAACATAGCGCAGGCTGGATGGCTGTTCCACCAGCTCACCGGACAGGCGGGCGCGGCGCAGGTCAGCTTCGCGGACAAACCGAAAGTGGCCGCGCTCAAAGGCATGGGAGGCCCCGGCGACTGCTATTGCTATGGAGCAATCTTCGAATTTTGAGAGGATTCTCAAAAATGCTTTTCTCGCTTTTCCAAAAGCTTTTGCAAGGCGCCGAATGAAGAAGGGGATTATTAGTAGATTATTGAGGCTCGAAAAAAATCTGACAAGCGGAGCGCGCAAAGTCGCGCGTAGCGTTAAAAAGTTTGAAAGGATTCTTAAGGAAAACTTTTCAAAGTTTTCCTTAAGCCGATAAATCAACGAGAAACAGGAGGCGAACGAAATGCCTTTAACCGAAAAAGCCGTGGAAGCGATAGCTAAGAAAAATCTGATAGACGTGGAATTAGTTAAAAAAGCGCTCGGGTCCGAACTGAGCGGCGCAGCCGCGCCGGGCGACCCGTTGCGCGTTCCGTACCGTGTCGGCGTCACGCTATTGCGCTCGATGTGCCACGCCTCGCGGTTCTTTCGCGAACTGCGCGACAACGGAGTCTTCATCGCCGGCAAATGCCCGGCATGCGGACACGTTTTGTTCCCGCCGATGAGGCCCGTCTGCCTGCGCTGCATAAAGAAGGGCGAACTCGTGGAGTATGAAATGTTCCCGCTCGGCGAGGAAGTGCAGGGGACCGTTCTTTCTTGGAGCCGCCTCGTGCGCGGCACGTCGAAACATGTCGGCCGCGGCGAACTGTATCCATCGATCATACGCGTCGACGGCGCCGACAATGCCGAATGGCAATACGTGCTTCCCACGGAGGGCAAAGAGATCGCAGTCGGCTCTCGCGTCACATCCGTTCTGCTGCCGCTCGAAGAACGCACCGGCGAAGTCAACGATTTCGCGTTCAAGCTGATTTGAAAATATTGGGCATGATTTTGCAGGCGCAGATTTGAAATCCGCGCCTTTCGCGCCTGACGCCGATCAATACGCCGCTTCATTATTTTTCTATGAAACAGTTCTCATAATCATGATATACTGTAAAAATTATATATGGATGCCGCTGAGCATTCATCTGCGACTTACTAAGTTCGCGGAACGGGTGACATGACAGATAAAAACATTGAAGGCTTTCAAGGCGCCCCGGAAGACGACGGCAGGCTCGATCGTGAGTTTGTGCGCAAGTGGCTCATCAACTTCCAGCACGAGCTGGTGATGAAACGCTATGACAGCGTCCCTCATGGCGAGCACCTGCGCGATCTTTTCGTCAAGTATCTGTACCCGGATTATGCGCACCGCGCGAACTATGAGGCGCGCAACGAACTGTTCCGCTGGGCGGCGAAGGTCTATAAGAGCGGGAAAATAGACCGCCTTCTCGGCGCCGCGAATTTTCTGTTCCACCGCTGGATCGAAGCGCTAAAGACCGAAAAGGAACTTCCGTTCTATATCGACGCGGTGATAGAAAGCTACGACCTCACTTGCGAGATCGACGAGAAGATGGTCGACGCGATTCGCGAAATGGCAAAGTCCGAGGCGGACCTGAACATGGAGATCTACAAGCGCGCGTTCAACATGTGTTCGACTCGCGAGCAGCGCTACAAGCAGGTCGAGAACCTTGTCGGCGCGGGCGAGTACGCGAAGGCGATCATAGAGGGCGGCGGGCTGATAGATTTCCTTATCGAGCGGCTGCCGATGATACCGTTGCTGTCACGCAACCGGTTCGTCGGGGCGCTCAACGAGGCCACCGGCATGATCAAGGCGGCCTACCGCGCGTTCAAAAAATCGCGCGGACACCTCGATGACCTGCGCGACACGATCCGCACGCTCGAAATCGGATTCATCGACGAAATGCTCGGCCCTCCGGAAACTCCGTACACGCCGCCTCCGTTCGCGACCGTGCCAAACATGCTGAAAAAATGATAAAAACAAAAAACAAGATTATCGCGCCCGTCTGCGAGGCGGGCATTGTTGAGGGCTTTTTCGGCCCGCCATGGACCCACGCCGGCCGCCGCGCGCTCATCGCCGAAATGCCGCGCATGGGTTTCTCGACTTACATCTATGCCCCGAAAGACGATCTCTGCCACCGCATACAATGGAACCGGCATTACTCGCCGGACGAGTTCGCGCGGCTGGCGTCGCTGATTGGTCTCTGCAACAGCGTCGGCGTCGATTTCGTGTGGGCTGTCAGCCCAGGTCTTACAATCCGCCATGCGAAGGACGCCGATTTTGAAATCCTCGCCGATAAATTCGGACGCATCGCCGACAAGGGCGTCCGCAGTTTCGCTCTGTTTCTCGACGATATCCCGAAAGAACTTATCAACAAAGCCGACCGCGAACGTTTCGCTTCGCTCGCCGACGCCCACGTCTATATCGCAAACAGGCTCTACGAACGCCTCATGCGCATGCGCCCGGACGCTCGCCTGTTTTTCTGCCCGACCGACTATTACACAATCAAACCGACTCCATATTTGTTGACTATCGGCGAAAAGCTGCATCCTGATATCAGCGTGTTCTGGACGGGGCCGAAGGTCGTTCCGCCGGCTATAACAGCGGCGGATGCCCGCGCCATCACAGCCATTCTGCGCCGAAAACCGCTTCTCTGGGACAATTACCCGGTGAACGACTACAACCGCCGCAAACTGAATCTCGGGCCGCTTCGAGGCCGCGATCCTAAGCTGCCAGGCTTGCTCGGCGGTTATTTCGCCAACCCGATGAACGAGCCCCGGGCGTCTGCTATTCCATTAATGACGGCGTCTGATTTCCTTCGCGACCCCGCCGGATACGATCCGGACGCGTCGTGGCGCCGCGCTGTCCGGACGATGGCGGGAGGCGACTCGAAAACCGCCGCCGCGCTCGCCGAGTTCTGCGACGCATGGCCCGCGGCTCTGTTTCCGAATGAGCCGCTATGCGGGTTGGAACGCGCAGTCGAAGCGGCGCGAAACGGAAGTCCCGCGGAATTGAAAAAGAAACTCGACCGCGCGCCCGAAGCATGGAGCGTTATCGACGCCGCGCCCGCGCTGAAGGAATTTGTCGCCGAGACGCAACCGTTCGCGAACGGCCTTCTGCTTTATGCCGAAGCGGCGAAACTCGCTGTCGGCCTGCGCGGGAAACCCGCCGACGGCGCACTCCGGGCGCGTCTCGTAAACGCGTTCTTCAAAGCGAATCAGACAACGATGCACCCGGCAAGGCAGTCGCTGCGCCAATTCATTCTTGAAACTCTCGAACGTTAAAAGAATCCAATGATATGACTTTAGACCTGACAAAATACGGGCCTTACAGATCGGCGCATGAGATATACGAGCATTTCCGGCGAATGCTGGACGGCGCGCCGGGAGTCGAGGAATTGAAACTCGGCGAGACTTGGAAGGGCAGGCCGATATATGCGTGGGGCGTCGGCGGCGGGCCCGGCGCGCCGTCCGTTTTGTATTCGTCAGGCTGCCACGCGATTGAATTCATAGGCCTCGAACAGAACGCGGCGATTGTCGAGAAGCTCGTAAAGGAGCGCGCCGGCCTGTTGGAGAAAACGCGCGTTTGGTTTCTGCCTGTAATGAACCCGGACGGCCACTACAAAGTGATCGGACAGATACGCAGGCGGCGGTGTCCGCTCGTGAAAACCAATGCGCGCCGCGTGGACCTCAACCGCAACTACCCTGTCGGATTCCACGAACCGCACAAGGGCGGCATTATGGCCGGCAGCCATAGGAAGATAATCAATTATCACGGGCCGAGCCCTATTTCCGAACCGGAGTCGAAAGCGCTCGAAAAACTTGTTGACATAGCGAAACCGTCTATCGCGCTTGCTCTGCATTCATTCGGCGGAAGCGTCCGGTTTCCTCCCTGCCACACTGATGTGAAAGCGCCCGATCACGATCTTATGATGCGAATGGTCGTCGAAATGGCGAAGCGGCAACCGGCGCCGTACGAGGTCGGCCCTGAATTCGAACTTTACCGCACATACGGCGATATCAATGACTGGTTATATTACGACAAAAAGACGCTTTCATTTCTTATGGAGATCGGCAAATTCGGGATAAAGGCGCAGCCGCCGCAGAGCTGGTGGAATATCTTCATGTGGACCAACCCGCCCGACGTTCGCGAAACCGTCGCCAACAACACAGACGCGTGCCTCTACCTCACCGGACAGGCCGCGGACGGCGTCAAAGCGTCTATCGCTTAATACTGAACATTTTTGTATTCCGGAACATTCAAGGAAGCTTATCTATGGCAGTTTCATCTCGACGGCGCCGCAGAGCGTCGCGGCGTAGGCGGCGTTGTTGCGCGTGTCTATGTGAACGCTGCGGACGCCGCGGCCGACAAGCCACGTCTTCAACAGTTTGCCGTCGCGCAACCGAACGAGGTTGACGGTTCCGGTGAGGAAATTGCCGGCAACCATTAGTCCAGCTTTTTCATCGACAGCAATGTCGCGAACTGAGAACCCGGCGGGATAGGTTCGAACGGTTTTAAGGGTATCCGCGTCGAGCATCAATATTTTCTGAGACATGTCGAGTCCGACGAGCAGGTATTTGCCGCCGTCGATTACGCGCACGACGTTCGGGTGGCTGTCGAACTCGCGCGTGCGCGTCACGGCTAATGTGTCCAGGTTGAGTTCGGCGATAATGCGCGGGCTGCCGAGCGCGGGGTAGGGGCAGATATATGCGGCGCGCCGGCTTTCGTTCACCTCGATACGCATGATCTTGTGGCCGAGAATTTCCGGGCCGGCGAAAGCGCCTGATGCATCGGCGAAGCGGTTGAAACCGGCGTCGCCTATCCTATAGAAAAGAACGCGCGCATACCGGCCGAGAGTGAGCGCCTCGTTTGCCGTTCTGTCGAGCGCCATGTCGAAAATCTGATAGCCGATCCATGGCGGCGTAAGAATTTCCTTTTTGATTTTGAAAGTCTTCTCGTCGACAATCACGAGTTTGCTGTTCGGGTAGAGACCGTAGACAGGCACGAAAAGAACGGCTGAGCCGCGGTCCTCGCGGAAGCGCATCGCGCCGAATCTGCCTATATGAATGGAGTCGGGTTTGCCGCCGTGTTTCAGCGGGACGCGGTAGAAGTTTTCGCTGTAGTCGGATGCTGAATAGAGATAGTCGCCGTCATAGGAAGTGGCGACAGTGAACGAGCGGAACTTGTCGAGAATGACGCGGACGCCGGAGCCGGGTTTTGAGATGCCAGAGCATTCGGGAGGCCGCCGGTGAAAGTTGATCTGAGGAAGCGAGATTAAAGTGACGGCGAGAAGGAAGAAAGCCGTTCTGAACTGGCGAAAGAACCAGTCGGCGCCCGGAACTGATTTTCTCAACGCATCGGCCGGTCCTGAGCCGGACTCGACGATCAGAAAGATGATAATGAAAGCGATATATAAGAGATCGCCGCGCGCGAAACTCAAAAGAGGCATAGAGACTATCGGCGGTATAAGCAGCATGACGGCGGCTGCGAGCGCCAAGGCGCAGACCGCGCGTAAAACGAAACTGTTCAGATATCTGACGCAAATATTTTGAATGAGCCCGGCAACGGAAAAAAGCAGAAGAAGCAGAAGGAAAACTTTACGTTCGCCGAGGAATCCGAGAGTGGCGAGCGAGAGCAATCCAGCCCAAAGAGGGGCGTAAAGCGCCGCAAGGATGGCGTTAAGCGTTCTGATTGACGCGAGAGAGTCGCGCGCCCGCGCGCCGGAATTTCTGTTCGCGAGAAAATGGATGGCGAGCATCAGCAAAGAGGCGAGCGCCGCGACGCCGAGCCATGCGATATAGAGGCGGAACCAGAAGTCAGGAGTGAATGGAATCAAGCGGTTGAAAATGAATTTGAAGCTGTCTGAGACAATCCAGCCGACGGGGAGCGGGCAGGCGGCCTGATCGCCGCAGAGAGCGTAGTTTGCGAATAAGAGAACGAAAAAAGAGGCGATGACGGTCGCGAATCCGCGGAATAGAATGAAACCCGGCAGCTTTGCGATCGTTTTTTTCAAATGCATTGGAGAGCGCTGTTCACCATGCGTTTATTTTGATATTTTTGCCTGCCCGCTATAAGAACAAATGAAATATTCGGCGTCGAATGTTAGTTGTTCATCGATCATCGCGCGGATCTGATTGCCGGCGGCGGAGGCGGCGCTTCCTGCGGCGAGACGATGAATGAGGAAGTCGTGCCTCCGATATTAGAATGGTAATCGCGAATAGCGGCGGCGATGGTGATAGTGCGCGGAGCGTCGTTCGTCGGCCAGTCGCGAAGCGTGCGTATGAATTGGATCAGGTTCACGCTTTTAATAGTGGTTTCATTCACTTTCGTAAAATAGCTCGTTATGTTTTGAGCGCTGCCGGAGTCCATTTTCATTGTGACCGCGAGAGAGCTGAACTGCATCGGGTCCTGACTGGAGTAATTGAGTTGGACATAAAAGGAATCGGTGGCGAAAGAGATATCGGGGATCGTTGAATTAGGCGCCGGGGCTGAAAGGGAAAGTATGGGCGCAATGTCAGTGCCGCCGCGGCCGCCGCCGCCTCCGCCGCCGCATCCGGAGGTTAAAAGCGCGACCGTCAGGAGCGCGGCCCCTGCGCATCTGAATAATCCGATAGTGAGTTTCATGTTTTTGCGTATCCTCATCGATATAGTCCTATTTCTTCAAAATCACTGAGCAGTCCGCGCCGGCTTTCAGGAAATAGCCGCGCCATGGTTCGAGCCTCGCGCCGGAAGCGAGAGGCGTATAACTCGCGCCGTCGAACAGGAACAAGTTTTCGGAGACTAAACCGGCCGCGCGCGCGGCGCTGAGCGCATAAGAGACGCCGCCGGAAACGACAGAAATATTGTCGCTCCATGCGAGAGGCGCGTCGAACGGGTTGCCGATCAGATTCCAGCCTTTTTTGAGCGGAACGGAGATTTGTTCGTCTTCCGCCACGGCGGAGCCGGGGATGGAGATCGACGTATTTTCCGCGACATATATCCAGTAGCCGAGTCCCGATTGAATATCCGCCTGATCGGCCGGATAGAATTTGCCGCCGTAATACTGGTGCAAGTTGAGAATTGGCAACGATTTGCCGAGCAGGGCGAGCGCGTTCGCGACATCCGGCTCGATGGGAATCGATACGAGGTTCCAGCCGGCCTCAAGAGTGTGAGTCGCGGTGACTCGCGGCGCCTGCAGCCTGAGCGCTTCAATCTTGAAATGCCTTGGAGCCGCGTTCGCAGGCGCTATGTAAGAATAAGAGTTTCGCGCGGCCATATCGATGCGTTCGCCGGTGTCGAGGTCGACAAGGGTGAAAGAGTATTTATCAGAGGGAAGCGCTGAGTTGTCCCAGGAGATCGTGACTGATTCGCCGGCTTCGCTTGTGTCTGCGTTGAAGAGCCAGTTTTGCGACTCGCCGGCGGTTCTTGAAGATGCGCGGAAGTCGGCGGCGTAGCTGCCGGGATTCACGGGCCAGTCGCCGTGCGGGAAATAGAGGCGAGTGAAGGCGGCGTTGGGAGAAGGCGGCGGTTCCGGGGCGTCATAGGCGTCGGAAGCGTCTGCGGCGAAATTGGAAGCGCCGATAAAATTGTCGGGATCGGCGGAATGTTTTGCGGCGGCGGAGATGCGGATCGAGTAATCGAACGCGGGCATGACAACGCGCGCCATGCCGTCCGGCAGACCGGCGCCGGGGGCGAAAAGCAGGCTGACGTCAGCCGGAGCGTTGACAAAATAGCCGGTTTGCGGCTGCATCTGCGTGTTGATATCGTTTACGCTCCATGAATTTGTAGCTGGATTGAAGCTGTATATCGAAGTCGAAATCAGATTCATGCCCGCCGCGGTTGTGAGATCGTAAGTTCCGGCTCCGTTGCTGACACGCACCTGATTCCATGGGAAAGCGCGGTTGAAGGGGCAGCCGATCTGGTTCCAGCCGCTCTTCAGTTGAATAGAGGAATCCTGAGCGGTGTTGGCGGCATTCGCCTGATAAGAGTAGGGGATGGCGCCGGAGAATGATTTGATCCAGAAGGAAGCGCCGGCTCCGATGTTGCCGGGCGAGCGGTATTTTGAGAGCGTCGGATCGTCCGTCGCAGTCGGGTCCCAGCGAAGGATTTTATAAGTGAGATTTTCGCCGAACAGAGAGACGGGGTTTGCGTTCGGCGGCGAGGCGGGCAGGCTCAGGAGAACCCATTCGCCGGCGGGAATCGAGCCTGTGATGGTGACAGTGTTTTGGATAGTGAAAGTTGTTGTGACGGTTGTCAGGCCGTCGAGCGTGTCGCTGACGGTGAGTTTAAGCGTGTATTGTCCCGCAAGGGAAGCGGTGTCCCAGACAGTGAATGCTCCGTCGGAAACCGCGTTGGTTCCGGAGGCGATCTGGCGCCACAAAGTCGGCGAAGAGCCGGGCCCGTATTCGAGTTTCCATTCGGCAAGCGTGAGGTCGGTCGCCGATCCCGAAATGGACACGGAATCCGAGACAGTGGCGTTCTGAGCGGGCGAGGTTATGGCGGCGGCGGGCGGGAGTAGATTGACGGAGGCGCCGTTTGAGCTTGTGACGCCGCTTTCGAGTCCCGCTGAATTTCTTGCTTTCACATTGAAAAAATAAGTTGCGCCGTCTGATAGCGAGAGGGAGGAGACCAGGGCCGAGCGCGCGGTTGTGCTTGCCCAGTCCGCAACGTCGGTCGCTCCGGCAGTTGTGCCGATGGAATAGATGTAAACGAAAGGCGTGTTGGTTTCGGTTGAAGCGGTCCAGTTGGCGCTGAGGGAAGATGCGGAAGTAGTGGCGCGGATGTCGGCGCCGGGGCCGTCGCTAACAGATGCGATGTCGCCGGGAGGCGATGCGTCGACAGTCTGGCCGTCAGAGATTGCCGGGCTTGATTGAAGGCCCGACAAGCTTTCAGCCTTGACCGAGAAATAGTATTTTCTGCCGTCGGTGAGCGAGAGGCCGGTCAGCGAGACGGAAGTGGCGGGGCCGTTGTCGGTCCAGTCGGACACGTCTATTCCGCCGGGCGTTGTTCCGATTGAGTAATAATATTTAGAGATCCCGGAATTCGGGGCGGAAGAGGCGGTCCAGTTGGCGGAGAGATGATCGTTGAAGCGGGTATAAGAAATGTCGGCGCCAAGGCCGTCGCTCACAATGACGGGGGTTGGGTGAGATATGTCCACCTTCTGGCCGTTTGAAGCCGCCGGGGAGGAGAACAGGCTCGCGCCGTTCAAAGCCTTCACCGAGAAATAATAAGTCTGCCCGTCCGTGAGAGTCAGTCCGGCGCGGGTTACGCCTGTGGCGGCGCCGATGTCGGTCCAGCCGGCGATGTTGGTTCCGCCGGGCGTGGAGCCGATCGCGTAATAGTATTTAGCGATTCCGGACTGCGGGTCGGACGAAGCGGCCCAGTTGGCGGAAAGCATCGCGGCGCTGGTTGTGTAGCTCACGTCGGCGCCTGTTCCGTCGTAAACGGCGGCGACCTGCGGGGGTTGCGTAACGTCAATTACGGCGCCGTTCGAATTGGTGGGAGCCGATTCGATGCCGGCGTTGTTGACGGATTTAACAGTGAAATAGTAAGCGGCGCCTTCCGTGAGGGAAAGTCCGGATTTTGTTACAGAGAGGTTCGCGCCGTTGTCGGTCCACGGAACGATGTCGGTTCCGCCGGGGGCGCTGCCGATGGCGTAGAAATATTTGGCGATGCCGCTCTGATCGTCGGTCGCTGCGTTCCATTTTGCGGAGAGAACGGCGGTGGAGGAAGCGTAAGCTGCGTCGTCGGGCCCGGGGCCGTCAAATACATAAGGGATCAAATCCGGCGCCGTGACATCGATCATCAGTCCATTCGAGCTAATCGGGGCGCTCATCAGTCCGGAGTTGTTTTCCGCTTTGACGGTGAAGTAATAAGACTGTCCGTTTGCGAGGCCCAAGTCGGTTTTTGTCACCGAGACATCCAAGGCGTTGTCGGTCCAGCCTACGGTGTCCGAGCCGCCGGGCGACGTTCCGATCGCGTACCAGTATTTATTAATGCCGCTCTCCGCGTCGAAAGAAGTGTTCCAGTTCGCGGAGAGGCTTGTGTCGACGGTTGAGAAAGCGGAGTCGGCGCCGGTTCCGTCGTTGACTGCGGCAGTGTTGCTGGGAGGCGTGACATCAATTTTCTGACCGTTGGAATTTGTCGTGGCGGAAAAAAGGCCGGCGCCGTTTTCAACTTTTACAACGAAATAATAGGAAGTGTTTTGAGACAGGGTCAGTCCGGAGCGGGTAACGAAAGCGTTCAGGCCGTTATTAGTCCAGCCAATGGCATCCGAGCCGCCGGGCGTTGTTCCGATCGCATACCAATAGGCGGCGATTCCGGATTGCGCATCGGAGGATGCGGGCCAGTTCGCTGAAATGCTCGCGGAGGAGGAGTTGTAGGCGATGTCGGCGCCAACGCCGTCGCTTACTGACGCAACGGCGGCGGGCGGCGTGGTGTCAGCCGTCTGGCCGTTTGAATTTACAGGCGTCGATAGCAGGCCGGCGCCGTTTTCCGCTTTAACGGTGAAATAATAGGCCGCGCCGTTCGACAGCGTCAGCCCGCCTTTCGTGACGGATACGTTCGTTCCGTTATCGGTCCAGCCGACGACATCAGTTCCGCCGGTGGTTGTGCCGATAGCGTACCAGTATTTTGCGACGCCGGTGTGCGGATCCGTGGAAGGCGTCCAGTTGGACGAGAGGGTTGTCAGCGAGGTGGCGAAGGCGATATCAGCGCCGGTTCCATCGCTGACGGCCGCAACGTCTGCCGGCGGCGAGACATCGACCATCTGGCCGTTTGAATTTACAGGCGTCGATATCAGGCCGGCGCCGTTCTCCGCTTTAACGGAGAAGTAATACCTTGTTCCGTCCGCGAGAGTCAGGCCGGTTTTCGTGACGGACACGTTTGTTCCGATGTCCGTCCAGTTCAGGGTGTTTGTCGCGCCCGCGGCGCTGCCGATCGCATACCAGTATTTCGCCACCCCGGATTCCGCGTCGGACGAAGCGGCCCAGTTTGCCGAGATTTGCGTATTGGAGACGGTTTCAAAAACGATGTCGGCCGCGGTTCCGTCGTTGACGGAAGCGACGTCGGCGGGCGGAGTGATGTCGACTTTTTGCCCGTTCGAGTTGACTGCGGCCGCCTGAAGTCCGGCTGCGTTCTCGGCTTTAACGGAGAAATAGTAAATTGTTCCGTTAACGAGAGTCAGGCCGGTTTTCGTGACTGATACGCTCACGCCGTTATCGGTCCATCCGACAATGTCAGTTCCGCCGGCGGTTGTGCCGATCGCATACCAATACTTCGCGACGCCGCTTTCGGAATCATCGGACGCCGTCCAGTTGGCGGAAAGTTGCAGGGCCGTCGTGGTGTATGTGACGTCCGCAGCCGTTCCGTCGGAGACGGAGACGACGTCGGGCGGAGTGATGTCGACTTTCTGGCCGTTGGAGACAGTGACGGTAGATTGAACGCCCGCCCAGCTTTCCGCTTTGATCGAAATGTAATATACGGAGCCGTTGGCAAGGCTGAGGCCGGTATGCGTGTAAACCGTGACATTGCCGATGTCTGTCCAGCCGACAATGTCGGTCAGGCCGGGAGCGGAACCGACGGCGAACCAGTATTTAGCGATGCCGCTGATGCCGCCTACAGACGCGGTCCAGTTCGCGGAGATGCTTGTATTGCTAATGTCGTAGGCGGTGTCGCCGGCGATGCCGTCGTTGACAGTCGCGGGCGCGCCCGGCGGAATCGTGTCGACCTTCTGTCCGTTGGAAGTCGTCAGAGTTGTCTGCAAGCCGGCGTTGTTCTCCGCTTTGACGCGGAAATAGTAAATCTGTCCCTGGACCAGAGTCAGGCCGGTATGCGTTACCGAGGTGGCGAGCCCGTTGTTGATCCAGCCGCCAGAGACGGTCATGCCGCCGGGAGTCGTGCCGATCGAGTACCAGTAATTTTTTATGCCGCTTTGAGAGTCGGTGGAGGGAGTCCAGTTTGCTGTGAGCTGAGTAGTCGATGAAATGTAATCAATATCGGCGCCGGGGCCGTCGTTGACGGTTTCGATGTCGGTTGGGTATCCGATGTCAACGAGGATGCCGTTCGAGTTTACGGGGGCCGAGACGAGCGATGCGTTGTTTTCGACTTTCACGGAGCAGTAATAAGTCAGGCCGTTTGTCAGAGTGAGACCGGGAACGACGACGATAGCGTTTAAGCCGTTGTCGGACCAAGGGACGATGTCCGTGCCGCCGGCGGTTGTTCCGAAAGCGTACCAGTATCTTTTTGTGCCGCTCTGCGGGTCCAGGGAAACGGGCCAGTTGCAGGCGAGCTGCGCGCCGTTAGTTGTGTACGACCTGTCGATCCCGTCGTTGGGGCCGTCGTTCACAGTCGCGACTGCGTCCGGGGCGGTTGTGTCCACCATTTGGCCGTTTGAAGTGACGACGGCGGTTTGAAGGCCGGCGTCGTTTTCCGCTTTGACGCTGGTGTAATAAGTCGCGCCGTTCGCGAGCGCGGGCGCGAGAGTGATCGAAGTGTTCAGGGCGTTGTCGGTCCAGGGCGCGAGTTGAGTTCCGCCGGGAGTCGTGCCGATCGCATACCAGTATCTGACAACGCCGGTTTCGCCGTCGGTTGTGGCGGCCCAGTTGGCGGAGATCGAATTGTCAACAGTGATGTAGTTCACGTCAGCGCCTGCGCTGTCGTAGACATAAGCGATAGCGGCGGGAGGCGTGGTGTCGACTTTCTGGCCGTTTGACGTGGCGGGATTCGAGAAAAGTCCGGCGTTGTTTTCGGCTTTGACGGAGAAATAGAAGATGAAGCCGTTCGGAAGGTTGAGGCCGGTTTTAGTGACGGAAACGTTGAGCGCGTTGTCGGTCCAGCCAACTACTTCAGAGCCGCCCGGCGAAGTTCCGATCGTGTACCAGTATTTTTTAATGCCGCTCTGCGAGTCGGCGGACGGAGTCCAGTTGGCGGTAAGCTCCGTGTTGACGGTGGTATAAGTGATGTCGAGGCCGGCGCCGTCGAAGACGGCGACGATGTCCGGGGGCGTTATGTCAACTAACTGGCCGTTGGAACTTGTGACGGCGGACTGGAGGCCGGCTCCGTTCTCAGCTTTAACGGACATGTAATATGTTGTGCCGTTAATGAGGCCGAGCCCTGTTCTGGTAACGGAAGCGCTTGTCCCGTTGTCTGTCCAGTTGACGAAGTTGTTGGCGCCGGGCAATGTTCCGATCGCATACCAGTATTTTGCGACGCCGCTTGTCGGGTCGGAAGATGTTGTCCAGTTAGCTGAGAGTTGCGAGTTGTTAGTCGTATAAGTAATGTCGACGCTGGTTCCGTCTTTGACCGTGGCGATGTTTGACGGCGGCGAAATGTCTATGGTGACGCCGTTGGAATTTGTGGGAACTGACTGAAGGCCGGCGGCGTTTTCCGCTTTTACCGAAACGAAATAAATCTGTCCGGTTGTAAGAGCCAGCGCGTTGATAGCCACGGAAGTGGCGGCGCCGTTGTCGGTCCAGGTTCTGATGTCAGTGGCGCCGGAGGTTGTGCCGACGGCGTACCAGTATTTCACGACGCCCGTTTCCGGGTCCGAGGAAGCCGGCCAGTTGGCGTTGAGAGTGGTGGCGGAAGGCTGGAAGGCGATGTCGGCGCCGGTTCCGTCATTAACAGAAGATATCGTGACCGGAGGCGTAATGTCAACCTGCTGGCCGTTGGAGGAAGTCGTAAGGATTGACTGCGCGCCTGCGTTGTTCTCCGCCTTGACGGTGAAATAGTAAACGATGCCGTTGGCGAGGCTGAGGCCGCTTTTGGTGACGGAAGTGGCGAGGCCGTTGTCGGTCCATGCGGCAATGTTCGAGCCGCCGATTGTGGTGCCGATCGCGTACCAGTATTTGGATATGCCGCTTTCCGAGTCGCTGGAAGCGGTCCAGTTTGCCGAGAGTTGCGAGTTAGTGGTTGTGTAAATGATGTCGAGGCCGGCGCCGTCGCTTACAGTGGCGATGTCGGCGGGCGGAGTTGTGTCGACTTTGATTGCGGCCGAGGTTATGACCGCGGACTGAAGTCCCGCGCCGTTCTCGGC
Source organism: bacterium (assembly GCA_041664945.1). Classification (GTDB taxonomy): domain Bacteria; phylum UBP15; class UBA6099; order UBA6099; family UBA6099; genus JBAYJY01. The sequence continues at coordinate 17,854 of JBAYJY010000017.1, read as the reverse complement.
TTTCACGCTTATGTAATAAGAAAAACCGTTCGTGAGGGCGAGGCCGGTTTTTGTCACGGATGTGTCGGCGGCGTTATCCGTCCAGCCTGTGATTTCGCTGCCGCCGGCCGAAGTTCCGATTGTGTACCAGTATTTCGCGACGCCGCTTTCTGTATCCGTTGACGGCGTCCAGTTCGCTGAGATCTGGGTTGTGGAAGCGCTGAAGGCGAAATCGACGCCGGTTGCGCTTCCGCGATAGATCGTCGCAATGTTCGCGGGGGCGGTCGTGTCGACTTTCTGGCCGTTGGAAACGGTCGCCGAGGGCTGGTATAAACCCGCGTTGTTCTGCGCCCTGACGCTGATGAAATAAGTTGAGCCGAGAGTGTATGCGCCGGCGCGCGTGACGGATGTTCCGGCGTTGTACGTCCAGCCGGCGACATCGGCGGCGCCCGCAGTGGAACCTATCGCGTACCAGTAGCCTATGATGCCGCTGTGCGGATCGCTCGAAGCGGTCCAGTTCGCGGAGAGCTGATTGTTAACAATTGTATATGAGACGTCTGCGGCGGTCCCGTCGTTAACTGATGCGACGGAAACCGGTGGCGTAGTGTCGACAAGCTGTCCGTTGGATTTGATTACGCTCGTCCAGAGGCCCGAGCTGTTCTTCGCTTTCACGGCGAAATAGTAAGTCACGCCGTCGAGCAGCGAAAGTCCCGTATGAGTGACGTATGCGTTTGTGCCGTTGTCCGTCCAGTCGATGATGTTGTTGGCGGAAGTGGCGGTGCCGATGGCGTACTGATAAAGGGCGATGCCGGTCTGCGGGTCGCTGAAACCGGACCAGTTGGCGGAGAGCTGGGTTGAGGAAGTCGCATAGGCGATGTCGGCGGCGGTTCCGTCCCTGATAACGACGGCGCCTGTCGTCGGCGGGGAGCTGTCGATGATGAATGAATTTTCGTTGGAAAGAGCGGACAGCTTGAAGCCGGTGGCGTCGACCGCGGCGACCGACCAGTAGTATGTGCCGTCGCTGGCGATATTTACTGAGCGGGAAGTGGCTCCGGGTCTGTTGTTGCCGGGGTAGCCGGTATAAAAGCCTGAAATAACGTTGTTGGCGCCGGAAGAGGTGCCGACTTTAATGTAATAGCCGAGCATATTGCCGGGCGTGTGGTCGTCGGTTGTCGAGTTCCAGGAAAGCAGGATCGGACCGGGAACGGTGTTGGAGGCGGCGATGAGAGTCGGTTTCTGGGGCGCAAGGTTGGACGGGTTGAGATTATTAATGTAGAGTCGCGTTCCCTGAGCGGTTGTGTTGGCGGAAACGAAATCGAGGTCGCCGTCGATGTCGGCGTCGAGCCATGTCACGGCGGCGGTGGCGTCTGTTTCGGTTGTGGCAAACGCCTGCGTAAAAACGTCTCCCACATCTTTTTTGTAAACATAATTTGCCTGTGAGAAATTGCCGATCAGGAGGTCGAGGTCGCCGTCGCCCTCGTAATCGCCCCAGGCGACCGATTTAGTCGTGAACGACGATCCTGACGTCCACGCGAGCGAAAAAGTTTCGTCGCCGTTGTTTTTGTAAACGCGGTTTGCCTGATTGTTATTTCCGACTGCGAAGTCTGCATAACCGTCGCCGTTGTAGTCGCCGAATGCCACGCATTTTGTCTGGTCGGTTTCGGCTGACTGCCAGACTTGCGTGAAAGTTCCGTCTCCGTTGTTTTTGTAAACAATTTTGCTCTGTGTGTAATTGCCGGTCAGCAGGTCCGGGCGGCCGTCGTTGTTGATGTCGCCGAGAGCGACGCTTTCCGTGCTCTGGACTGTAGTGGTCCATGCGAGAGCCGTCCAGGCGAACAGGCCTGTGTTTGTATAAATTTTGGAGGCAGATCCGAAGTTGCCGGCGACAAGGTCGAGGCTGCCGTCGCCGTTGACGTCGCCGACCGCGACCGAGTGAGTCGGATCGGAAGCCGGAGTCGACCATACGGCGGTGAATGTGTTGTCCGCATTGTTTCTGTAAACGCGGCTTGACGATGAGTTGTTGCCTGCGAAAAAGTCGAGCCAGCCGTTGCCGTCGAAATCGCCGACCGCGAGGCTGAAAGCGTCGTCGCCGGGAACAGACACCGTCCACGCGCTTGTAAAGCTGTTTCCGGCGTCTTTCGTATACATCCTTATGGAACCGTTGTTGGCGACGAGGATATCCTGTCTGCCGTCGTTATTAAAATCTCCCCACGCCACTGCCTGAGATGTTTCGAGAAATGTTCCGACCCAAGGCGCGCTGAAATCCACGGCGCCCGCTTTTACGCCGCCGATTAAAACAGCCGCGGCCGCGGCGAACAGAATGATTAGAATCTTATGCGATCGCGCGCCGCTTCCGCGCGCAATCGGGCGCGGAGTATCCTTATCGGAGTATCCGTGTTTTGTTTTTTTCATAATGTGGCTCTTTGTTTTTCCTAATCTTTATATATTAATAAAAAACGCCGCACTTTTCACTTGCGGCGCCCGCTTCAATGTTTGAATTCCGCGCCTATCTCGAAGTACTTGTCGAAAGTGTTCTGTGAAATATTATCAATCGACTGATTTTTAGTGAACTCGTAAGACATTGACACCAGCGAGGAATCGCCGTACTCCTTCACGAGTTTCATTACGCCGCCGGCGACGCCGCCCCCGTTTTGTTTCGTCGTCGAGAAATTGCCGTTGAATTTATAACCGAACAGGTCTCCGAGATTCCAGTCCAGTTTGTGCATAAGCGCCCTGGACATCGCGGCGTCTTTCGGCTTGTTCACGCCGCGCTCGACAGTGTATGACGCGTTCCATTTCTTTTGTTTGAAAACGAAAACGCCGGTGTTTTTCAAGACGTTGTTCAGCGTCAGGCTTTCGGTCGGTATTATATTGCGGCTTTGGTTTCTCGTCCGCGAGAGGGAGTATTCGAACGACGCCGCCGCGCGGATTTTTTTTGTAAAGGGCTGTTTTACATGATATGTGATTTTATCAGTAAATGTTTTGTTCACCGACTGGCTTGTGATGCCGCTGATGGTGGAAGATGAATTATCGCTTTGATTGATATTTTCGCCGATCGAAAGTGTTTTGGAAAGCTTGTATAAGGCGGTGTAGTTATTAGAGATCGACCGGGTAAGCTGCACCGGCGTCAGATAAGAGGAACTGGAATTCTCGTTAAGAGTGTACTGTTGAGTGAGAGCGAGCCTGTTTTTCATATAATTGACGGGCGTGCTCACCGAGAGCGTGTAATTTGAAGTTGTTTTCGGATCGGCGGCGGTCGGCGAAACGGTGACATTTTTGTTTATGTTGACGGAAGTTGCGCCGGGCAGAAATTTGATGTTTTTATGGTCGACATTGAAGGCGGCCTGACGCTGGGCGGTTTTCCCGGCGTTTTCGGAGAAGCTCACTTGATTTTTTCCGTCGAATTTCAGCCATGAGAAAACTGCGTATTGAAACTTCATTTCGCGGCTTGTCGTTCCGAAGTCTGTCTTCAGGCTGGAAGAAATGTTTTTGTCGTCGGCCATGGAGAACGTATAGTTGAGCTTCGCATCCGGCGTTAATTGGTAGCTTGCTCCGAGAGTGCGGGTGGATTTTCTGACATCCGAACTGGTTGCGCCCTGAATGTTGCGGTTGCCGACGAATTGGTAGCCGGCTTCGAGGTTGAGCCGCTTCGAGACCGGCGAGATCACTTTCAGTTCGGTAACGATTGTTTTCGCGACAGAGCCGTCGAGGTAGTTGCGGTTGGCGGACGTAATCTGCGATGCGTTGACAGTGATTTTATCGCTCGGCTGATATTTCGCTGTCCAGCTTTGCTTTCGCTCGACAGACTGCGAAATAGCGCCGGGATTGATCGAACGCGAGGAATTCCTGTCTATCGCGTAGCCAGCCGAAAACCGCTTGGACGGAGACCAGCCGACTGTCGTTTTCTGGACATTATTTATGCTTGTCGATATCGAGGCGCCGGAGCCGTTGTTGGACTTATTTATATTTTTGTTAAACGCGACATCGAAGCCGAACATTTTCGCCGAATAATTCATCATGCTGCTCGAAGTGAGTTGTTTCTTCATCTGCCTGTTGTACTGGAACTTGCCTTTGAAGTCTTTCAGAACGCCGACAGATCTTCCGCCTTCGACATAGTAGTTGGACCAGCCGGTATAAGCAGAGTTGTTCACCATCCAGCGCTGGTCGCTGAGCCTGTTGATTCCATAGACGCCGAGAGTCGCGGTTTTGAGAGGGAAGATTTTATCGAGCGGCTGCCAAGCCGCGAAGATGCCTTTGTACGGTTTGCTCGGGCCGGAGGGCTGCTTCGCCGCGGGCTGCGCGGACGGCTGAGACGCCTGTTGCTGAGAGGGCGCTTTTGACACAGGCGCGGGTTTCACTTTTTCCGCGGGATTCATCTGGTCGTCGGGCGGTATCTCGATTCCCTTAGGATGATCCTTGGATTCGTTCAGGCCGATAGTCAGCGCAAAACCTGTCGACGGCGCCAACGGCAAAAGCACTATATTTGTTATGAGTGAAATCAGTAAAACGGCGATGAACCGCTGTGTCCGTTTATTGTGTTTCAGAAGTTTGTAAATCGGGCGGCAGGAAACGGAATAGGGTTTTTGTTCGGAAACCACGAAATTTGACGAATGAAAAACCGGCGGCAACAATTTATGGATATTATGGCGACGGCAAAATTTCATCATTATCGCTTGTTATCAATTCTTTTTTTGGTTTTCGAACCATTTTTTTCAGCGCTGGCTTCTTGCTCATGATTTTTGAGTTGAAAACCAATTACAGATTCAATCATTTTCGACCATCCTCCATGTTCCCGAAAATTCTAATTTGGGATTATATTGCAAGAAGCATGCCATGATGGATGGTTTAACCTTTGTTAACATATATATTGGGTTTCTCCAGATAAAATACAAAAACCCAAATGTAACTGCAATTTTCGGCTGTAAAGAATTTTGCAGAAATAGTTTATCCCTCCAGCCCATAAACAAGAAGCGTAACGCCGCGGTTACACTGTAACTTCAGCCGGACAATTTTATTATCAGTTTGCATCAGGTTTCTTGTCATGATTGTCTCCGGCAAAATTAAGTATGCGGAAATATATCATTTCTTCGCGTCGTCTTTTTTCTCAACGCTTGTCTCCGGTTCTAATTTTGTGAATGGGCCGGCTGCTTCCGACCGGTTGCTGATGTTTGTAGAAGTGTCGTTCGCAATCACGCGGTACCAGTATGCTTTCCCGGAGACTGCTGTGTTGTCGTCGAATTCGGTTTGTGACGGATTGAGAAATGAATCGCCGCTGACCGGGGCGAAAACGCCGGTTTTCATCTCGCTGCGCAGGAGCTGATAGCCGGCGATATCGTCTTCCGCATTCGGAGTCCAAGTGATTTGGATGCTTTTTTCGTTTGGAATGCCTGCTACGCCGGAGGGCGGGGCGGGCGGAACGAAGTCGCGGGGCAGGGCGACCACTATGCTTGATCGGTCGCTCTCGTTGTCCGCAGCGTCGAACGCGGTCAGGAAGTACCAGTATTTTGTTCCGTTTTTCACGGTCGAGTCATCGGCGGCCGTTTTGTCTTTCGGGATGTCGTCGCCGGTTTTAACGAAAGCTGCTTTGTCGGCGCCCTCTTTATCGGTTCGGTAGAGGCGGTAGCCGGCGAGGTCTTTTTCGAGGTTTGCCGGCCAATTAAGTGTGACTTTCCGGTCATCCGCTCTCGCGAAGAGGCCGCCCGGAAACTCCGGCGGGATCGAGTCCGGCGCGGTGACCATGATCGGCGTCGACTGTTTGCTGACGTTCAGGGCGACATCCAGAGCCGCGAGCGAATAAAAATAGTTTTCGCCGGGGATGACGCCGAAGTCCTCATATTTCCCAGTCGTTTTCTCGATAACTGCCGTGTTGATTTTTTCCATTTTATCAGCGCTCGGGCCGCGGAAGAGATAGTAGCCGTGAAGGTCTTCCTCTTTATTCGGCTGCCAGGTAATAAGGATCATGTTCTTGCCGGCTGGTTTGCCCTCGACCTGAATCGGCGAAGAAGGCGGCGTTTTGTCGGGGGGCAGCACTGAAGCGGCGGCTGATTTCTTGCTGGCGTTGCCGGACCTATCGATCGCGGTCAGCCGGTAAAAGCGAGCCATCCCTTCCTTGATCGTTTCATCAGTGTATGTGACAGTGTCCGGGGCGAGCGGTTTTTCGTTCATCTTCGTATAATCATCCTCGCCTTCCTGCGACACGCCCATATAAATGTCGTAGGAAGCGAGGTCTGGTTCGAGGTTCATGGACCAGGTGACGACCGCTTTCTTGTCCTGAAGCTTAACGTCGACGTTCGACGGAGGTCTCGGAGGAGTCAGGTCCTTGGTGGCGGCTTCAAGCGTTTGAGTGGGCGGGCTTGTATTGCCGACAAGGTCGCGCGAAACCATATAGTAGTAGTAGGTTTTTCCGTTTTCGAGCAATGTGTCGTGGTAGGCTTTCACATCTTTTTCCCTGTCTGTCAGAACTGAGATGACCTTCTTGTTGGCCGGCGCGAACGGGCCGTCTTTTGATTCCGAGCGATAGATATCCCAGCCGATGCCGGCAAAGTCGTCCGGCGGCTTGTTCCAGTTTAAAACGACGTTTCCGTCGCCCGCTTTCAGAGCGAATCCGGCCGGCGCCGGAAGAACTGCGGTTTTAACGACGGCCTCATCAGGCCCGAAGGTTTTGATTTCCTTGCCGCCTTCGTCAAGCAGCGCGATTTTGTATTGGTATGTGGCGTCGGCCTGAACGTCTTTGTCTTCGTACAGCCTTCCGAGGATCCGGTTCAGCTCGATTGAAAAAATGGACATGATATTGTATCTGCCCCTGTCCTTGGGGTAGTCGGCGAAAAGCTCGTCGGCTGATTTAAGGTTGAAAGCTTTAAAGAAATCCACCGCGCCGTTGCCGAGCGTTTTAGTGATTTCGTCCGGGTTAGTGATAGGCAGTATCGGTGTTGCGTTCAGAAGTTTGAAGTCAGCCGAGCCTTTATCGGCGCGGTAGACGTTGAATCCGGAGACCCCGTCCGTGGGCAGGCCGAAAGCGATCACGAGGACTTTGTCCTTCGCTGGAAGCAATGTCATGTTCAGATCGCTTTTCTGGCTTTGCGCGAGGGCGGCCGTTCCGATCGCCGTGAGCAGTAGCAGAAATGGAACCAAGCGTTTTGTCGCCATTAATAATCTCCGTCAAACAGTTTTTATCGTTGGGGCATGTCATGCCCCTCAAAACATAAAACTGGCGGCGCGCCTCTTGAAAGCGGGCCGCGGGATTCGGCAAATATACGCGGGGCGGGCATAATGCCCGCCCCGCTTATTTTCAGTTTTCGTTCTTGCCGGCGTGCACGCCGTCCTTGTCTATCCTCAGATAGACGTCGCAACTGCCGCAGATTTTGAGCACGCACACCGAGAGCGACAATCTGCCTGTGAAGTAACTGGAATCAATGTTTGTCGGCACAATTTTCAGTTCGGCCCAGATGTCGCCGGAGACCGACGCAATCCAGATGTCGAAATGCAGCCAGCCATGGAAGGATGCGTAAATCGTGAACTGGCGGTCGATCTCGAACTTGAAGTCGAACCCGGCGTTGACGAATCCGAGATCGATGCTCACTCCGCAGGAGAATTTGAAGCCCTGAGTGCCGACGTACAGGTTCGCATAGCCGACCTGGAAGATGTTGAAAATCTTCGCGGCGCAGTTCGCGGTTATATAGAAGTCCGTGGGTGACGCATAGATATTCACCTGCGCGTCGAGCCATAGAACAACGCCGTAGATCGGGTAGTTGATATGCGCTGAGCCGGTCAGCGTCGCTTTTGGAACGTCGAGCGTGATAACCACCTGCGCGACCGGGAACAGCCCGTTGAACGCTGAAAGCTCGCCTGTTATTTCTATGATGCCTGTCGAATTGACTTTAAGGCCGACCGTGCCGTATAGCAGGGCCTTGTCGCCGAATGCTATCCCGCAGCGCATCCGGAATTCGAGGAATTCGGGCGACTTCTGATAGGTTATGCCGCCGCCGATCGAGTCGAGGAATATCCCCGGGAACAGCGGGATGGACAGCCCGTAAACGTCAAGATCGATCGAGAACCCGTTCGGGCTGAACTCGCCCTTGGCGTGAAGCCCCTTGTTGGCGAGAAGAATCGTGCCCTCGACCTTAAATACGCTGTCGATGTAACTCATGCTCATGTCGACCACGTATGCTTTGTAGTCGACATAAATGCGGATGCCGGCGAGTTCGACCTTTCCGGATTTATAAATCTTGAGGCCCTGAACGCTCACGCCGCCTATCTGCGGGAGGCTGATGCCGCCGGAGATCATGAAGAACGGGTCGGATCCCGAATCGTCTATCACGAACTGCGTGATTTCAAGTCCGAACCCGGCGATCTTTATTCCGCCGGTCACCATTCCTATGCTGAACTGCAGCTTTTGTGTGATCTTGAGATTTTCAAAATTCAGAGAGAATCCTGAATTGCTTACGCTGATTGTGAGCGACCCGGACATGTTGACGAAGAACGCGCCGTCCTTCGAGCCGAAGTTGACTTTTGTCAGCTTGAGCGGGAAGCCGTGTTTTGTGTCCGTGAGGGTCGTTGTCGGGACGGTCGTGTTCGACGTGTCCATCGCGCCGCCGCCCGCGCCCGCGCTCGCCAGCGAAATTCCCATATTGCCGAATTTGATCGACGAGTCGATGACGCTTGACGGCAGTTTCAGTTCGCCCGAGAAGCTCAGATAGCGGGTCGTCAGGTCGAACGAAGCGGTCGAGATCACGATCTGGAACAGTTCGAGATTGACTGTGACCGCCGAGGCCAGCGCGAGCGAGCCGCCGGAGATTTTTCCGTCCGAGCTTATGACGAGGTCGTTGAGGTTGAACCGGACGCCGAGCGGGGCGGGCAACTGGAGATAGCCCGACAGCTTCAGCGAGTTTTCGATGATCTGCAGCTTCGTAATGCCGATGAAGTCGCAGTATGGAATTTTAAGCGGATTGCTTTCCGAGATGTTGAACGTGGCCGAGAGCTTGCCGCCCTGCACCTTGAGTTCGGTGAATTCGAGCGTGCTGCCCGGCATGAACGTGATCGAGCCTTTCAGCGAGACCGAGACCGGCTGCTGCGGAAGCTTAGATATGTTGATGTTGCTGATTCGGAACGTGACGCCGAAGAGCGAGAATTCCTGAAGCGCGGAAAGCGACAGGTCGCCGCCGAACTCGCCGGTGGAGGATACCTTGAAATTCGTGAACGTCAGTTCGAGGAACGGCGTCGGGATGGTGAACACGCCGCTGAGAGATGCCGAGAAAGTGCGTTTCCCGTCCGGCGTCGCCGGGGCGATGCTTTCGAGAAGAACCTTGTTGAGCTGTAGCGAAAGGCCGAACAGTTCGATCTTGTCCGAGAGAGCGAGCTCCGCGGAGATCGAGCCGTCTTTGATTTTCAACTCCTTGCAGAGCAGTTGCATCGGAGTCCCGATCAGCCCGGAGAAGTCCACCGAGATGTTCGTGATCGAGAGCTCGAGCGATCTGCCGGCCGCCGCCGCTCCCGGGTCGCCGCCGCCTTTCCCGCCGGTGATCTTGAAAACTATGTCGCCCTGAAATCTGAGCATCACGCCGGCGAGATTCAGGTAGGGGTCGCCGATCGCCTTGAGCTGCCCTTCGAGGTTGCCTTCGGAAGAGCTGAACTTGACGACTTGGAATCCGCGGTCGAAAACCGTCGCGGAACCTGCGAACCCGAACGAATCGAGTTTCTTGTTTTTAATAATGAGCGAGGCTGAATCGATTGTGATCTTGGCCCAGCCCATGAAGGTCATCTCGAAGAGCGACGCCTGTCCCTGCGGCGGCATGACGTTAAGCGTAAGGTCGCTCACTCCGGTTTTAGTCACCTGAAGGCCGTCGACGTTGACGTTGATCTTCTTGTCGCCGATGCTGATCTCCGTTCTCATATAGAGTTGGAGCAGCGTGTCCGGAACGACCTTCGTTTTAGCTATCTTCAACGGGTTCGGAATCGTGATCGCATCGATATAGAAGTTGAACCCGGCGACTGTCAGCGGAGTCGTTGATTTATTTTCAAGAGATATCATCGACGGGTCGGTGAGTTTTTCCCACGCCTTCGCGGCCGCCTGCTGAACGCCCTCTTTAGCCTGCGACGCAGTGACTGTTTTTGCCGCCTGCCACGCGCCCTCCGGGTCGAACTGCACTCCGTCGAACGCGAAAGTGTAGGCGAATGGCGCCGGGATTTCGATCTTCCCGCCGAGCGTCATTATGTTCTGGTCAATCGCGAGATGATTAACTTTAAGATACTGGAACCAGGAGAAACTGAACGGCTTGCTGTCGGTTACGTCGAAAATGGCGTCCACCTTGCCGCCGGCGATTGCGAGCGAAGTGAAGGGCAGGGTGTCGGCGCCGAAGTTGAACGCGCCGCCGGCTTTAACCGTGAACGCATTTTCCCCGGATTCGAATGAGATCGTATTTATCGTTACGCCGACTCCGAACATTGTGAGTTGCTGCGGAGTTGCGAGCGCTATGTCGCCTTTGAATTTGCCGTCCGAGTCGATTTCGAGGCCTGTGAAATCGAGGTTAAGACTGAGCTGGTCGATCGTGACCGTTCCGTCGAGCGTCAGTTTCGTGAACCGCGCGCCGCCGGTAGCCGGCGCCTCGGACAACAGCGCGAAATGTTTGACGCTCAGCCCGACTCCGAGAATGTCGATCTTTTGGAGAACCTGACCCTCGGCTGAGATTTTGCCCTTGGCGAGTTCGAGGTTGGTGATTGTGATTTCGCCGGTCGCGCCGGGGATGATTTTCGCGAGTTGTATGGCCGCCTCGCCTATGATTACGTCGAGCCCGTTTGCGGAATCGTAAGTGAAATTGATGTCGCCGCGCAGGTCGAGCCCGATCTGGCCGAGTTGCATCGGCGCTCCGCCGGTGATGCTCGCCGTGCCGGTGATTTTGTCTGCCGTCACGCTTACGTCTTTTAGCGCGATTTTTGTTCCGAAGATGTCTATAGAGCCGCTGAAATCGAAGGAATCGAATTTCTTATCTTTAATTATCGCGGTTCCCGAGGTGAGCGTCAGGATCACGCCGCCGAAGTCTTTGGACAGAAAATTCTCTTTGCCTTCCATCGGCTTCAGAGCGATTGTGGCATTTTTCATGCCGTCTTTGGTTATCGGAATCGTAGTTTCGGTTTGTATCGTTTCGCTGCCGAGATTGACCTGAAGAATGATGTTTAAATTAAGGTATGGGTCTACGCCTTTTTCAATAATTTTTTCTAATATGATGTCGTCCGGGGCGATCTTCGCCTTGAACGGTCCGAAGGTGATGTCGGGCATTGTTATGCCCTTCATGCTGAACGTTGTCTCGTGGTCGATGCTCATCTCGTTTACGGTGAGGATGGCGCCGGCGCCGAGCGCGGAGCTCAAGTCCATGCTCCCCTTGCCCTTGAGCACAAGCTTGTCGTTCAGCGCCTCGATTGTGCCGTCGTCGACTTTGAACTTGAAGCCGAGGACGTCAATCTCCTTTGTGACCGCCTGAGCCAGCGCGGCTTGGGGAATCACCCCCAGCAGCATGAATGCCAAAACGTAAATCAACAGTTTGTAGGTTTGTTTCATGTTATCTCCGCACTTTTTTCCGGTTTGTCCGGAAACATCGAACAAAAACATTTTGAAACTCCCGGATGATGAACATCCGGTATTTTATCAACTGCCTGCGCAAAGCCGCCTTGCGAACGCAAGATTCGTTTCAGCGGCTCATTACACCTGTCACTGAGCCGCGGCGGCGGGTATCCAATCCTTTTTCTCGCCGATACTGTAGTCGAACTCGGCGCCGCCCGGCGCGTACCCGAAGTAGATGTAGAATTTGAAAATCTCTTCGGGCGTCGTTGTTACGTAGCCGACCGCTTTGAGCGTCGGGCCGTCTTTCGCGTAGTCGAAATAGATGTCCGTTATTCCGAGCTCGAAGAATCCGACCTTGCCCGTCTGCGGACTGCCAAGCTTAACCGTCGCTTTTATGCCGCCCTGCGAGATGCCCGCGCCGTAAAAGAAGAACGGCCCGATTCCCGGCAGACTGTCCGTTCCCGCGAACGACACTTTGCCGTCCGCCGCGATCGAACCGTCCGTGCCGATGAGAATCTTGCTCAACGCGATTGAGAGCGGCCCGCGCTCGAATTTCTTATCCAGAGTCAGCGCGATTATGCCTCTCGTGAGTGTGTTCAAGCCGTTCTTTTTCTCGATCTTCAGGCGTTTGAACTGAATCGTCATGTCTTCATCGACGACAGGCAGCTTGAAAGCGCCTTCGCCGGAGTAAGTAAGGGTCGACGGGTCGTAGGCGGCGTTGACGCCCGTAACGTGGACCGGGCCGACCCAGAAGTCATCGATCTTCGTCGCCTGCTCCTCGCCTTCGGTCACTGTGAAAGTCGCTATGTTGGAATCCTTGACCTCATTCATAGTCGCGCGGAACTGTAGCTTATGCTGGCCGGTGAGATCAGCAGGCAGCGCCTGCTCGGCGACTATCTTATTTTCGCTTATAATGTCTTGGCGGAATCCTTTATAGAAGTCGTCGTCGAGCAGCCATACGCCGGACAGCGTTCCGGCTCCGTTAACAGAGATTTCCGCTTTCGCGACATAGCCTTTTTTCACGTTTATCGAATCGCCGTCTCCGGGCGCCAATATCTTAACGTCGGTGACCGCGAACTGCTCTTCCGATGATGCGTTCGTTATCTTAATCGGGACTTCAACGACCGTTTTGATCTGGTTGTGAGAGTCATCCTGTCCAGTATATATATACTTCATTATTATAATCGAGGTGGCTTTCCCGCCGAGCGCGAGATTTAGAACCCGAACCGGAATGAAGAAGTTGATCTTTTCGCGGGTCTCGCTGCCAGCCGCGAATTTCATGCTTATCTGTTCAATGGGGTCCGAGATTTCGGCGCCGCCTGGGATCTCATAGCTGCGCTGCAACTGGTCGTATGTGACGCCGATTCCGTTTGATTCGCGGAACGCCACTTCTTTCACCGTCGTGAATTCCTTGCCGGGGTCGGGCGCCGATATGACGAGCGACGGCACGATATTCCCGTATGCGTCGAGCGTGAAGAGCGGCTGGTTGTCCATGCTGATGACCGAGACGTTTGCCGTCGTGATCGCGAGAATCCCATCCGAGGCGCCGACGGCGCTGACAAGTCCGGCGGCGTTTGCGCTTCGAACTGAAATAAAGTAATTCTTCCCGACCTTGAGCGTCAGAGAGCCGTCGGAAACTTCTTTGTTCAGGCCGGCGCTCGTCCAGTTCTTGACGTCCGTTCCGCCGGCGGCGGTTCCGACCGCGTATTCGTACTTGACTATAGGAGATTCTGAATCCTGAGAAGACCACACGGCGTGCAGCGGCTGGCTGAAGTTTGTCCTGTCCCCGTCGTCGTTTACAACCGGTTTAGACGGCGCCGTCGTGTCTACCGTCGTCCCGTTGGACGATCCGGCGCTTCCGCTGATTCCAGCCGGATTAACTCCGCGCACCGATATGTAATACTTCGCGCCGCCCTGCAGCGTCAGGTTGTTGACGGTTACGCTCGTGTTCAATGCGTTATCCGTCCATGCGACCGTATTCGTCTGCCCGGCCTGCGTTCCGATAGCGTACTGATATTTAGTCGCTCCGGATATCGGCGCCCAGTTGGCCGAAAGCGTGTCGCCTTTGCTCGTGTAATCTATGTCCGCGCCCGTCCCGTCGCTGATGAAGGCGGGCGGGGGCAGGAGCGTATTGTCGACAGTGACCGCGTCGGATGAGCCAACCACGCTTTCGAGTCCGGCTTTATTTAGCGCTTTCACGTTGATGTAATATTTCGAACCGTTCGAAAGAGTCAGTCCGGTGATATCCGCCGAAGTGTTTGCTCCGGCAGAGAACCAATCTTTAACGTTATTCTGCCCGGCCGACGTCCCAACTGAAATCAGGAAATCAGCTATGCCGGATTCGGCGTCCGCGGCGTTCCACGACGCTTCGAGCGCGCTCGTCGAGCTTGTGAACGCTGCGGGGGTGAACACCTGCGGAGCAGTCGGCGGAGTGGTGTCCGCCATCGCGCCGTCGGATTCGCCAGCGGCGCTGCTCGTGCCGGCCCGGTTCTTTGCTTTAACCGAAACATAGTAAACCGTTCCGTTAGTCAGCGAAAGACCGGTCATGGTGAACAAAGTTGAGGATGTGTCGCTCCATGTTGCGATGTCCGTTCCGCCGGGGGTGGTTCCTATCGCGTATGAATATGTCGCCGCGTATAAAACAGTGTCCCAGTTGGCGGAGATTGCGTTGTTGACAGTTATATAATTTTTGTCCGTGCCGGTTCCGTCGCGGACGACCGGCGCGTCGGGCGTGATCGTGTCGAGAGTCGTTTGCGTGTCGCCGTTGCTGTTGTAGTCGGACTGGTTGCCGGCGATATCTTTCGTGCGGCAGCGGAAGTAGTAGACGTGCGTGTTCAGGCCGGAGAAACTGCCTGCGGAGAGGGTTGAAGTCGTGATCCAATCCGTCCACGCGCCCGCCGCTCCGTCGCGGAACTGCACGTCGTAAACGCCGGCAGGTCCGGACACCGGGTCTGTCCCGGTCCATGATACGTTGAAGCTCGACATCGGCTGATATTGAGCGAGCGGCTGAACCGCGCAAACCGGTTTCACCGCGTCAACGATAATTCCGTTGGAAACGCCCGCGGCGCTGAAAACGCCGGCTCCGTTCCTGGCCTTCACGCTGATGAAATATGTCGAGCCGTCCTGCATGCTCGCCGAAATCGTTCCGCTGACGGCGGCTCCCTTGGATGTCCAGTTAACTATGTCTGTTCCGCCGGCGGTTGTTCCGACAGCGATCTGATAATCCGCGATTCCCGATGCGCCGGCGGTCGCGGACCACTGAGCTTTGAGCTGGGTCAGGCTGTTCGTGAAAGCGCCGTCGTCGGTTACGGCCGGCGTTGTAGGCGCGGCCGTGTCGACCGAAATCCCGTTGGAAATTCTGCCTGCTCCGGGAGTTCCTGCGTTGTTGCGTCCGCGCACCGTGAAGTAATACTTGCTTCCGTTCGCGAGCGCGAGGCCGCTCTTGGTGACTTTCAACAAGGCGCCGGCGTCGGTCCAGTCCAGCGTGTCGCTCGCGCCGGGCGTCGTTCCGATTTTGTAATCGTATTTCGCTGCGCCGGGGACCGCCGTCCAGTTTGCCGACAGCGTGTCTGTGGAAGCCGTGTAATTCTCGTCGGCGGCGAGGCCGTCATTGACGGTTCCGGGCGCGGCGAGAAGCGTGGTGTCGACTGTCGCGCCGGAGGATGAGCCGACCTCGCTCCACAGCCCTGCCGGATTCGCGGCTTTAACATTAATGTAATAAGTGTTTCCGTTGGCGAGCGAGAGGCCGGAGATCGTTGCGGATGTGTTTACTCCGGCGGTGAACCAGCCTTTAACGTCCGAGAGGCCGGCAGCCGACCCGACGGAAAGTTGATATTCCGAAATCCCCGAGTCGGTATCGGAGGCGGACCATGTGGCGTCGAGCGCGCTCGTCGAACTCGTGTAAGCAGCGGGCAGGAACACCTGCGGCGTTGTCGGCGCCGTCGTGTCGACTTTGATTCCGTCCGACGTTCCGACTTCGCTGTAAAGCATCGCATTGTTCCGCGCCTTTACCGATACGTAATAGATAGTGTTCTGTGACAGGCTCAGCCCGGTTTTAGTGAATGACGTGGCGGCCGTTTCGGTCCAGTTGAGAGCGTCGGTTCCGCCGGGAGTCGAGCCGATCGCATAAGAATAAGCCCCCGCGGATTGGAGCAGCGCCCAGTTCGCGGAGATAGAGTTTGCGGATGAAGTGAAATCTATGTCGGCGGCGGTTCCGTCGTTCACGACCGGTTTGCCGGGCGTGATACTGTCGACCGTCGCGCTCGTGTCGCCGTTGCCGGCGGGGTAGGCGGACCAGTTGCCGGCCTTGTCCTGCGCGCGGCAGTGGAAGTAATAAGTTTTGCCGTTCACGCCGTTGTAATCGAAAGACGTGAAAGAGGTCGAGCTTCTCCATGCCAGCCAGTTGCCGGTTGTGCCTTCGCGGGCCTGAACGTCATAGGCGTTGATTCCGGAGCCGGAGTCCGCGCCGCTCCAAGCCACGGTGAAGGTATTTGTGGGCACATACTGCGGAAGCGCGGATACCGCGCATGTCGGCGCCGTCGTGTCGACGAGAATGCCGGAAGTCGTCGCCACGTCGCTCCAGACGCCGGCGCCGCTCTTCGATTTTACTGAGATAAAATACGTGCCGCCTTCTGTGAGCGATGCGGCGATTGTTGCGCTTAAGCTCGCTCCGGCCGAGGTCCAGCCGAGCGTGTTCGTTCCGCCAGCCGTGGTTCCGACCGCATACTGGAACTCGGCGATTCCGGATATTCCAGCGGCCGATGTCCATGAAGCCGGCAGGTCCGTCGCGCTCTGTGAGTAAGCGCCGCCGTAAGTCACGGCCGGAAGGCCGGGCTTGTCCGTGTCGACGGTTATTCCATCGGCTGTTTTGCCGACGCCGGCGACATTCGCGGCGTTTCTCGCGCGAATTGTGAAATAGTAGGCCGTATGGTTTGTAAGAGTAAGCGGCGTGACGGTCGCGGTTGTGTTCGCGTTCACGCTCGTCCAGTCTTTGATGTTTTTAGCGCCTGGCGTCGTGCCGATCGCATATTCATATTTCGCGGCTCCGGGCACCGCCGTCCAGTTGGCGGACAGTGTTGTCAGCGACGAAGTGAAGTCCACGTCGGCGGCTGTTCCGTCGTTAACAGTGGCGGGACCGGGCAGCAGCGAGGAGTCGACAGTCACGCCGATCGACGATCCGGCGGCGCTCACGAGGCCGGCCGCGTTCACGGCGCGCGCGTTGATAAAGTACGTCGAGCCGTTTGTCAGGCTAAGCCCGGAGATGACCATCGAAACATTTGTTCCGGCGGAGAACCAATTCTTAGTGTCCGACAGGCCGGCGGCCGTTCCGATGGATAGTTGATATTCGACAACTCCCGTTTCCGAGTCCGTGGAAGTCCACGAGGCGGAAAGGAAAGTGTTCGAGCTTGTGTAGGCGTCCGGAACTGAAACAACAGGAGTCGTCGGGGCCGTGGTGTCTACCTTAACGCCGTTGGAAATGCCGACGCCGCCGTAGAGGTTCGCGTTATTGCGCGCCTTGACCGCGATGTAGAATGTGCCGCCGTTGGCGAGGGCGAGTCCGCTTTGAGTGAACGAGGTGAGCGCTGTGGGGGTCCAGCCGAGCGCGTCGGTCCCGCCGGGCGAGCTGCCTATCGCATAGAAATATTCAACAGCGTTGTCGAGCGCCGCCCAGTTTGCCGATAGAGTGTTGCCGGATGTGGAGTAAGCGATGTCGGCTCCCGCGCCGTCGTTGACGGCCGGAACGCCGGGGGCCACGCTTGCGACCGTTGAGTTTGCGTCGCCGTCTCCGCCAGGGAAGACGGACCAGTTGCCCGCGTTATCTTTCGCCTTGCATTGGAAATAGTATTTGTTTGTGTTCGAGCCTGTGTATTGCGCGGTTGAGAGGCTTGTGTTCGTAAGCCAGTTTGCCCATGAGCCGGCGGCGCCTTGTTTCACCTGAATTACATACATCGGCGGCAGGCCGGAGCCGGCGTCGCTTCCGGACCAGTTGACCGTGAAAGCGTTCAGAGGCTGGTATTGCGGGAGCGCCTGCACGGAGCAGGTCGGGGCGGTTGTGTCGACGAGAATGCCGCCGTAAGTCGCCGCCGCGCTCCAGATTCCGGCTCCGCTTTTCGCCTTGACCGATATGTAGTACGTGCCGCCTTCGGACATCGACGCGTTGATCGTCGCGTTGGCGCTCGCGCCGGCTGACGTCCAGCCGAGGGTTTGCGTTCCTCCGGATGTCGTGCCGAGAGAGTACTGATATTCCGCGATGCCTGAGATTCCGGCTGAATAAACCCACGATGCGGCGATGGAACTTGCGCTTGTGGAGTAGTTGCCGTT
>JBAYJY010000016.1:0-40998 GCA_041664945.1 bacterium | reverse complement strand
CCGATCGTTCAGGGTGGCGTCGACCATGAGATGCGGCGAATATCTGCCGAATCGCTTAGAGAAATGGGTTTCCCGGCATTCGCCATCGGCGGCCTCAGCGTCGGCGAAGAGCGCAACGCGATGCTCGACTCAGTTGAATTCACGGGTGGGCTTCTGCCCGAAGACGGGCCGCGCTACCTGATGGGCGTCGGGATGCCGATGGACATAATCGACTCGATCGAGCGCGGCGCGGACATGTTCGACTGCGTGCTGCCGACGCGGATGGCGCGCAACAGCGCCGCTTTCACAAGCTCCGGGCGCCTGAACCTCCGCAACGCCGTCCACCAGACAGATCCCGGCCCTCTCGACCCGGAATGCGAATGTTACACCTGCCGCAATTTCTCCCGCGCTTACCTTCGCCATTTATTCATGGCCGGCGAGATTATGGCCGCCCGCCTGACTTCCTTCCACAATCTTTTCTTTTATGCTAAAATTGTTTCGCTCGCGAGACGGGCGATTATTGAAGGGTCTTTTGACAGCTTCAAAAAAAATATGGAATCGCGCTTAACGCGCGAAGGAGAAGATTGATGCTTAAAGTTTTTATCGCAACCGTGACAGCGATGCTGGTGAGCGTAACCGCATTCGCTCAAAGCGCAACAGCGCCTATGGGGCTCGGCGGCCTGACAGACAAACGCAATCTGCCCTCGCTTGTCATGATGGTCGGCTTCATCGTCATTTTTTACTTCCTGCTCATCCGCCCGCAGCGACAGCAGATGAAAGCGCGCCAGGCGCTTCTTGCCTCGCTCAAAGTCGGCGACAAGGTCATCACCACCGGCGGCATCTACGGCGAGATCACCGATATCAAGGAAAAAAGCGTCCGCGTTAAAATAGCCAAGGATGTCATTTTGCGCATGGACCGCAGCGGCATCCAAAGCAAAACTACAAAAGATGAATGATGGCTTCAAAACCCGCGTTCTATTCGAACAGGAAAGAAAGCGTTAGCACAGCCGGCGTCATCATCGCTCTGCTGCTGTTCGGATTAGTGTCTCTCGCTTTAGTTATGTTCGCCATCAAGAACAAACCCGGCTCCGCAGCGCCGGCAAACAACGTTTTGGCCGAACAGACTCCAACGGCCCCCGCTCCTCCAGCGATCGCAAAACTTGAAGTCCTGAAAAACCAGACGGCTCCAAAACCGGCCATTAAATCCGCACAGGAAAAGAAACGCGAAAAATCGGCTACCGTCATTGTTCTGCCTATGCCGATTGTCACTCAAGCGCCTCCTCCCAAACAGCAGCCGCAGCAACCGGCGCAACGGATCGAGCGCCCGCGTCAGGCGGCAATAAACCCGGCGCCTCGCGTTTCGGCCGTTCCTCAACAGACCACCGTTGACGTTGTCAAAACTGAATCTGACATTCAACCGTCCGCGCGCCTTATTACGCCCGCAGACATGAATAACGCGGAAAATGCCAAACCGGCTCAGAGCGTTGAAAAGGTCGACCAGAAATCGCTCGGCGGAAAAGCCATCCCGTGGTATTCGGTTCGCGTCGGTTACACCGACAGCAAAACTCGCGCCGACATCCTCCGCGACGTGCTCTCGCAGCAGGGTTTTATCAAGGCTCAGACGCTAGCCGCCGGCGACGGCAATTTCTACGTTTCTCTCGGCGATTATATGTTCCGGTATCAGGCGGAGGACGTCGCGGAAAATATTCGCAAAAAGACCAGCATGGAACCGCAGATATATGAAAAGACGGTTGCGAAATAGAACTGGAGATCGGGATCAGGAAACAAGGGGCCGGCTTCAAAAAAATAAAACAATTCAAAACTTCATTCGGGGAAACAGATAATGGAAAAAGAAAGATACGATGTAATAGTCGCCGGAGCCGGTCCTGGCGGAATGGCATGCGCTCTGTATGCGGCGCGCGCCGGCTTCAGCGTTGTCGCGATAGATCAGGGCGCCCCCGGCGGTCAGATGACCATGACCGAGAAGATCGACAACTATCCCGGTTTCCCGGACGGCGTGGACGGTAACGAACTGGCCGAACTGATGCTCAAGCAGACTCAGCGTTTCGGCGCCGAAATCGCTTACGGCTTTATCACCGGAGTCGAGAAAAAGGACGACGGAAACATTATAGTGAAGCTCGACGAAGAGAGCGTGAGTTGCCGCGCGTTTGTGATCGCCACCGGAGCTGCGCCGAAAGAGCTGGGAGTCCCCGGAGAAAGCAAGCTGCGCGGTCGCGGCGTTTCTTACTGCGCGGTGTGCGACGGATTCTTTTTCAAAGGCCAGCAGGTGTGCGTGATCGGCGGCGGCGACGCCGCGGTTGAGGAAGCCGTCTATCTCAGCAATTTGTGCGCGAAAGTGACGGTGATTCACAGGCGCGACAAACTGCGCGCCGCGAAACACGCCATCGATGCGGCGCTCGCGCATGAGAATATCGAATTCGCTCTTAACACAAAAGTTCTGGCGGTGAACGGCGCGGACGGCGTTGAGAGCCTTCGAGTCGCGGACGCCGTAAGCGGCGCGGAGCGCGACATTCCCTGCACTGGCGTTTTTATGTATGTCGGCGTCAACCCGATCTCAGAATTCGTTCGCGGCGCTATCGAGATCGACGACTATGGATTCATCAAAACAAGCGATGAGATGGAAACTAATATTAAAGGAATATACGCAGTCGGCGACGTCCGGCGGCCGCGGAACCGGCAGGTTGCGACTGCCGTCAGCGACGGCGCGACAGCCGCGCTCTCTATAGAACGCGTTCTCAACCAACAGCCGGACCGGTTCAGAAAGTAAGTAGCGAGCAGCCGGCAGGGGCGGGTTTCAAACCCGCCCTGAAATAAAGAAGAGACACTTATTTATAGATAAAAGACATAAAAAAACTTTGAGGGATGAAAAATGAGCGAACTCAGCGCGCAGATCGGAAAAGCGGTTGAAGCGATACGGAAAATAACAGATTTCGAACCTGAGGCGGGTATAATCCTCGGCACAGGGCTCGGCGCCATCGCCGGCGAGATCGAAAACGCGGAGATCATCCCTTACGAGGAGATTCCGGGTTTCTCGAAACCGACGATCTTCGCGCACGAGGGCAAGCTGCTGTTCGGCAAACTCGGCGGCAGGCGGGTAGTTGCCATGCAGGGTCGCTTCCACTTTTACGAGGGTTTCTCGCCCGCGCAGGTGACTTTTCCCGTGCGCGTTCTGAAAGCGCTCGGAATCGACACTCTGATCGTCTCGAACGCCGCCGGCGGCATGAACCGTTTCTATGAAGCCGGCGACCTGATGATTATCGACGACCACATCAACATGATGGGATTCAACCCTCTGATCGGCCCGAACGACGAAACGCTCGGACCGCGCTTCCCCGACATGTCGGAACCGTACGACCGCGCTCTGATCCGGCGCGCCGAGGACATCGCGCTCGCTGAAGGCATTCGCGCCCACCGCGGCGTCTACGTCGCCGTCACCGGCCCATGCCTCGAAACAGCCGCCGAATACCGCATGTTCATCACCTTCGGCGCCGACGCCGTCGGCATGAGCACTGTTCCCGAAGTCATCGTCGCGAAACACTCCGGCCTTCGCGTCTTCGGCATCTCCGTCATCACCGACATGTGCATTCCGGACAAACTTAAACCGGCGGACATCAAAGACATCATCGCCGCCGCTTCGAAAGCGGAACCTAAGCTGACTAAACTTATTGTTAAACTTGTTGAAAGTTTATAATTTCAGACGCCGGGCATTTAGAGTTTGAAGCTTGAAAAAGATCTAAAGTTAATTTTTCTATGCGTTGATGATATAATGAATCGTTAAACGCGCAATTTGCGATTAAGTGAATGGGCTAAAGGGAGCGAAAACGCTCCGGACAGGAGTTTATTGATGAATAAACAAACCCTCATCATTGGGGCGATGATAATTTTTCTGTTTTCCGCATGCGCATTGGCCGAGGATTTATCGACACGCGTGAATATCGCGCTGGACGACGGCACTGTGATGATTTACGCCGGAACGAAAAAAGGCGTGAACATCGGAGACGAGTTCGACGTTATTCGCTCCGGCGAACGGGCCGGACATATCAGGGTTGTTCGCACAAAAGACCTCTTTTCATACTGCGAAATCATAGACGGCGCTGTTCAGGAAATGGACACTGTTGTGCGAGTGAAAGTCGGAACTGCCGCCGATGCCGCGGCGGCGGCTAAAACGCCTTCCGGCGTAAAAACGACATCCGGGGAAACGCCTGCTGAGACCGGCGGCGAAGCCTCTGACACGCAGAAAACAAAAACCACCGCTGTCGCCGGAAACGAATCGTCAACCGAAGCGACTCAGGGAACTGCCGCGGACGGCAAATCGGGATCGGTTCGCACATCCCCACGCCGCGAATCGGCCAAGATTGAAACTGAAACCAAGCCCGGAACGGAATCGGGAACAGCGTCAGCGCCCGCCTCTGAATCAGGCGGATCGAAAGAACCCTTGAATTCCAAACGCGGCGGCGACAAAACCGTCCCGGCGGATAAAAACAAAACCACGGAATCAGGAAAGACCGCATCAACAGCGCCGGCGGCCGATGAAAAAAAACGCGGCCTGTCTCCAATCGGAACTCCGAACACTGCCGCCTTCGGCCTCTCCGGCGTTATCTTCATTCCTTCGGCAAACGTCCAGCCCGCAGGGAAAATCACAGGTATGGTCGCATACGCCAGCGCTTCAGATGAAAATAACGACTTCACCGACACCGGGTTCGGCGTCAATTACGGATTCAGCGGCGACATGGAAGCCGCATTCATGTACGTCGCCAACAGCTATAATATGCCCGGCCAGACTAACCTTTCACTCGACGGCAACACGAGCATTCTATCCCTGAAATATCAGTTGCCTCAGACAAAGCCCCCCTCTTTCATCAAACAGGTCAAAGAGGCCCGCTTCGCCGCCGGACTTCAGTTTTTCTCGATGAAAATCGACGCGAAATCCAACACTTTTTCGGCGAGCGTCACCGGCAAGGCGACCCGCCTGTACGCCGTTGGCACAGGCGTGATTTCTAAGGGAACCGGCCACCTCGGCATCTTCACTCAAAACGGCGATCTGGTCAACGACTCCGACAACAAGGGCCTCGGCCTTATGGCCGGCTATGAATATCCCCTCGCAAGTGGCTCTAAATCCGCTATGGACCAGATGACCCTCCTGTTCGAACTCGACAGCAAATCAATCTATCTTGATACATACAGAACTCTGAGTCTCGGCCTCAGATACGCTCTGTCAGACGCCGGACATGTCACCCTGTCTGTCGCCGACATCACAAGCGCCAAAGCGATAACACTTAGCGGCGCATACAGTTTCAAGTAAAAGGAAGCTCCAGCGGCGCAACAATCAGCGCGATGCTGAATAACTTTACCGGAATCGGCGCATCCGGTTGACAAAAAACAAATAACTATGCGAGGCTCTATGAAAACTCTACGCCTGTTAGCAATCTCGGCAATAATCCTTCTCGCCGCCGGCGCGGCCAGCCCTGCCCATGCCACAGACCTGCTTAAACCAAACGGCCTTTCCTTCGAAGCGGGCAAGATTCAGGAAAAAGACGGCCGCTCCGACCTCTTCTTCGCCTCACTCATTCCTCAGTTTTCCATCGGCGGCCTCACCGCCGTCATCAATGTCAACTACATCGCAGACCGCGAATTTAAAATCCGCGACGCCGGACGCGACTTCATTGTCGTCGACTCCGTCCAATACAAACACAACGACAAATTCAAGTTCTATTACGGCGAAATTAAAAACCTTACATTCGGCAGCGGATTCATCGTCTCCAACTACCGCTCCGACATTCGCGGCAACGTTCCGCTCAACCGGCAGCGCGGCATCGAACTCGACCTGAAATCCGACGATTCTTACATCAAAGCTTTTGGAACGCGCTCCGACCTGTTCGGCGTGCGCGGCGTGAGGACGCTCGGCGCTTTCAGACTCGGCGCCACCGCAATTTCCGACGCCGACCCTGACTTCGAAGAGATCGGCATCGACATCGAAACCAACTTCAAGCGCGAATGGGTCAAGTTCTACGCCGAGTCCGCGAAGATCATAGATTACGGCGACGGCGTGGCGCTCGGCGTTGTCGCCTCTCCCGTTAAGAAGTTTTCCGCGAAAGCTGAATTGCGCGATTTCAGTTCCGACTTCGTTCCGAGCATTGTTGACGAACATTATGAAGCAGGCTCTCCGTTCCTCAAGCTGACCAACACAGGCCGGACTTATGGATTGTACACAAGCATGGATTTCTTTCCCGGCGGCGAATACTCGCTCGGCCTGACGCACGAAAGCTACGAAGACCACCAGCCTCGCACGACCATCAAGGCTCGCGGCAAAATCACTCCCCGCCTCAGCGGCGACATCTTCTACGCCCAGGAAAACTTCGTCCCTAAAAACGGTTGGATCAAACCCAAAAATTCAGTCGCCCGCGGAATTCTCACATTCAAGCTGAACAATAAAGCAGACCTCATCCTCGACTACTACCGCGCTTATGACGACAGCCTCAACAAACAGGACTCGCTCACTTTCAAAACGCGCATCAAATTGTTCTGATTGAATTATTCAGAAATTTACCAAACAAAAAAGACGGCCTGACAGCCGTCTTTTTTATGCTTTTAATTGTTTTTGCGGCTTTGTGTCGCCGCCCTCGATTATTTGAGTCCGAGATACTTCTTGAATACGTTAACCGCTTTTTCCTCGTCGAATGGTTTCGAGATTACGCTGAGGGCGCCGGCTTCGAGCGCTTCGAGAAGTTTGTCCTGAGCGCCGCCGAGCGAGCTGACGACGATGATTTTCGCCGACGGGTCGCCGTCGATGATTCTCTTGACCGCTTCCATGCCGCCGATGCCGGGCATCGAGAGGTCCATGGTTACGAGGTCCGGTTTGTATTTCTCATAATATTCTATGGCTTGCTCGCCCGTCACCGCATTGTCTATGACTTCGCAGCCCTCTATGTTCTCAACAATTTCCGTGAGCAGGTGAGCGGCGACGCGGCTGTCGTCGGCAATCAGAATTTTCTTTGAATCGCCCATTGGAATCTTCCTTCCCGCCTGTTATTTTTGCATTTGCGCAACTATCAGATTTTCGATACGATCGCCAGTTCGTAGTTGCCGATCTGCGTGTAACCGGGCACGACCGTCGCTTGCTCGCCGCGCGCGATGGGGATGTTTTTGTCGACTTTATCCAGAAAAGTCAGCGGCGGCTGGAAATCGAGTTTCTTGCCCATCTCGATCATTTTCGATCTGATATTTCCGCAGACAACGTTGACGAACTCCGAAAGCGTGTCCCTGATCAGTTCTTCGTCGAACGGCAGGTCTTCTTTCTTGAATGTTTTCTTCGCTATTTCCTGTCCGATGTCCCACGTTACGTTGATGATGTAGCGGGCGTTGATGTCGCCTCTGAAATCGAGCGCCGCCGCTACGCCGAGGTTGGCGACGGACTCTGTTTCGGAGCGAAGCTGGCCGGACTTGGAGATCATGTCGCCGATGCGGCGGAAGAGTTTCTCGGTCAGGTCGACAGAGACTTCAACGAGTTCCTTATGCGGAATGTCTTCCTTTATCATGACCTCTATCGGCGGGATGGACTGCTGTTCGTCCTTGAACGCGTTTAGTTGCGTTTCGAGCTGCGCCTTGTCGAGGTGCCCGCAGGCCACTATGGCTTCGCCGAGATAGATGTGGTTGTTTTTCTGGCTGGTTATGATTTCCTCAAGTTGCTTTTCAGTGAGGAACCCCATGCTTACGGAGAGATCGCCGAACCGCATGTCGGTGCGTTTCTGCTCGTTGTGGATTTTCGCCACCTGTTTTTCGGTCAGAAACGCGTGTTGTATCGCGATCTCGCCCAGTTTCAAAATCTTTGATTTCTGGTAATTGATCGCCTCGATAAGCTGGTCCTTGTCGAGAATGTCTTTTTCCAGCAGATACTGGCCGAAAAACTTAGGAATCATTGAATGCATGCCCGGCTCCTTTTGCGTTGCGCCTGATTCTTCACGTGCGCCCGATTATAAAACTGGCCATAATAATATTATTGCAAATAAAGGTTATGTCAATAGTATTATTTCCGTTATTTGCGAAATGCGTTTGTTTAATCGCGATTTTATGTTTTTTTCCGCCGGTTGCCGGCCAGCGTTTGACACGTTCGCTTCCCGAATATAAAATGACTCTCGATTTATGAACATAAGAAATGTCTTTCAGGTTGTTCTGAGTGTTGACGGAGTTTTGCTCTTCGTCATTTGCATTCTGGCGTCCGTGCATCACTCGCGCCTTAAGATGCCCAAGTTTTTGCTTATCGGCGGCGGCGCGATTCTGCTTATGGGGTTGCCTGCGCTTTCCGCCGCGAATTTCCTGAGCATCAATCCGGGCCACATTGAGGAATTTATCGAGATCGCCGGTTCGGCCGGCTTTTTCCTATGGATGCTCGCCGCGATGGAGGGCGACCGCCGCATCGGCGTTCGGCTCCCGGTTTTCGGCTTTCTCTTCGCCGGCATTCTCGTCGTTTCCGTTATCGTCACCGGCAGAATTTTCGAGCCTGTTGTCGCCAATTTCCGCCCTCTCTTCGTTTACTTCGACCTCTCGCTCACTTCTTACGCTCTCCTGTATGTCATCGCGCTCAGGCGGCGCGGCAACCATTATGTCTTTCAGTCGTTTTTGTTTTTCGTGATTTCACACGGCATCAATGTCTACACGGTTTCCGTGACTGTTCCGGGATCGCACATGCCGGACGCGGCGATTCTCATCAGCGCGATTTCTCAGCTTTTCGGATTCCTTTCCATGCTTCTTTATGTCGACTCGTCGGCGTCATCGGCTCTGGAACAGGAAATTGGCCGCAAGGAACTGCGCGCGGCTATTTCCGCCGCTTCTGCGCAGATCACTCAGCGGCTCGGCGAACTCGACGGCGGGGCCCGGCATGAAGAAATCTTCTCCGAAGGCCTTCAGATTATCGCCGCCTCTCTTCGCGACCAGCTCGGCTGCGGCCGCGTTTTTTACAGCCGCCGCGCTGAAACGCCAGGCGCTTTCACTTTCAACGACTGCCTCGCAAACGAGTCTCCGGGCCGCGCTTCAAACGCCGTTAAACTCCCTGAATCCATTATCGAAAAACTTACCGAGAACCGCGAACCGCTCCTGGTGGCCGACGCCGGAACCGATCCTTTCATCCACGACCACTACTTCGCAATGATCGGTCTGAAATCCTTCGCTATCGTTCCGGTCTCAGAGGGCGACCGCCTGATCGGCGTCATGCTGCTCGGCGCCCGGAAAAACGGCGTCCCCTTCTCTTTCGACCCGGAGGCCCTCCCGTTCCTCGCAAGCCAGATCTCTCTCGTTATTTCCTATCTCAACCTGCGCGGCGAAGTTGTCGTCGCTCCGGAAACAGACGCCGTTTCGCTGCTCCGTAATTTCTCTTCTTTCCAGAAACTTCTCGCAGATTCGATCGACGAGGCCGACAAAACCGGCAGCTCTTTCGCTCTGATTTTTTTCGACGTCGACCACTTTTCGGCTGTTAACGAAAAACTCGGTTTCGAGCGCGGGGACCACCTGCTGCGCGACCTCGGCGTTATTCTTTCGAATTATGCCGGACCGGCCTACACCGGCCGCGTCGGCGCCGACGAGTTCGCACAGATCGTTCCCGGCGCCGGCGAGGAGGAACGCGCGCGCATTGAAAAATCGCTCCCGGAAATCACTAACCGCATCAAGCAATTATACGGCGACGCGAACGTGACTATATCCGTCGCCTTCTCGATATATCCTTTCGACTTCTTCGACAAATCAGGCGTCTTCAGCAAGATGCGCGAGATGCTCGCCGCCGGCCGCACTTCGACCAGCCGCATCGTCCGCGTCAAAATGGGCTGAACGGCGCGGGAGCGTTCCAACCTTGCGCATAATTTATTTCGACTGCTTTTCAGGCATCAGCGGCGACATGCTTCTCGCGGCTCTGTTCGACGCCGGCCTTTCCTTTCAGGCATGGTCCGCCGAGATGGATAAACTCGCGCTCGATGAAAATCCGCGATTCAGCCTCGAAAAGGTCTCTCGCGGCGGCATCAGCGCGACTCTCTTTAATATTGAATGCCAAAACGACGGCCATCACGAGCGTAAGCTCGACGACATGCTCAGAATACTCGACCGCGGCTCGATCGACCCCGACATTAAGGAACGCTCCGCCAACGCTTTCAGACGCCTTGCCGCCTGCGAGGCCGAGATTCACGGACGCGACATCGCGGACGTCCATTTCCACGAATTGAGCGGTCTCGACACGATCGTGGACATCGTCGGCGCTTTTACGGCGGTTAAACTGCTCGGAGCGGACGCGGCGGCGTCCTCGCCCGTCAATGTCGGCTCCGGCATCGTCGAATGCGCTCACGGCATCCTGCCGGTCCCCGCTCCGGCGACGGCTAAGCTCCTCGAAGGAGTTCCCATCTACAGCCGCTTCGAAAAGGAACTCACCACTCCCACCGGCGCCCTGCTCCTTACCGAACTCACACGCTCGTTCGGCGATCTGCCGCTCATGACCGTCGAAAGCATCGGCTACGGCGCCGGCGGCGAAAAAAGACATCAGCCGAACGTTCTTCGCGTCATCATCGGCGACGTTCACGCAGCCGAGGAGATCAATTCTCAGGAAATTATTCATCACGTTTCGACTAACATCGACGACACCGACCCGCGCGCGGTCGGCTACCTCCTCGAACGCGTTCTCGAGGAAGGCGCTCTCGACGCTTACATCGAGCCCATCTTTATGAAGAAAAACAGGCCCGGCGTCGTTTTCAACGTCCTTTGCGGCGCGGAATTCGTCGGCAAAGCTATCGATATGATTCTGAGCGAGACGATGTCTCTCGGCGTTCGCGTGGTCCCGACGCCGCGCATGTGCATCAACCGCCGGAACGAGATTATCGAGACGCCGTTCGGACCGATCAAGGTTAAACTCGCCATAATCAATGGCAGCGTCCGCCGCGCGAACCCGGAATACGAGGACTGCGCGCGCGCCGCCCGCGAAACAGGCCGCCCGCTCATCGAGGTTCTCGAAACCGTCCGCCGGGTCGCCGAAACCGCTTTTGTCAGTCCGTTCGATGGCGGTAACAATTCTAAGGAAAGCTGAAAACGATAATGAAAACTTCATTTACTTTTTTTGATATCGTCGCCCTGATCTGCATCATCGTCCCGGCCGTGCGCTGCCTTTTCAGAGGGTTTACGAAAGAGATTCTCTCGCTGGTCGGCATAATCGGCGGAATAGTTCTTGGCAGAATGTTATCCGTCTCCGTCGGCTCTATGTTCGGCGCATGGATTCACTACGAATGGGCGATGAAAGCAATCGGTTTCGTCGTCGTTTATTTCGTGTTCAATACAATCTGCTCAATCGCGGCTTTAATTCTGTCGAAGCTTATGAAGAAAACGCCGCTGACGACGGCCGACCGGCTCGGCGGCCTCGCCCTCGGCGCTGTCAAAGGCTTTTTGGTGGTCGGCGTTTTTGTCCTGCTCGTCAACGGAATCTCCGGCTCGATCGACCATTCATTCCTGAAAACTTCATTTATCGCGAGACCGGCCCTCGGGTTCATGAAACTTCTGACCGGCATCGTAATCCCCGCGGCAAAACATGCAGCTACCCTTTAACTTTCAAAATAAAGCTATCATGGCGCCGATGTCGGACGTCAACACGCCCGCGTTCTGCCGCGTTCTGCGCGATCTCGGCTGCCCGCTTATCTATACCGCGCTCCTCACAAGCCACGGACTCGTCTATCAAAACAAGCGCACTCTCGAATTCATCTCCGCTCTGCCCGGCGGCGTGCCTTACGTAGGCCAGATTTTCGGCGGCGTTCCGGACATCATGGCGGAATCCGCGCGCATTCTCGAAGCCACAGGCAAATTCATCGCGATCGACATAAATATGGGCTGCCCTGCCCCGAAAGTGGTCAAGGGCAACGCGGGCGTCGGCCTCATGCTCGATCCTGACCTTGCTGAAGGAATAGTCAAAGCTGTCGTGGGAGCGGTCAAATTGCCGGTGACGGTGAAGATGCGCGCCGGCTGGAGTTCCGATGTGATAAATTGCATCGAGCTTGCCGAGCGATGCGCCGGCGTGGGCGCGGTTGCTGTGGCCCTTCACCCGCGCACAAAGGAACAGGCCTACCGGGGCAAAGCCGACTGGAAGCTCGTCGCCCGCATGAAAGAAAAGCTGTCGGTCCCAGTGATCGGGTCGGGCGACATTTCGTCGCCTGAAAAGGCGAAGCGGCGAATGGCGGAGTCGGGCTGCGACGCGGTGATGATCGGCCGCGCCTGCCGCAGCGACCCCACCCTGCCCGGCCGAACTCAGAAACTTCTCGACGGCGGAGAACCGGCGGCGCCGCCATCCACTCAGGAACGGCTCGCCATCGCCTCGCGTCACTTTCAATATCACATCGAAAACGAAGGGCCCGAACACGGAACCTGTTCGCTCAGAAGCCACCTCGCGCATTACATCAAAGGCATTCCCGGCGCCTCCGTGATGCGTTCGAAAATCATGTCATCCATCGATCCCGAAGCGATCATCGCCGCTCTGAACAAATACGATCAGCGCCAATATGAAGATCAAATATCGAATATCGAACAGGAAATCGCGGAATGATGAAGGAAAGAAAAAGCAAAAAATAATGATTATGCCTGAAACTCAGATGATTGGTAGGACCGTATCTTTCAACCTTTGAAATATGATTGCTGATGGGCGCCATGCATCAAATCGATTTTCTTTGTGCATGTAGAGACACCCTTCTGCCTTCTGCCAATTTCTTTTTTTGAATTCAACATTATACTTCTACCAAAGCGCTGGAAAGGACTTATGAAATGATACCTATCGTCTACGTAGTTGGAAAATCAAATTCAGGCAAAACAACGCTTGTCGAAAAACTTATCGCCGAATTGAGCGCGCGCGGCTATAAAGTCGCGTCAGTGAAATACACCGCTCACCATTTCGACCCGGACACGGAGGGAAAAGACACATGGCGCCACACAAAGGCGGGCGCGGTCGCTTCGGCCCTCGTCACGCCCGAGAAGACAGCCCTCTTTCTGCCCGGCGAACGCCCGACCCTTGATGAACTTATCTACGAACACATCACGCTCGCCGACATCGTCATAACCGAGGGCGGCAAGCACGAGTCGGCGCCGAAAATCTGGGTTCTCGGCTCGCCCGAAGAAAAAGTGGAATGCAAAGCGGAGGAACTGATCGCTGTGGCGGCGGACTTCGCTGTGGAATCGGCGGCTCCGGCGTTCGTTCGCGACGACGCGACCGGAATGGCCGACCTGATACAGAAAACATTCCTTAAAAACGTCTCGCGCAGCGACGTCAAAGTCTGGCTGGACGGAAAGTTCCTCGAAATCAAGCCGTTCGTGAAAGCGTTCATAGGCCAGACAATCAAAGGCATGCTGTCCTCGCTCAAAGGCGGAAAACGCGGCGAAAAGATACATATTAAAATCGGACGCTGAGAGGGAAACCCGGCGCCGGGAGCGGCAAGATTTTAATTAGGCTTGACACGGAGCCGGTTAAAGAGTAAAAAAGCCAATGGTAGATGAAATGTTTTTGATAAATAAAAACAAATTATTATACTGAACAAGTAAAAAACGGCTTGAACAGACAGGCCGAAGATCCGGCTTCAGGGAACGCGAGAAGCGGCCCGCCGGTGAATAACTGAGAGGAGCATCAAAATGGCGCACAAAATCACCGATGACTGTGTATCCTGTGGGGCTTGCGAATCGGAATGCCCGGTTGAGGCCATCAGCGAAGGCGATGACAAGTACGTTATCGACGCCGCAACCTGCACGGACTGCGGAAGCTGTGTCGAAGTTTGCCCGAACGACGCTATCGTCGAAGGCGACTGAAGACGCATTTAAGTTTCGAAATTAAAACCCGGCGCATGTTCCATCTTCCGCCGGGTTTGTTTTATTTGGTTCGCCTCTGAATCCCACTGACATTATGTTTTTCTCGTTCCCTCTCTTCGCTAGTAATGCAGACAAGATGTTTTATAAGACTCCCCCTTATAAAAGGGGGACACAGGGGATTGTAGCTCTGCGATCTGCTGTGCGGTCTGCATTCTGCCTTTCCGCTTTTCCCTTTCTACCTTCTACTTTCTTCTCTCTACTGTTTTTCCGCGCGAAGCGCCTTGGAATGCGGTGGCTCGACACCGCTTTGTCATGTCGCGGATTAGCGAAGGCGTCGTCACATTAATACAAATTATCATAACTCCTAAATCTCGGCCTGACCCAACTTCTCTGTTTCCCTGTGTTCTGCATTCTGCTTTTATCTGTTCCCTGTGTTCTCGCTACTCGCAACTCGCTACTTTTTTGAGAACGTCATTCCCGGCGGAGATCGGGAATCCAGAGGGGACATGACGTCAGGGGTGATATTTCGGGCAGGGTGGCCGAACAGCGGCTTATTCTTTTGTAGCTGTCGGGCTTCAGCCCGACAGAAAGGCGCTCAATGAATATTCCCAGTTCCCGGCTTGTCCCCGTTTCGTCACATGTATTGTTTAGAAACCATTAGGAAATTCTGTTTCTAATTCTGAAATGAGAATTGGCAAATCCACTTTTTCCCATACTTCGTGCGCTTTTTTCACGTGGCATTTGCGGTTTTCTTCATTTGTTGCAATCCGGGCCATCCTTCGATATACCTGTCCAATATTGTACGGATTCGGTATCTTTTTAAATAAAGCCAATGCTTCTTCATAATGTTTCTGTGCTTCTTCGTTATTGCTTTTAGCGGAAGCGATATCGCCGAAGCCCATTGCACAATGGGCTTTCCCATAAACGTCGCTCACCTTATTATAAAATTGCAATGCCTCTTCATAATGTTGAAATGCCGTTTCATATTTTTCTAGTTTGACATTAAGATTAGCAAGATGTCTCTTACAAAAAGCTTTACCGCGTGTTTCGCCGAATTTTCCAATAATAGACAATGCTTCCATGAATCTTGAATTGGCCATCTTATATTCGGATTTTTCTAACGAGATCGCGCCTAAAAAGACACGGCAGGTTTCTACATCATTAACACTGCCGGTTTTCTTACAGGAAAGCAATGCTCGCTCGAAGCATGAACGGGCCAACTCAAAATCAGATTGTTCAAAAGCAATTACACCCATGCGATTGATGCAATTTGCTTCTCCTTGAATCCCTCCATTTTCAATGCTATTGAATAAATCGACGGCTTGTGCGAGTTGCGTATAGGCTGCTTTATATTCAGAACGATAAAATGCTATATCTCCTATCTCTTTCATACAATTCGCTTCGCCAATTAAGTTGTTTTCTATTCTATAGAGTGTTAAAGCTTGCTCATACTTTTGTTGAGCTTTTTCATGTTCAGAATGATAAAATGCTATACTACCTATGAAAAAAGTGCATTCTGCTTCTCCTACTATATCCTCAGAAACTTTAAATAGCGGTAATGCTTTCTCGAAATGGGAAAGCGCTGTGTCTAAATTGGATCGTCCATTTTCAATGATACCGATCCAATAGATACATATGGCTATCAAGTCTGTCTTCTTTAGTAATTCTGCGGCTGTCAAAGCAGCTTCAAACGGACGTGTAGTGCCCACACCGGTATAATTTACGAAATTACCCCACAGACAAATAACCCTAATCGTGTCTTCAGAGGGGTAATTCTTTAAGATAATTGGCGCTAGATATTCTATATTTGAAGCTTCCGGTGAAAGACGAGATCTCGCTTCTTCCCCGCTTTCCGAACCAATGTTGGAAGAATGTCTTCTTATAAGATTCAAATAATGAATCATTAATCGGTCTTTGCTTTTTTTGTCAGGACTATGATATTTCATTACATATTCGCGAAGAGGCGCTAAGAGACGGAGCCGGTCTGATTCATCAAATGCCAAACCAACTTTTCTCAGAACAGATGCTGCTTCGTCAGATTTATTAGGCAAAACAGCCTCGAAATCACTATGCGCAAGACCATCTGGCAGAAATGCGAGAAGAGAAAGAAGACGCTTTGCATATCTAACCATGCGTGGGCCATTAATAGAAAGCTTGTATGATATTTCTATGTTCGTTAAACGATCAGCTCCGGCGCCACATTTCAACATAGATGTTCGTTCGTCTTCCCATCTTTTCCATATACCCTTGAGATTAGGTTCCCCTTCAGCGGCATGTGCAATTAAATTAATTGCAAGCGGCACACCTTCCATAGCATTGCATAAAGTATCTATCAGAATATCTTCTCTAAATGACCCTCCAGCAATTGCTATGAATATTTTTCTGGAGTCGATGAGTTTAAGTGGATCCACACGAATTGGTTCACGCCATTTAACACCGCTTGGTCTTACACTTCCTCGCATAGTAATGATTAAGGCTAATCCCTGAACTTCAGCAAGAGCGCCGAGAAAAGCTTCAATTTCTTTTGTGTCTGCCTCCCATGGAGTTTCTAAATTGTCGAGAACCAGAATTGATGGATGCTTTCCTAATTCATATAGGCACATCGGTTCTGCTTTTGGCGACATTTCAATCCATAACGCTCGCGCTATTTCCGCGGCAAGTGAGTTTCTTGTCATAATGCCATCGCATCGTATAAAGAAACGGCAGGCGCCATATCGATCCACAACTCGTTGATCACGAAGAACGGTGGAAACCAATGTGCTTTTCCCAATCCCCGGAGGTCCGAGAATCGGGGTAGGCTCGGGTTTATCTGTTAATAATGTATCAACAAGCTCTTTCAGTTGTTCATCCCGACCAAAGCAATGTGGCGCGGAAGGAATTTGCGGCGTTCTGCAAACACCATTGATAGCAGGTGATGCTGCTTCTTGATCAACATGTTTATTAGGAACAAGTGACTTGATAAACGGCGCAAGATCATCGTAGTCTTTCCCATATGAAATCACACAAAGCCGCTGCTCAGATGTATGCTGTTTTTGAAGTGTTTCTACTTCTTCTTCACGAGCAAGACGGAAGCGACGATATTCAGAACCGGAAAGTACCTTCCCAGTCCATTCCAGCAGCGCTTCGAAGTTCGGATCACTTAATCCCTCTCCGCATCCCACAAAAATAACTGTCCGCATTATTTGGATTGTTTTTAAAAATGATTGAAATAATTCGTTATTGAGGATTTTTTCATAAGAACGTATCCCGAGAATAACCGATTCAGGCTTTTCCCAAAAACCATGAAGATGTATTATCTTTTCATCCTCACCTCTCAGCGTTCGTTCTATTATATGTCCATCCATCCATGTGACAGGAGATAAACCAGTAACTTCTTCGAGAAGTCCGTCGTAATTAGTCGTTGCAATTGGTATTCCAAGTGAATGAAGTGCATCAATAACTTCCCGATTCTTATATTTCAATGTGCCTACAGATTCCCTTAACCAACGGCTGTATTCACCACCCTTTGGCGCTCCGAGTTTCGCTGAAATCACTTCTGCAACTGAAATAATTTCTAAAATATCCCCTTTATCAATTCCTTCATTTGCTCGTTCATCCCATCCTTTTTGGGTAGAGGGATCGATTTCCACACATCTGGTTACTCCATTATGTAAAAGGCCTGTCCAACCTGCGAGTTGATTTCCATCAGTAGCGCCTATTGAAACTCCAGCCCCAACAATAATGAGCGCGTTCCCTTTTTTTATCTGTTTTTTAAGATCTTCAAGAAGAATGTCCATTTTTCACCTGTATTTATTCATAGTTGTTGTTAAACAATTAAATGTATCTAAGATGGTTCTACTCAAAACGATTCTTGAATGATGTTCATTTATAACAAATCATTGTCAAAAATAGGACAAAGTATTAAAAGTTTATTCATAATGCCTACAATACCTGTTATATAGCTATGTGTCAACTGTGATGAAAGTATTGATGCAAGTGACTTTTGAAGGTCTGGTTTGAAACCAGCCCCTACAGCGGATGATGATATGAAGATTCTATAGGAATTGAGTTCGGGGTTGCTTCGTCACTTTATTCCTCGCAATGACGGATTTCTGAGGTGGGCTTTGCCCACCGCATTCCAAGGCGCTGAGCGTTCAGTTTCATTAATTCTGTGGAATCACCTCTATTCTTTGAGATGTGTTGAAAGTAAGATATAATTATCCATAAAAGAAGTGATCGAAATGTCTGAGATAAAACAACAGATGATTCGTTTTATTGAACGACTCCCAGAAGACGCGACGTGGGACGATCTGATGGCGGGATTGTACTTCAAGATAAAAGTTGACGACGGTTTGCAGGAACTGGACAATGGGAAAGGCATTCCTCATGCTGAAGTGAAGGAGCGAATGTCTAAATGGCTAACGAAAGAATAAGATGGGCGCCGCGAGCGCTCGCCGGCTATTTGCCGGCTATTGCCCTGTCGAACATGCCGACGATGCTGTTGCTCAACGATTTGCTGAACTCGCCCGGCAACAACCCTTTTGTGTAGTTCAGATCGGCTTTCGCACCTGCCGCGAGAAGCGCCTGCTTCGACTCTTCAAGTTTCTGGTAGATCGCCAGATCCTCGTACCGGGAGTAAAGATAGATGTAGCTGCCGGCAAGTTTCTTCAGTTCATCCGCGGGTATGGTGAGCGCTTTCGATGTGTTAGCTGTACCGCCGCCGGCCGCGCCGCTTATTTCGGGGTAAGGGCCGGAGTCCACAACGACCATCATGTACTTGCCGGGATTGTAATAACCGAGATATCCCGCCATGTTGGCGCCTCTTTCGTATCCGTGGAGTATCACTCTGGCCGGGTCAACATTTATGCCTTCCTTTGTCTGCAAATCCGTTATGACTCCGTCGATGAATGCTGAAATCTCTTCGGGCGTCATGGCTTTGTCGCCGGATTTCCATGCCGGAGCGGCGAAAGCGTAATTATATTGGTAAATCGTGTGATACCATCGGGCAAACGCGTCGGCGACTCCCTCGTCGTTTCCATAAAGGCTGATGACTAACGGCCTCATATTCTGCTTGTTAAATCCGGACGGCGCCCAGTACATATATTTCCTGTCCCAGTCGCCATTCAGGTAGCGTGACAACGCTCCGTAGGCTGCGGGAGAGTCTTTGATATTTTTGACGTTATACCCCGAATTCTTAAACAATCTCGTGCCGGGAATATATCCATCCCTAAAACCGCCATCCCTGAAACCGCCGTCCCTATCGCGATTATCCCTATTGTTAAATCCGTCATGGTTATCATTATCCCGATGATCGCCGGGATACCGGTTCACCTGCGCCTGCGCGCTCATATTCACAGCCGCCGATATCGCGAGCGCCGCGACAGCTATGAACGCCATCCTTAAAATACTGCTGTAAACGCTCTTTTTATTTATTAACATTTTCATCACCCCGCATTGTCGTTGAGGCGCCACAATCCGATTGTTTAATCCATTTCCAACGCCACATATACTAACACGCTCTCGCCTCAGTATGTTTCAAATGCCGTGCCTCTCGCCAAATAATCTTTTCCTTTGTTTATTTAGACGAACGGAATTCCACAATTCCGGTTTTCGGCAATAAAATAATCGAATCAGGTTGTATATCCGAAACACATTTTGAACCGCGCTAAAAGGTTGTTCCGCCGCTGATTTAAATGTATATTAAATTACTTACGATTCGGGGAGGTTGTATGTCTCTTTTAAGAACATTCCGTTACAACTGCATCACAATAATTGTCGCAACAACTCTATTGATCTCTTGTGTTTCTTTTGCCGGCTCGCTGAAAACTACCGAGGACGGCAATTCCCTGTCGATCGAAAATGCGGATTCCGGCCTTCTGCTCGAAATAAACAAAACGTCGGGCGTCTACCATATTTCGAAGGGCGGCAAGCGTTTTATCGGCGACGGGCTGGTGGCGATGCGCATCAACGGCCGCATGCTGCTCAACGCGGGGCCTGACGGCGCTCCTTCCGGCGAGATGAAGTTGAACGGCGTTTCAACGTCCGCCGGCGCCGACAAAACTGGCGCTTACAAGTCGGCGATTCTGAAGTGGGAAACCGAAGGCCTGCGCTTCGACACCGAATTCCGCGTCTATGAAGAGAAAACAGCGGTGAAATTCATGCAAAGTTTTCCCGACGGTTACAAAGCCGCGAAAACCGCCGCTTTCGGCGACACATCCCTGAATTTTCCGGTGTTCGCTCCTGACGACTCCGGCGCCGGCATGAATGTTTTTTCCTACAACTATCAGATTTGGCCTCAGGCGCTGTTCGGCAAAAATGTGAAACGCGCCCTCTCCAACTGGACCGACGGATTCATCGCGACTCCGCTGTTCGTTTTCGATCAAAGCGGCTGGACCGGCGCTCTGGCTCCGTTCAGCGACTTTTTGATCCGCTTCACGCGCGCGCTCGACCTTTCAAGCCGCGGTTTCGGCCACGCCGTCGCTGTCGGACTCGACGGCGAACTGCAAAATCTCGAACCCGGCCGCGTAACGGAAAGCATCGTCGTTTTCAGCGATAAAGGCGTCGTCGACTCGATGAACTCTCTCGGCGCCGCGATGCTCGCCGAAAGCGGTAAGAAGCCTCTCGAAAAGAACGAAACGTTCTTCCTGAAATATCTCGGCTACTGGACGGATAACGGCGCTTACTACTACTACCGCACCGCGCCGGGAAAGAACTACTCCGAGACTCTCCTCGCGCTCGGCGATTACCTGAAAAAAGAAAATATTCCGGCGCGCCATATTCAACTCGATTCATGGTGGTACTACAAATCCAAAATCGACAACGGCGTCATGCTCTGGGAGCCGGTGAAAGAGATGTTCCCGGACGGGCTGGCCGATTTCCAGAAAAAGCTCGGCCTGCCTCTCACGTTCCACAACAGATATTTCGCGATCGACACGCCGTATAAAGACCGGATGCCGTTCATCGGCAACGAAGGCGCGAAAGCGGCCGCCGAGAGCAAAAGCATCACTCCGGGCAGCGGCCCATCCGCTAAAGACGGCCTTCAGCCGCTTACGCGCGAGGTGTTCGACATCTGGGCCGACAGCGTCAAAAGCTGGGGCGGCGTGATGTACGAACAGGACTGGCTCGGAACGCAGATTTCGCGCGTCGACGCGCTACGCGGCGATCCGGACCTCGCCTCAAACTGGATGAAAAACATGAACGTCGCCATGGCCGCGCGCGGCCTCGACATTCAGTACTGCATGCCGACCATCCTCTTCTATTTCGAATCCACCCGCCATCAGGCTGTCTCTAACATCCGCAGTTCGAACGACTACTACGTCAGGTTCCACGGCCGCTCGGTTAATTTGTGGTGGGAGCATTACTACACTTCGCCGCTGATCGCCGCGGTCGGCGCTTATCCGTTCAAAGACGTTTTTATCACGAACCCGCCCGACAAAACTTTTGCCGATCCGCTACGCGCGCGCGGATATCTCGCTTCCGGAGACCCGAATAATAAATATGACGAAAACGCGCATCTTTTCGAGCCGTACTACAGGCAGGAAGCGCTTCTGAGCATCCTGAGCGCCGGTCCGGTCGGCATCGGCGACCGCATAGGCGACATCAACAAACCGCTCGTGGCGCTCATGGCGGACGAGGAAGGCGCGCTCGTGAAACCCGACCGCCCTCTCGCGCCCGTCGAAAGGATGTTCTTCAAAAACCCGATGGCGGAAAAGGAAACGCTCGTCGGCTACACGCAGTCCGCGGTATCAGGCAGGACGTGGCATTACGTTCTCGGAATGCACGTCAACGAATTGCTCATCAACAACAAGATGACGTTTACGCTGACTAACAACGACCTGCCGCTTTCCGGCGACTACGTGATTTACGATTTTTACGGCGGCTCCGCTTTGCGCGTCGGCAAGGAATTCAGCCTGAAGCGCGGACTGCGGCAGACCGAGTTCGTTTATGCCGTTCTCGCCCCTGTCGACGCCCGGGGCCGCGCGCTGATCGGCGACGCCGGAAAATTCGTCACCGCGTCCTCAGCGAGAATTAAATCCTGGACCGACGGCCCGAACGGAATGGAGATCGAGCTCAACGGCCCTAAAAACTCGGCGACGCGCCTTCTGATCTATAGCGAGACTGCGCCCTCGAAAGTTATGTCCGTTTCACGCAACCTCGCGATAGGCGGGAAACCGGCGTCCGGCGCTGGCGAAGGCTGGTTTGAAGCGGGCGACAATTTATATGAAATTGATCTCGCCGGCGGCGCTGGCGAAAAGGTAAATATTGAATTCTGATAAAACTTCAAAAATTTAATGTTGTCATCGCGGAGGCGAGTGATTATGGATAAGAAAATCATATATATTTACGTTCTCGACACGCTGGCCGACTGGGAGCCGGGCTTCGCGCTCGCCGAACTTCGCACTGGCCGTTTTTTCAAAAAAGACGCTTCGACGTTTGATGTGAAAACGGTCGCGCTGTCAAAAGACCCGATAACAACGATGGGCGGCCTTCGCGTCCTGCCCGATATAACTGTCGGCGACGTCGCTCTTGAAAACGCCGGCTTGCTGCTGCTGCCGGGCGGCGAAGTCTGGATGGATGCGAGCCATGCGCCGATTCTTCAAATAGCAAACC
This sequence comes from bacterium, assembly GCA_041664945.1. GTDB lineage: Bacteria > UBP15 > UBA6099 > UBA6099 > UBA6099 > JBAYJY01. The sequence goes on along the minus strand of JBAYJY010000016.1, from coordinate 18,606 downwards.
AGTTTCTCGGCGCCTGCGTTCCCGTCGCGGCGATTTGCGGCGCGACTGTCGCTCTCGCCGGAACAGGCGCGCTCGACAACCGCGACCACACAAGCAACGATCTCGGGTTCCTCAAATCCGTCTGCCCTTCCTACCTTGGAGAAAAACGATACAAAAATGAACCCGCCGTCATCGGCGGCGACCTCATAACCGCCGGCGGCGCCGCGCCGATCGAGTTCGCTTACTGCATTATGAAAAAACTCGATGTTCTCGCTCCGGAAGCGCTCGAAGCCTGGCTGAATCTTTACAAAACGCACGAGGCTAAATACTTCATGCAACTCATTCAGGCATCCGGCTGGACTCCGTCATAAACAGAAATCAACAGTCGGCAAACTGCAGTCAGCATACAGGAAAGCCAAACCGCGAAGTCAATTATTCAGTCGCATTTGCAATCGAACCGGTTTCAATTCGGGTTGGGCGTTATGCCTCATGCATTGTCAAACATTTGTTATGCCATAATTTCTCATATCGCCATAATTTCACATTTCCCCATATTTCTCATTTTGCCACGTCAAACATTTGTTATGACCCCAATTTCTCATTTCACCCCATAATTTCTCATTTTGCCACATCAAACATTTGTTATGCCATAATTTCTCATATCGCCATAATTTCTCATTTTGCCACGTCAAACATTTGTTATGACCCCAATTTCTCATTTCACCCCCAATTTGTCATTTCGAGCGAAGCGAGAAATCCAGATAAAGCTTTCCTTATAGTAGTTTTATTGAAGATTCCTCTCTTCGCTCGGAATAACAATGCAGTTAGGCATTGCAGTTAGGAGCTATGTTATTTCTTCTGTGGAAAGATATCTTTGAGGAGCATCGCAAGATTATTTTTGTCGGATTTCTTATCTGCAATGTCAATCATGGCTTGAAACAGCCGGTCGTCTGGATAGTCAAGAGAAATTCCATTGATATCAAGGAAAACAATAGCGCAAAGTAGGCCGGCGCGCTTGTTGCCGTCTACAAATGGTTGGTTTTCAGCGATGTGGAATGCATAAGCGGCAGCCATTTCGAAAAGGTCGCGTGAAGCCACTCGCCGCCGAATGTCGATTGCGGCATGGCGACAGCGGATTCAAGAAGTCTGATGTCGCGGATTCCCCCTGAACCGCCGAACTGCTCAAACTGCCGCTCGTGGATATCTAAAACATCCTCAATTGATAGAAATTCGGGTTCGAGTTTCATTCAGCGAGTTTACGCAACGTTTTTTCGTGTGTCTTAATCATTTTTTCCGTAGCCTCCGCGACACGCATCTTGTGGCTTTTCCGAACCGGCGTAATATTCAATCCCTTGCCGTCCGTTCTAATGTCGAGTTCCGTTTCCGCATCAATATCGAGTAAATCGAGTATCGGGCGGTCAATGATCAGCGCAAGACTGTTTCCTACAGTTGTAAGTTTCTTTTTCATCGACGCCATCTCCTGCCGTTATGCCATTGTTATAACATTATTATAACCTTAAGAGGGACAATATCCAAGAAAATAGATGAATTATTTATTGTATGCGCCTCATATCTATTTTAAAATTCGGATAAATCGAGACACCAAGAGGCAACCCAAAGGAGGAACAACCATTGGAATGGCGAGTAGTTGCTGACATAGCGATCGGGCTTGCCGCGCCGGCTGGAGCGCTGGCGCTTTTCGCCGCACGGCGCATTGCCTTGCGTGAAGTTCTTTTTGTCGCCCTCGGCATTGTCATCGGCCTGACGTTCGAGCTTTTCATCGGATTCATGCCGGGCTTCATAGTATTCAAAATGAGCTGGCCCCTGCCGATGGTCACCATATTGATAAGCCATTCCCTATGGGACGGCGGTTTGTTCATGGCCGGCTGCGTCATTGCCCGAATCATCCTGCGCAGGCCGCTGAGCGGCGTCTGCGCGGCGTTCGACTGGCGGGAACTCGCCATAATGATCGCCTGGGGCGCGGCGTCAGCGTTCGTCGTGGAACTGATCGGCAACGGCGTCATGTGGGAATACCAGCCTCAGAAATGGAACCCTGTCTGGATCACAATCCGCGGTCAGGGATACACTGCATTCATACAAATCGTCTGGCTGGTCGCGCCGGTTGTGTTTTACCTCGGCTGCCTGCGCATAAGCAAAGCGCTCGGCTATCCGCGCTGAAAGAACATTCAACATCGTTAATGTTAAAACTGATTTATTTTTAGAAAGCAATCTGAGTTCGTTTTAACGTAATAGCCCTTCCAGGGTTCGAGCGAGTCTGTGGATTCAACCGGAACGTAGCTGGTTCCGTTGAATCCGTATATCTTTGAGCCGAGCCAGCCTCCGGAGATCGCTTCGCTGACAGTCATGCTGTTTTTTCCGCACACTGCGCTGACGCTGTTGGCAACCGACAGCGTTTTGTTGAATGGATTGCCAAACGCGGTCCAGCCCTTTTTGAGCGGCACGTTGACGCTCATGAAGGTTCCGTCCGCCGGGATTCCCTTGACCGACACCGTAGCCGCGCCCGCCGAATACATCCAGTAACCGATGCCGTTCTCGAAGTTCACGCCGCCGGTGTCGGTGACTGTGAATATCCTGCCGTCTCTGTACTGGAACAAAGTGAAGTCGGGCAGGCTGCCGCCGAGTTGCTGCGCGGCATCATTTGTAAAAAACAAAACGGGGAATGCGACGAGATTCCAGCCGGCGCTCAGCGTGTGGCTGATGCTCTGCGGCTCGGCGATCCTGACTAACTTGATTTTGAAATTTCTCGACGGCGGGTTGTCCACCGGCGCGGTGTATTCATACTTGAAATTCGCAATCATGTCCACATCGGTTCCAGCCGTCTGGTCGGTGAGCGTCGCCGTGAAAAGCCCCTCATATTTTTTAAGCGTAAGCCAACTGACTGTGATCTTGCCGCCGGTCTTGTTTGCCTCGACCGTAAAGTCCCAGATTTTGCACGCCGTCGCCGTCGGCGGCAGACTCGTACAGCCCGGGTCCGTCCCATCCGGCGTCCTGATATCGATCGCGTAGCGCCCTGAGTCGGCGCCCCAGTCGTCGTGGTTGAAGAAAAGCGAAATATAATTTCCCATCGGCGGCGGCGGCTCATGAACGTCGTAACCGTCGCGGCTTTCGGATACGCCTTTCAGAAGGCCGCCAATATTTCCGAAATCGTAGTTAGCGTCGGTTGTTGCTGCGAGATCGATAAACGGTTCCGGATCGTAACGAAACATCCTCGATGCGGCGGGAGAAATATCCGCGACCGGGCTGAACTGAATCGATACGCCGTCCGCTCCGGAGTATAGAAAATATCCGCGCCACGTTTTCAGGACATTTGTATTGTATTCACCGACCAGCGGCGTCCAGCCGGCGCCGGGCCAATCGAAAGGAGTCCGGTCGATCAGACCGAGATCGGCTGCTTGCGCCACAGTATATACCGCAGCGACCTTTTTCAGGGTGACATAATCCCACGAGATATCCCACGTGAACGGGTTGCCGATCAGATTCCAGCCTTTTTGTAACGCCATTTCGAACGATGACGAAGTGTTCGCCGGCGGCCCGTTAATTTCAACAGTTTCGTTGGCGCCGACGCGCTTAAGCCAAAAGCCCCGCCCCGCCGAAAATGACGTGGGTATTTTATATTTGCGAAGAATCGGGTCGTCGGCCGCTGTCGGGTCCCAGCGGTAGGCCTGACATTTCGACTGGTCGAGTAGTCTGGCGACCGATGGCGCGTCGGGAACCATTGGAATGGTCGCGATCTGCCAATCAGCAGGCGTTGGAAGCGCGTACGACATGTCGCCCGAAACAGTCAGGGTCACCGCAGCCTGCCGGACATTTCCATAGCTGTCGTATGCGGACAATCTGAACGAAATCGCGCCGTTCAAACCTGCCGTGTTGAATGAGCCGATCGTTCCTGAAGCGACTTCGACAGTTGACGAAGCGAACGCGACCCATGAGCCCGGCGAGTTCGCGGGTTTGTATTCCATCGAATAATTCGAGAAATGAGCGTCGGTCGCCCTGCCCGAGAAAACTACCGTTCCCACAACGACCGTTCCGGATGCGGGCGCATTTATCTGCGCGTCCGGCTGAGTGGTGTCGAGTCCGCCGGTTATCGAAACCGACCCTGAATTGCCAGCGGAGTCCTTCGCGACCGCCGTCACCGTATTTTCGCCCTCAGTAAGCGGTATCGTCGCCGAGAACGTTGTGCCGCCGACTGTCGCGTTTACGCCGTTCACCTTGACCGTCGCGCCAACCTCCATAGAGCCGCTCACCAAAATCGACGCGGTTTTAACCTTAAAATTATTCGCTGGCGCCGTTATCGCCACAGCGGGCGGCGTTACATCTATTGTGATGCCGTTCGAATTTGACGCCTCGCCGACCAGTCCCGCAGAATTTCGGGCTTTCACCGTGAAATAATAAGTTATTCCCGCCGTGAGATGCAGGCCCGTCCTCGTCACGCTCGTGTTTGCGCCGGCGCTCGTCCATTTAAGAACATCGGTATCGCCGGGGAACGTCCCGATTGCATACCAATATGCTCTGATGTTCGATGTCGGGTCGACAACAGCCGCCCAGTTGGCGGAAAGAGTCGTTGTGGAGGACGAAAACATTATGTCCGCGCCTGTTCCATCATAAACAAAAGCGGGCGCCGGCGGCTTCTGCGCGTTGACCACATGCAGTCTCGCCGGCATGATATTCTGCTTCGGATTCCCCGAGCAGGACGCATCCAATATGTCGCAGCCGCTGTCATTGAACACTTGAGTTATGAACGATCCTTCAGCCTTTGCGAAATCAATTGAAAACACGGCGCCCGAAGCGAATTCATTTGTAAAACCAACACTATTAAGTAAAACATTCGTATAAACAGGAGGATTGGACATACTTATTTCCGCGGCTTCAATAAAAAAACCATCCACCACGCCGTCCTCGACAAAATTTGCGCATGGGGGACTGAACGCGTCAAAATCAAAAATACTGTTCGGATCGACCGCGCAGACGGGTTTAACGCATTTCGGCAATTCCGTCGTAGTGTCCGTATCGCAATTGTCCGGATTGGACATTTTCATCGAATCGAAATTCCAATAGGACTCGAAACCGAGAACGGGAAACGAACCGCTTGTCTGCTCATAAATATTATCGAGCGTGATGTTTTCGCCGATGCTGAAATACAGATCGGTCACTCCGTCAACCGCATCCCCGTAATAGGCGTCGGCATCCGCGCACGGCAAGCCGGCAAGGGAATAATCGCCGTTTTTCAACAAACACAAATCAGCTCTCGCGGCTTGGGATATTAATAAAAGAATAAGAAAAGAGAGAACAATGTATCTGTTTAGTCTGGTCAAATAACGCCTCAGTGACCTAAATTTATTGCGACAACATCTATCGCGTTTAATAACTCATAGTTTGAAAATGCTTTACATATATTATACCATGCGAAACAAAAATCAAACATAGATTATGTCATAAAAGTAGAAAATAATAATGACGCGACAACCGCTTCGCGCCTTTTCTGTCTTTTGCGTTTCGCTGATCTCTCGTCACCACGCTTCGCGTGGTAATGCAGACAAGACCGTTCAGCCGGCTGCTTTGCGGTCTGCTTTCGGCATATTCTTCTTTATCCGGGCGCCACCCACAACCTGTTGTGGGTGAAGCATTTAAAAGCGCGTAGCGCCTTGGACTGCGGCGAGCGATCGCCGCCTTGTCATGTCACGGATCAGCGAAGTCGGTGTTACATTAATACACATTACCTTAACTCCTAATTTCAGGCCTGACTCCGGCCCCTTAATATGCCTGAGACTCAGATGATTGACTGAGCAAATCCTTTAATCTCTGAAATATGATAACTGATGGGTGCCATGCACAAAGCGTTTTTCTTTGTGCATGAAGAATCAACTTGTAGTTGGATTTCTTCTTTGCAAGCTGTTGTCCACATCAAGAAAGAAGGATATTTGTGATGAAATAGCCTGGGACATGCACAAAGGAAATTGCTTTGTGCATGGCACCCGATTGTCTTGTCTGTTAAAGGCAAAAACAACTTTCTGCCGCGGCTCGACGCCGCTTTGTTATGTCACGGAACAGCGAAGGCATCGTTTCATTAATACAAATTACCGGATTCAAACTCAAAGAAAGAGCGTCATTCCGGTCGGAGAACCGGAATCCAAGTTGACAGGATGTCAGGGGAGATGGACTTACCACCTCTTCCCGCTTCCCGAACTTATCACATTCACCCCTCAGTCAACAACTGTCCTCACCGCTCACTTTCTGGTTTCAACCGAATATTATTCTCATAGCTGAAAGCGCTGGCGCACGTGAAGCCTTGGTTATTTGTGTCTATTTCATCCGATATATTATTTTTTGTTGCCGTTATTATCCTGATTTCTATTTTTCTCATGTACTGCTACGAGTTGCTTGCCAGCTTCTATTTTTTCATCCTTTGTTTTCCCAGTTGCATAGGCATTCTTATACAGCCTTTCAGCTTCATCAAGATTGCCGGCGTCAACTGCAGCCTGCGCGGCAGACATTAACACTGAATATTCCTGAACTGCGGGCGTTTCTGTTGTCGTCTGAACTCCGGATTCCTTTTCGACCTTGTTTATAAATTTCCTTGTTTCCTGTATAAAATATTCACTCTCTTCTTTCCCTGCCAAAATATTATTTAGATAATGAATTGATTTAACTGATTCGCCGTTCTTTATATAACACAAACTCAAGATGAAATTATAATGTGAGGGCAACGAATTTACGTTGTTTTTTTGCACAGCCGTATTCAAGTCATTTTCAGCTTCGTTACACCGACCGGCGCCGGCATAGGCGATTCCCCTGGCTAAGTACATAAACGACATGTCTCTTTTGTTTATGGCGCGTGTAATTTCCTTTTCTGCCTTGTCGTATTTCTCCTGACACATATACATTTTCCCCAACTCAAATTCTACGGCTCCTCCAGTGTCACCAGCAATGTTTGCGTGCTTAAATGCTTCAACTGCTTTATCATAGTAACCCATCTCCTCATAAATCATCCCAAGAGTGAAAGAATTATTCGCGGAATCGAACCCGGAGAATTTTTTGATCAATGATAGTTTCTTTTCTATGTCCTTTTCTCTTGCGTGAGTACTCTGAATATAGCACATGTATTTATCGATATATTTATTATCAAGATTAATTGCATTGAAAAAATAGCCTTTAATCTTGTTCTTTTCGTTTGCTTTAACCTCACTCGCAAGACTGCAAGCTGACGCATAATAGAAAAGTGTTTCCGCATCTGTAGGGACAATAGATAATGACCTCTCAAGATCTTCATATGATTTATCGTATTTCCACGTCTTATAATATGCGATCCCCCTCATCCTGAGAGCCTCCGCGGATGATCCATCCAGCTTTATTGCTTCTGTGAAACTACCTATGGCACATTCATAATCACCTTTTTCTATGCATTTGCGGCCTTGGGTTACAAATTCGACAAAATTAGGATTAGCATTCTCTCCTTGGGCAATTCCACAGCATTCTATTATTAAAATACCCGCCATGACTAAAATAGTAATTATCGGCTTACGTTTCGTGCTCATTTCACTATCCTTTCTGAATTCTGAGGGCGCCATTTTTAATTGTTCTTTTTTATGTTTTGGAATCCCTTTTTATATCTATGCATCGGACATATTTCTTATCTTAGCACATTCTCCCCTTGTCATCAACTGCTCTCCGATTCGCAATTTCTTTTACGATATTTTCCGATTTAAATAAATTGGCAATCGACCAAGCCCTGTGCAAATTGTTTTCGTCGCCACTCGAACGGCGTAGGGGCGGATTTCAAATCCGCCCTTTCTCCTCGCTTCGCCGTTTTGTAAAGCGGCGATCGCTCGAAGGCATCACCCACAACAGGTTGTGGGTGGCACACGAATAAGAAATGAATATGCTGAAAGCAGGCCGCTTCGCGGCAGGCGGCTATTATATTTCGTAAACTTTTCTCAATTTCGAGTATTCGATTATGGCTCTGTCTACGATCTGCGAATACGACATCTCAGGAAGACTTTTCTTTTGGATTTTCTCGAGGTAGTAAATGCCTGTTTTCGAAAGCGTGAAGTTCTTGCGCACTTTGATGTTATCATTCTTTTTCATGCGTTTGCCCCTTTCGATCGATTTTCGCGCGCGCGCACGCGGGCAAAATACTCGTGAATGTCCTCGTGAACGTCTTTTAAGCCCTAATTATACCAGGATATGGCGCTTTTAACATACCTTTCGCGCATGTTTCGGGCGCTGTTACGCACTTTTATTGCGCGCTGAAAACGCGGTTATGCAACTAATAATCGGGATTCGGAGCCGGGTTCGGGTTCGTTTAAATATCGGTTCTTCGCGCAGCGTACCGCAGTCGGAACCGTGGCGGATGCGCAATGACGCAGGTCGCCGAGCAGTTGTGGATCAAGCCGAGATGAGGCGCCGCCTCGATGTAATTGAGCGGGTTGCGGTCGATGAGTTCGAGAAGAAGAGCGCCGAGGAAAAAGTTGTGAGCGACAGCGACGATGCAGCGTTCCGGGCGCGCGGCGAACACGTCGAGGCAGTAACCGGCGCGGCCCTTGAGTTCGGCGACCGGCTCGAAACCCGGAAGTCCGAAAGTCGCCCATGAGTTGAAGGCGACGACCACTCCGACGTTCATAATTACGCCGCGCAGTTCTTTCCCGCCTGGGATTTCATAGAGCGTTCGCGAAAGATTATTTTCATGTTTGAGACTGCCGAGGGTTTTGGTGTCGACATGCACTTCGCGCAGTTCGGGGAGCGTTTCAATGGCGAGGCCGCACTGTTCGGCGAGCGGTTCCGCGGTCATGGTTGAGCGGGCAAGTCCGCTTGAAAAGATCGCGTCCGGCCTGACGCCGCGCGCTGTGAGCCACCGGGCGGCGGATTGAGCCTGTTGCCTGCCGAGATCGGAGAGCGGATTGTCGAGAAAGCCCTCTTCATCAACCGACATTTCGTCGAAAGTGACGCCCGCCACATTGTCCAGCGATTCGCCGTGCCTAAGGATGTAGATTTCAGTCGCCATAAGTCGCCTTTCGCTGCCGATTTAGGGTCCGGCGCTCGCCGGCTAACGCATATTAATATCTTACGGTAATAATTTCGAGCCGCATCAGGCGTCCGATCAATTGCAGAGCGTCGCCGAGGTTATCGTGTATCTTGAACCTGTTTTCGATTCCGAGCATGTTGAAGACGTTGCGGACATTTGTCTGCGGATTGCAGAGTTGTAGAGTTCCGAGTTTCTTTTCGATCATCGAAGCGAGCTTGATGATGAGGCCGATGCCGGCGCTGTCGACGAATTCGATACGGTTGAAGTCGAGAATGAAATGTTTGCAGTTTTTGCCGAGAAGCTCGTCGAACAGCAATTCGAGGTCTGTGTCCTCATGGCGCAGAAGGCTGCCTTCAAGGCGAACTAAAATTACGGGCGGTTCATCAACTCGGGGAAGGTTTTGCTCCATGCGGGGCGGTATCGCGCTCCTTGGTATCCGTCTGCCCGCGGCTCTCGCCGCTCAGGCAATCGTGTGGCGTATTAAGATATATGAGCTCTGTCCGAGGTCCGGTTTTTGTCCCTGACCCACTTGGCTATGTCCGACAGTTTGAAACGCACGTTCCTGCCGTCAATTATCACATGCGGAATCCGGCGATACTGCACCCATTCCACCAGCACGCGTTTCTCAACCTGAAGTATCTTCGCCATTTCATCTGTAGTGAAAAGACGCTCTCTGGGCGGTTCTTTTTTCTTTTTGGCCATTATGTATAGTCACCCCGGCCTTAATATCAATTTACCAAAATCCTCAGCGACAGGTTTGAAGTATTTTAACATTAACAATGAAATAGATCAATCGCGAAGGATTATTTTGGGGCGCTCCGTTTGCGCGGCGCGCCTCAAAACTTCCGCATCTTCATCTCCATCTGCACTATTTCCACTATCTTCGCGATATATTTTCCGATCAGCGGAATGTCCACCATCCGGCCCATCAGAAACAGCAAAAGACCCACCAAAAGCGTCATCCCGATGCTGAAACCGAAACCGCGCGCGACTCCCGCGATAAAATTGTTCCAGATTATCAGCCGCGTGTTTTGCATCATCGAAAGGTAGCCGGTAAGGTTCATCCGCTCAAACATAACCGAGAGCTTGCTGAGATTATTGATCGTTGAAACATCCAGCTTGAACTCGCGCGACGGCTCAGGTATGTGAAACACCTCGGTCCTGCCCGCCTCACCCGAAACGCCTTGATTGATGCCCGATTCGTTTTCAGCCAATTTTGAATGTTCCTTTTCCGCTATTGATCTTTTGTATTATATCAAATACTTGCGCCGCAATAACAGTCGAAACCGAATAATTCACACATTTGAAATAATCCGGATTGATAATATTTTGTCTTCAAAGATAAACAGCGCATTATCTTGTGAATCCAGATTCTGTATTAACATGGACATTTGAGATTATTCATCATCCATATGTTTCCAGAAACGGCCTTCCGGTGGCCGGCTCAGCACCCGAACGATCCTGCGCATCTCCCGCATCGCCTCGCGATTCTCGCGCGTAGGACGCGATATCGAGGCGAAAAGATTCTTCTGCAACTCTTCAAGCCTCTCCAGCATCGCCTCCCGCTCGTGATGAATCGCTTCGAATTCCTTCGTCTTCACTTCGAGCTTCCTCTTCGCCTCGTTCAACTCCGTATTCACATTGCGCAGTATATCGTTCACCGCCGCGGAATCGGCGAGCTGCCTCACCCGGCGCTCGAGCCTGAACGAGTGAGAGCGCGACCGCAGATATATGGCGTTCACCCCGAACAGAACTATAAACCAGACAAAAGCCGCAATTAAATATTTCTTGAATAAACCGCCGAGAAAAGGAACGTCACGCTCCTGAAAAGCTACTGCTATGGACCATCTGTTTCCGCCGAACGCCGCCGGCGAGTATGCGATCAGCCAGCGCGCCATCCCCTTGCCCGACCGCGCGGCAGCCACATATTCGCTCGTTCCGCTTTCTCCGTTTTTCATCTTTTGAATAACTTGCTCGAATTCCGGATTATGCTCGAGGTCGAATGTCTGAACGGCGTTCGCTCCGATATATTCCGCGGATGGATGCGAAATTATGAAACCCTTGCCGTCTATCGCGAAAATAATCGGCCTGCTGTCGGCGCCGGGCGTCTTTTCGTCTTCGCTGAAAAGCCTTTGAAGCGAATAGCTGAGCGACCGCGTGTTGACCATGGCGACCGCGAAAGCCGGACATACAGACTGCCCGCATACGCTCAAACGTTCAGTGCCGGACGCCGCAGCCACCAGCGCCATCGCGTCAATCTGCCCCGCCGGCCCCTTCATAGGCGTAACATCCGTCATGGCTGTTTTCATCTTATCCGCCTGCATCAGCGAATGAATGAAATCTATGTGCTTCGGCGACGGCCCTTCAGCCGACGAAAAATAAGTCCCGGCCGCCGCTTCCAATCCGTTTTTATCGTACACACCTACGCTTTCAACGCCAACGCCCCCATATATCCTCAGATACTTTTTCAGATCCTCTGTATATATTTTTTTTGCTTCCTCGTTCTGCGCCACCGGCCGGGCGACAGATTTCAGCGAGCTTTCAATGCCGTCAAGATAGTCCAGACACTTGAACGACGCCGTCCACGCGGTTTCCTTTTGCCGGTTAAGGTAATAATCGACCAAACGATGCTTTTGAGCAACGTAAAGGGCGTGGATTCCAAGCGCCCCGATTATGAAGACAGCCATGGAAACAAGGCCCCAGCGGGCCGCGGTTTTTTGAATCGGCGTCGGTTCGTGCGGCATCAGTCAACCTTTTCCCAGGCTCTTTCGATTACGAGGCGGCGGGCGGTTTCCGCGTCGCCCGGAGCAAGCTCTCCGGCGACGATCAGATCTTTCAAATAATTTATAGCGCGGCCCACATCGCGTCCTCCGCCGGTCGCGCCCGCCGAAATGCCGAACAGCTTCATCACTTCGTGTCCGTCGATCGGAGAGCGGGGGTTCAACACAACTTCACGATCGAAACCGGCCACTCGACTTAAAAAATCGTCTATCCTCGCCTCCGCGGCCGCCCGCTTCTCCGGCAGCGATGTCGTCAGGTCCGCCCGCGACAGCGCGAGTATCTCCGAATACCGGCCGCCCAGATCGTTCAGCGCCCGGCGCACCGCCGAATCAGTCCACTCAGGCAAGTACGAACTCAGCCGGTGATGTTTCAGCGTGAGGTCGGCCGCCCGCTCCGTATCCTCATTGCTGAATCTTAACCGCTTGCAGACATCCGCCGCAACTTCGGAGCCGATATTTTCGTGCCGGTGAAACGTGTAACCGCCGGGTTCGAGCCGCCTCGCGGCCGGTTTTCCTACATCATGAAGCAATGCCGCCAACAGAAACGGCGCCTCTCGCGGCCCTAACTCGGACGCCCGGTCGAGCGTATTCATAGTATGCGCGAAAACATCCTTGTGATGAGTTCCCGGTTCCGGTTCGAGCGCCGCGAGCGCCGCGACTTCCGGCAGCCAGTATTCGAGCAGCCCCCATTCGCGCATCAGCAGAAATCCGCGCGATGGCTGATCGAGCAAAAGCATTTTCACAATTTCCTCGCGGACACGCTCAAGCGCGACAAGCGGGAGCCGTTTCGATTCCGCCAATATCTTTTTAACCGCGATCGGAATCTCAGGATCAGGTTCGAGCCTGAACTGCGTAATAAAACGGACCGCGCGAAGTATGCGCAGCGGGTCGTCCTCGAAAGTGGCCGGCGCAGCGCGCGGCGTGCGCAGCAGTTTGCGGTTAAGATCCTCAACGCCTCCGCAAGGATCGTAAATCTCGCCGAACCTGTCCGGCGCAATGTCCATAGCGATCGCGTTTATCGTGAAATCACGGCTTGCGAGGTCTTCGTCGAGCGTAACCGATGCGTCCTGGCCGGGCGACGCCTCAATCTCCGGAGCCGCAACCCGCCTGAACGGCGTTATCTCGACCTCGACGCCGTTCTTTAAAAGAACTCCCTGAGTGCCATAACCTTTCGCGGGCGACTTGTCATACACTCCTTTTGACGCCGGGCGCACAATCTTTCTAATCTGAGCCGGATCAGCAGAAGTTGCGAAATCAAGATCATTGAGCTCTATATTCAAGTTTAAGTCCCTAATAGCTCCGCCAATCAGGTAAATACGCTTGTTATCTTTAATAAACAAATCTCCAAGCTGTAATAGCGTGTTTTTGAGACTTTGCGCGATTATTATACCCATTATGTTATATTAACGCCGTTTTCTTAGTTATTTGACAAAATACGCGCATCATGACAATACTTTCGCCGGAATTGCCGACATTGAGCCGCGCAACAAAAAAATTATTAAATATCGTTGTAAATACAGAGATATTAGAGTAACATTCCATGCAGAGGATTTTAACTTATAGCCGCGCGGAGCACAATACGGCGAAATTTATAATAATTATTTTCGTGATTGTTAAGATTTTGAAAATCGCGCCGATAATATAAGTGTCAAATAACGAAAGGGTTGAGCAAAATGGAAGTCCCATTCATACCACAAAACTCGCCGCAGAAGCTGGACAGCGCGAAGACTCAAGCTGTCGGAACGCGCAAAGTTGCAAACGCTTACAGCGCCGCAAAAGCAAGCGCGACAGATGAGATACAGATATCTTCGAAGTCCAAGCTGATGCAGAAACTGCGCGCTTCATACGCTGAGCTTGATAAGGCCGATGGATCGAAAGCTCCCGAACTGAAGAAGATCTCAATCGACGATAAATTGGTCAAAATGAGTTCCGAGGAAATCGTTCACGGAATACTCAAAGGCACAATTTTCGAGACCATCTGAAATTAATCGACTCGAAACGGAATAAACAAAACCCCCGGCAACGGGGGTTTTTTATTTCCAGCCGGATCCAGCCGCATGATACCCCTTTTAGCGCCTAATATTACATTACATTTCCTATATTGAATTTTCATTCTCACAACGTTATACTTTTCGTGCCTAAAAAACGAGCGCATGAGACGGCCGGTCTGCCTGCGCGGATTGTTCAAAGAACAACTATGGTTTGCCGATGAGAGAAACGCATTTCAACAGTAAATTCCGGCATACACACAAATCGCATTCGCCTTTCTTATTCATTAAAGATTATTCAAAAGAAAAAAACGGACGCCGGACCAAGACGCTGCCTTAAAGGGGTTGGCAGCCGTCCCGGAGCGCCGAAAAATAACACGATCAAAAAGATTGTGAAAAAAACGACAAAATATTAAAAGGAGACTGCAACTATGAGCACAGCGCCAGACCAAGGGACGCAGGCGGCAGCCGGCCACGCATGCCAGGGCATGGGTGTCGGACAGGACAACAACGTGATTCTCCAAAAGGCTGAAATAGCGCCGACGATTTTCTTTTTCGAGATTAAGACGCCGATGATCGCCAAGATGGCGAAGGCCGGCCAGTTCGTTGTTTTCCGCACGGACGAGTATTCCGAGCGAATTCCGCTTACGATCGCGGACTTCGACCGCGAAAAAGGCACGCTCACGATCATCGTTCAGGTGGTCGGCGCCTCGACCCGCAAGATGGCTCGCCTCAACGTCGGCGACAGCTTCAAAGACATCATCGGGCCGCTCGGCAAGGAAAGCCATATCGAGAAATTCGGAACGGTGGTCTGCATCGGCGGCGGCGTCGGCGTGGCCCCGGTGTTCCCGATAGCCCGCGAGCTTCACAACGCCGGCAACAAGGTCATCTCCATTATCGGCGCCCGCAGCAAGGACCTCCTCATCTGGGAAGATAAAATGAAGGATGTCAGCGACGAACTCCTCGTCACTACAGACGACGGCTCATACGGACGCCACGGCTTCGTCACCGACGAACTCAAGCGCCTCTCAGACGAAGGCGTAAAGATCGATCTCGTTATCGCCATCGGTCCGGTCGTCATGATGAACGCCGTCACAAAGCTCACAAAACAGCTCGACCTCAAAACTGTCGTCAGCCTTAACTCGATCATGGTCGACGGCACCGGCATGTGCGGCGGCTGCAGAATCACTTACGACGGCAAGACGATGTTCGTCTGCGTCGACGGCCCGGAATTCGACGCCCATAAAGTCGATTTCAAAGGCCTGATGGACCGCCAGAAAATGTATATTCCGGAAGAAAAGTTCGCCATGGATAAACGCGGCGAAGCTGAGAAAATCGAAGACGAACTGAAGAATCCGAAAAAGGGCCGCGCCCCGATGCCGACGCAGGACGCGAAAGCGCGCGTTAAAAACTTCAACGAAGTCGCTCTCGGCTACGACGAAAACATGGCCTACGGCGAAGCGATGCGCTGCCTGCAGTGCAAGAAAAAACCCTGCTCCGAAGGCTGCCCCGTCAACATCGACATCCCCGCCTTCATAGGGAAAATCAAACAAAAAGATTTCATGGGCGCCGTCGCCAGCATCAAGCTGGAAAACAGCCTTCCGGCGATCTGCGGCCGCGTCTGCCCGCAGGAAACTCAGTGCGAACAACTTTGCGTTCTCGGCAAAAAGGGCGAGCCGGTCGCCATCGGTCGCCTCGAACGCTTCGTGGCCGACTACGAGGCCGCTCAGGGCGAAGCGCCTCTGCCCGAAATTAAAGCCGCTACCGGCAAAAAAGTCGCCATCATCGGCGCCGGTCCCGCCGGCCTTTCATGCGCCGCCGACCTCCGCAAACTCGGACACGAAGTCCATATCTTCGAAGCGCTCCACAAAGGCGGCGGCGTTCTCGTCTATGGAATCCCCGAATTCAGACTTCCGAAAGATATCGTCCAGCGCGAACTGGATTACCTCAAAAAGCTCGGCGTTCAGATTCACGAATCGTTTGTCGCCGGCAAAACCCGCACGGTCGATCAGATGATGACGGAAGACGGCTTCAACGCCGTGTTCATCGGCACCGGCGCCGGCTTGCCCTACTTCATGGACATCCCGGGTGAAAACCTGAACGGCGTCTACTCGGCGAACGAGTTCCTTACGCGCACGAACCTGATGAAGGCATACAAATTCCCGGAATACGACACCCCAATCCGCACAGGCAAAAACGTCGCGGTCGTCGGCGGCGGCAACGTCGCTATGGACTCAGCGCGGTCTGCTAAACGCCTCGGCGCCGAAAATGTCTACCTCGTCTACAGGCGCTCCCGCGAGGAGATGCCGGCCCGCCTCGAAGAAGCCGAACACGCGGAGGAAGAAGGAATTGAATTCAATTTGCTGACGAACCCGATCGCGATCCACGGGGACGACAAAGGCTGGGTCAAAAGCATCGAATGTGTGAAACAGCAACTCGGCGAGCCGGACGCGTCGGGCCGCAGACGGCCTGTGCCGATCGAAGGCTCCAACTATAACATCGAAGTCGACACGGTTGTCATGGCGATCGGACAGGGCCCGAACCCGCTGCTGCTCTCGACCATGCCGGACTTGAAACTGAACAAACGCGGCAACGTCGACGCGAATAACGAATCAGGCCAGACGTCGATCACCGGCGTTTTCGCCGGCGGCGACATCGTCACCGGCGCGGCGACGGTCATCTCCGCCATGGGCGCCGGCAAACGCGCTGCGGCCGCTATCAACACCTATCTCGAAAACCTTCCCGCGAAGGCGTAATTGTTTTATCAACAATATGCTGTCAAAAGGGGCGTGGTGAATTCCATGCCCCTTTTTTATTTCCTGAATTTATCGTCTGTTGTTGCCATGTCTATAACAGTATTGTTATTATTACTTTAGAAAACATGGACAGGGATATTTACACTGCCTGTCCCGTTTTTCCAGAGCCGGAAAAAACCAAATCCGCCATTAGGATTTGGGCGCAATGGCTCAGAGCGGATGAGATGCGAGACAGCAAGCGAGTTTTTTGTAGGGGCATAGCATGCTATGCACGTCATTGCATCTTATACACAAACGAAATGAGGCTTAATATCATGAAACGAATTATCCTGACAACGCTTCTTGTTTGCATCACTGCTTGCGCCGCTTTCGCAGCTCCGAAAGCGCCGGCCAAAAAGCAACTCTCGGATAAGGACAAGGCCGCCGCCGTCGTCCAGGCATTCCTCGAAAAAATGGACGCCGCCAAATATGAAGAAGCTTACGCATTGATGGATTTCGACGCGCTGCTTCTCGACCAGACAAAAAAAGATCCGTCCAAACTGCCTCAGGACCAGAAGGATATGCAGATCAAATCGTACAAGACCCTCGCGAAGAACATGTTCCTGTCTGAGAAGAAGCAGACTAAGTTCAGGAACTTCAGCATTGGCGAATTCAAGAAAACCGGCGACAAAGCGACACTCGAACTGATCAACACGCCGCCCAAGGGAACTCCGGGCGCGCCGACCGTAAAGCTTTTCAAACTGATCACCGCTAAAGGCGAATGGAAGATTTACGGAAACGTTCCGCAGACTGCAAAATAAAACTTCGAATATCTCAATAGATATAGGAGTAAAACAAAAAACGCGTCATTGCGAGGAAGCGGTTTTTTGCTGACGAAGCAATCCCGATCTCAATTCGCAACACCATAAAACCATGAAACAGCTTCTCCGGATAATACTCGTCGCAAGCGTAATCACCCTTTGCGTCACCTATTTCATTAAGGACAAATATCCCGATTCTTCAACGATGCTGCCTGAGATGCAGTACGAGCCCGTTCAAACGCCGTTGAACATGGCGCCTTTTTTAGCCGGCGCGAAAGATTCCGTGTTTACCGTCACGCCGCTGTTCGAATACGATCTTTACGGAATGGTAGTCACATATCACCGCAGCACCGACCTCTCGGACACCGCGCACGCAAGATGGGGCGACAAACTCAACATCGAGGATATATGCGTCCTCTGGGGGTCGAACCTGCTCGGCAACATGTACAAGAATATTGAGTTCACGAGCGGCAACTGGACCTGCTTCTTCCGTACGAAAGATCAGAACACGTGGGAAACATTCAATCAGTCCGCCATCTCAAACAGCCACCTTCTCGCCGAAAACAAACAACTCATTAAAGCCATTCGCGGCACACACCGCGGCGACCAGATACACATCAAAGGCTACCTCGTAAATTACACAAACGTCAAAGGTTTCTATCGGAACACGAGCACAACAAGACAGGACGTCGGCCAGGGCGCCTGCGAAATCGTCTATGTCACCGATTATAAAATACTGAAACGAGGCAGCCCGCTCTTTTACCCGTTGTTCACGCTTTCCAAATACCTCATAGCCCTCTCCGCCGCCTTGCTCATCGCCATATTCATACTGGAAACAAAATCATCCCGCGAAATTTCTTAAGAATTTTCCATAAACTTCATCAATTTCTCGTTACCACGCTTCGCGTGGTAATGCAGACAAGACCGTTCAGCCGGCTGCTTTGCGGTCTGCTTTACGACCTGTTTTTCAGCCTATTCATATTTTTATCCGGGCTTCACCCACAACCTGTTGTGGGTGAAGCTTGCGAGCGATCGCCGCCTTGCATTACGGCGAAGCCGTCAGGCGCGTGCATGAGGAGAATGATCCTTCATAATTCGATATTCCTTGTTCGATATTCGATATTCTATTATATGAATATATCTCGTTACCACGCTTCGCGTGGTAATGCAGACAAGACCGTTCAGCCGGCTGCTTTGCGGTCTGCTTTACGACCTGTTTTTCAGCCTATTCATATTTTTATCCGGGCGCCACCCACAACCTGT